>NZ_JAMAUK010000009.1:0-160555 GCF_023714395.1 Niallia sp. MER 6 | reverse complement strand
AAGCAAGCTTTTTAAGTCCGCTCGACTTGCATGTATTAGGCACGCCGCCAGCGTTCGTCCTGAGCCAGGATCAAACTCTCCGATAAAGAGTAAGATTAGCTCATTTGCTAAACTCTAGCTTTTTGTTACTTTGTTTTCATCTTTATAACGCAAGTTATAAAAACGATTATTGTTGACGTTTTGTTTGTTCAGTTTTCAAAGAGCAATCTCGTCTGCTTCCTCATTCTTCCAGAAGCGACTTTCTTAATATAACATTTGACCTTTTTCGTGTCAACTGTTTTTTAAAAAAACTTTTCCGCCGTTTCAGCAACATTTTGTGTTGTTTTAGCGACGGATATAAATATAACAAGTTATTTAGTTAGCGTCAATACTTTTTCTAAAAAAACTTTAATCTTTTTTCGAAACCTTATAATAGCGGTGATAAACCTTAGGACTTTTCGTTTCCACATCCACCACTTCAATAAAATGTTTTTCAATTAAATATTCAACAAGCATTCCTAAATCAACAGAATATACAAGAAAAAGCTCTTCATTCTCCATAAGATCATTAAATGACCAATACTCTTTCTCCTCCAGTATATCTGAAATATGCTGAATGCTCATTTTTGTCTTTGAATGGATGAGGAACTCGCTTGCCAAAAACAACAATTCAAGTCTTTTTTCCAAAGGCTCTTCACTGTTAATCAATTCAACATATAATTTATAAATCTCTGGTTCAATCTGTTTAACCTGACTCCAAACAGTCACCTCGGGGTGAAACCCGTTTTCGATGACCGCAAGCCTTGCTAAATGATGCAAGGAGTGAACGACATCATTATATGCATCAAGATAATGTTTGTTCTCAAAAAATGCCTTTCCATCCATATATCTTCTGATAAGCTTGGCAAACTCCACACCCATCTTCCGCTTTCTTTCAGAGACAGGAAAATCCTTTAACTCACTTTTGAGCTGCGAGACAAACTCATTGCGGTCAAATATAACTCTCCCATTGTACAGCCATTCAAAGATTTTTTTATTTGTCCCAAGCAGGATCCATTTTTTCAACTGAGTCTCTGTGATGACATGAAGTGCTGCCTTTTTATCTGTATACGTATAATGCTTAATGAAAATTGGCTTTTCCGCCTCTTTTACGATGATTAGCATCACCGAGTCAAATGTATCTGTTACCGTCATTTCTTTTTGTCTTTTTTCTATCATCAGAACGCCAAGTGTGTTCGCTTGGCTCGCTCTTTCTTGATAAATCGGACGAAGAATGTCTTCCATCATTGCTCCCCCATCATAAAAAATTCGTTAATTATACTTTCGATATATTGTTCTAAAATTCCTGCCTTTCACTAAATCGGACAATAATCCCCGGCAAACTTTATGATACGTTTTTCTAATGAGCACATAAAAGACAAAAAGAGGAGTCATCATTTTTTAAATCCCCCGCCGGCATTTGGTGGGAAATTTCAAAAAGAGACATCCTCTTTATACTTGCTTAGTGCGCTTCGTTTTTTGCACATTCAGGACATGTTCCATAAATTTCTAAGCGGTGATGACTGATTTTAAAACCTGAGACATGACTGGCGAATTGTTCTACCTCATCCAGTCCAGGATAATGGAAATCCACTATCTTCCCGCAATCCTTACATATGATATGGTAATGATGGGAAGTGATAAAATCAAAGCGGCTTGAAGAATCACCATATGTCAATTCCTTTACAAGACTCACTTCTTTAAACACTCTTAAATTATTATAAACAGTGGCCACACTCATATTTGGAAATTTGCCTTCCAGTGCTTTGTAAATTTCATCGGCAGTCGGATGTGACATTGAGCTTATTAAATATTCAAGTATCGCATGACGCTGCGGGGTAATGCGCACTCCTGTTTCTTTTAGTTTATCAAGAGCTTCCTGTAACTCATTATGTTCCACAGACATGCACCCCATTTCTAAAAAGTATTCTTATTTTATAATGTTTATAATTAGTGTACTAACAAAATCATGCTTTTGTCAATAAGAATGGCGGAATAGACGTAAATCAGACTGATATTGTGTTATCATTTGTCTAAAACTAGAATGATTCTTTTTCTATACTTCTTATTATATTCGATTGGCCATATATAATGCTCTTATCTTCCTAAATAAAAAAAGGCAGACCAACCATCGTGGTCTGCAACATATATCTGAGGAGGTATGCCCTAATATAATGTATTCACAACTTGTATATTGGAATGGACAAAAGCCTCAGCCGTAATAAATTAGGCTAGAAAAGCTTATCGTTTTTTCAGTTCTTCAGCAATCTCCTCTACATGACCGGCCACTTTGACCTTTCGCCATTCACGGACAAGTCTACCCTCTCTGTCGATAAGAAAGGTGGAACGTTCAATACCCATATATTCCTTCCCGAAGTTTTTCTTCAGCTTCCAGACTTCGTAGCTTTCTGCTACTTGATGATCTTCATCTGCAAGAAGCAGGAACGGCAAGCCGTGTTTTTCAATAAACTTTCTGTGTTTATTGACAGGATCAGGACTTACTCCAAGGACAACTGCCTCAAGCTTTTCGAAGATAGCATGGCTGTCTCTGAAATCACACGCTTCTGTTGTACATCCAGGTGTCATATCTTTCGGATAAAAGTATAAAACAACATTTTTCCCAATAAAATCTGACAATTTAACTGTCTCTCCATTATTTGCTTCTAATGTAAAATCAGGTGCTTTCTCTCCTATAATCACACTCATCATTCTTCCTCCAATACTATTATTAATAATAGCCTAGCGAAAGGAGCATTTTTTTTCAACTTACATCCCTTTTAGCTGTCCATATCAAGAACTGCTCTTGCCACAAATGCCGCAGGAATTGTATAGCCGATAAGTGCTTCTATTACTACAATCAATCTTCCAAACCCGATTGGCGCCAAGTCGCCGAAGCCGACTGAAAAAAGAGTGATGCCACTGAAATATATCCCTGTTTGAAGCATATCTATAAAATGCAGGGAAGAGTCATACATTTGTTCACTTTCATTGTAGACCTCTACCCCGTTGAGCTGAAGGAGTGTGTAGATTAAACCAAATCCTATCATAATGGTGATATAAACAAAGAATAAGTATATAAAGTTCTCAAAAGAAACCCATTTTTCTTTCAGACGATAAGGAACGAACAATGTTCGCAAGCTCATCATGATAAAAAAAATAATCATAGCTAACAGAAAATAAAAAAACACGTTCCTCCCCCTTATCTGCTTTTCTTTTTAAAAATGTATGCTTGTCTTTCTACATAAAGACCAGAGCATCAGGCAAAGTAGTACTTACAATAGCTTTATCGTTTATCTTCTGAAAAAAAGTGCTAAAATTATGATGAACATCATTTAATAATGATAGAAGATTTAGGAGGAATATCATGCAACATAATAATTCTGAGAGATTACATGAGGAAGCACTTAAAGTAATCGTCGGGGGAGTCAACAGCCCCTCTCGTTCGTATAAAGCAGTTGGCGGCGGAGCTCCTGTCGCTATGGAAAGAGGACAAGGAGCCTATTTCTTCGATGTGGATGGAAACCAGTACATTGATTATTTGGCAGCATACGGCCCAATCATTACAGGACATGCTCATCCCCATATAACAAAAGCTATCACTCGAGCAGCAGAAAGTGGCGTTTTGTACGGGACACCGACACCGCATGAGGTGACATTCGCTAAAATGCTTCAAGAAGCTATTCCCTCTATGGAGAAAGTCAGATTCATGAACTCTGGAACAGAGGCGGTCATGACAACGATCAGGGTGGCACGTGCCTATACTGGCAGAAACAAGGTTATTAAATTCGCAGGCTGTTATCACGGCCACTCCGATCCTGTCCTTGTTGCAGCAGGTTCAGGTCCATCTACACTGGGCACACCAGATTCAGCTGGCGTACCTGCTGTGATTGCCGCTGATGTTATCACTGTTCCTTTCAATGATATCGATGCCTTCAAGGATGCAATTGAGAAATGGGGACCAGAAATTGCTGCCGTCCTTGTCGAGCCAATAGTCGGTAACTTCGGTATTGTCGAGCCTGTTGAAGGTTTCCTTGAATTAATTAACGAATATACCCATAATGCTGGAGCTCTTGTCATTTATGATGAAGTAATCACTGCCTTCCGCTTTACATACGGTGGTGCCCAGGATTTACTAGGAGTAAAGCCAGATTTAACAGCATTAGGGAAAATCATCGGCGGAGGTCTTCCAATCGGAGCTTATGGAGGCAAAAAGGAAATTATGGACAAAGTGGCACCGATTGGACCCGCATACCAAGCTGGTACACACGCCGGAAATCCTGCTTCTGTGCTTTCAGGAATTGCCTGCCTTGAAGTGCTGAAACAAAAAGGCGTATATGAGCACTTGGATAGATTGGGTGCTTTGCTTGAAAAAGGGATTGCTGATGTGGCTGCATTGCATAAGGTGCCGATTACTATTAACCGTCTAAAAGGCGCACTTACTATTTACTTCACGAACGAAAAGGTTATGAATTATGAGCAGGCCGAAAACACTGATGGTGAATTATTCGGTAAATTCTTTAAGTTAATGGTAGAACAAGGTGTTATGCTTGCACCTTCAAAATATGAAGCATGGTTTATTACCATTGCTCATACCCAAGAGGATATTGAGGCAACAATCCATGCTGTCAACAATGCTTTTGAAGCATTGGCGAAAGAACTATAAAAACCATCTAAAACAGAGAGCAGTTATATTGCTCTCTGTTTTATAAATCACATAAATCTGCATGATACAACGTTTAAATTCTCCTGTAAAAACTTTTGCAACCTGCTAAAATCCAACAAAGCATATTCCGCAGCATTACATTTCATTAATTTTTCATGAAAAAATCATATAATCATTAAATGACTATTGATGTTAACAGTCAATCACTGTATAGTACATTATTGTTTAGTTTTTCTATAATTTGTTTAAAGTATAGATATACTAGGCTACTTAAAATGTATGAGAGAGGATTATTTCTATATGACTTTAGGAGCGCGCATTCTTAAGACAGGAATCGCCATCGTTTTAGCGTTGCTGCTTGCCCAAACACTGCAAGTGCCAACACCTGTATTCGCAGGAATTTCCGCAATCTTTGCGATACAGCCTACTATTTATCGATCTTACTTATCTATTATAGAGCAAATACAAGGTAATATTATAGGCGCAATTATCGCTGTTGTTTTCGTACTCAGCTTCGGCAACAATATCTTTATCATTGGTCTTGCCGCGGTAATTGTAATTACGATTAATTTAAAGCTTAAACTAGAAAAAACAATCATTTTGTCAACAGTAACGTTGATTGCAATTATGGAAACGACGACAGATGACTTTATTACATTTGCGATTATACGATTTTCAACTATAATGCTGGGGATTCTATCAGCGTTTATCGTAAATCTCGTATTTTTGCCTCCAAAATATGAAAACAAGCTGTATAACAGCATTTCTGATATTAGTGAAGAAGTTACAAAGTGGATACGCCTGAATATTAGGCATGCATCTGAACATAGTCTACTAAAGAATGATATCGACAAGATTTCTGACCGGATTATTAAAATAGACCAGTTGTACTTAATGTATAAAGAAGAAAGAAACTATTTTAAGAGGAATACGCCTCTTAAAGCGAGAAAGCTTGTTATATACAGGCAAATGATTAACACGCTTAAAAGATCATTCCATACTTTAAAGAAATTGCACCGTTTTGAAAATGAGCTTAAATCATTGCCGGAGAATTTTCAAAATATCATCCAGCAGCAGCTTGATTGTCTGATCCATCATCATGAGCATGTGATGCTGAAGTTCATTGGTAAAGTGAAACCGAATGTCACCTTTGAGGAAGGGAATATCACCCTTGACAGGAAGGAACTATTCTACCAGCTTATCAACCACTACCGCGAAACAGTTGATGAGCGTATATGTGAACACGAAGAGGAAATGGTGCAGTACCATGCAATGCAAATCATTTCTGCAATCATTGAATATGATGAAAATGTGGAGCATTTAGATACACTAATCACCACGATTCAAGTACATCATAAGCATGAACCGGAAGTTAAGATAGAAGAATAAAAAGAAAGGATGTCCTTGATTCAAGGACATCCTTTCTTTTATTTATACTCCAAGCTGCTGTATTTGAAACAGATTAAAGTAATGACCTTGAAGCTTCATCAGCTGTTCATGGCTGCCATCCTCAACAATTTCCCCATTGTTAATTAAGACAATGCGGTCTGCATGAGTGATGGTCGAAAGTCTATGGGCAACAATTAATGTCGTCCTTTCCTTTGCCAGTTTCTCAATCGCTTCTTGAATAGATTGCTCACTTTCCAAATCAAGAGCAGACGTAGCTTCATCCAAAATGAGAATTGGCGGATTCTTTAAGAATACACGGGCAATGGCAACACGCTGCTTTTGTCCGCCGCTTAGCTTTACTCCTCTTTCGCCAACCTTTGTTTCATATTTATCTGGGAGCTGCATGATGAAGTCATGTGCGTTAGCAGCCTTTGCTGCTTCGATTACTTCTTCCTCTGTTGCATCTGGTTTTCCTATCATAATATTCTCTCTGATTGATTCACTGAATAGAATATTTTCTTGGAGAACCATTCCGATTTTATCCCTTAAGGTTCTTACTTGAAAATCGCGGATATCTTTTCCGTCAAGAAGAATACTGCCGCCAGTAACATCATAAAAGCGCGGAATCAGACTGATCAGTGATGATTTACCGCCGCCGCTCATCCCTACAAAAGCAATTGTTTCTCCTTGCTTTATATTTAAAGTGATATTTTTTAAGACACGGTCATCCTTTTGATCGTAGGCAAAATCGACATTCTGAAAACTAATATCCCCTTTAACATCCACACATGGGACAGCTGTCTCCTTATCTTGAATATCGTACTTTTCATCTATCAGCTCAAAAACACGATCCATTGATGCGATTGACTGTGTCAGTGTAGTGGAAGAGTTCACCATTCGTCTCAGCGGATTATACAGCCTTTCAATGTATGCAAAGAAAGCTACCATAGCCCCTAAAGACAGCTGACCGCTGATTACTTGATAGCCTGAATAGGCAATTACGATTAATGGTGAAATATCCGTAATCGTATTAACCACAGCAAATGCTTTTGCATTCCAGCGTGTGTGATCTGTTGCCTTTTCCAAGAATGCACTATTATATTTTTTAAAGTGTTTTTGTTCATGATCTTCTGTTGCAAAACTTTTGATGACCGAGATTCCCTGCACTCTTTCATGCAAGAAGCTTTGCACTCCTGCTAAAGCCTGCGATCTCTCTCTTGTCAGCGTACGTAAGTTTCCGAAGAAATGTCTGATAGATAACGCATAAAACGGCAAAAGAATAATCGAGATAATCGTCAGCTTCACATTCATCGTCAGCATTATTCCGATCGTAATTAAGATGGTAACACCATCAAGCCATAAGTTCATCAGGCCAGTCAGGATAAAGTTCTTCGTTTGCTCCACATCATTAATTACGCGGGAGATAACCTCCCCTGCCCTTGTATTTGAATAATACTTCAAGCTCAGTTTCTGTAAATGAGAAAACAGCTGATCACGAATGTCATAAAGTATTTTATTCGACGTCCACTGGGCAAAATATTGGCGGTAATATTCAACAGGCGGCCTAATGATGACAAAGATGATTAACATTATACCCATCATCTTCAAAAGGCTTGTTATTCTCTCTTGTTTATCCAAGTCTGTTGCGTTAATAATGTCATCAACGACAAATTTAAGCAAAAGCGGAATGAGCAAAGGAATAGCGAATTTGATGATACCAATGATGATAGTTCCTATAATTTGCATTCGGTAAGGTTTTACGAAATGCAAATATCTTTTAATACTGTCCACATTCTCTCCTCTTTCCTTTCCAAAGTTGTTATGTAAATAAGTAATTAGAACAAAGCTTCCAAACAAGATGTTATTTTACCACTAGCACAAATCAAAACAAAAGAAAAAGCTTGCTGAACTCTCAACAAGCTATTCCTCCTTACTTATTAACTTCTGTACGTTAAATACCTTTCATACCATAAATCAATAAAATCTGGTGCAAAGGGACCTTTTCTTTGGCGTATCCACTGAATCAATTGATTAACATGCGATTTCAAGATACGGTCAATCGCATCTGGATACTTCATTTCCGCACGGTGACGCTCATACTCGTCCTCATCAAGGAGGTTGAAAGTCATATCTGGAAAAATTTTAATATCCAAATCATAATCAATATACTTCACTGCTTCTCCATCATAAATAAATGGCGAACTAAGGTTACAATAATAATGGATTCCGTCTTCCCTTATCATTCCAATTACATTAAACCAGTATTGGGAATGAAAATAGCATATTGCCGGTTCACGGGTGACCCATGTTCTGCCGTCTGATTCTGTAACAATTGTCCGATCGTTACCGCCTATTATTAAATTTTGCGTCCCTTTAAGTATCGTTGTTTCGTCCCAGATTCGATGGATGTGCCCATTATGTTTGTAGCTATGAATTTGTATTGGTTCACCCTCGATAGGTACGCCCATTATTCTCCCCTACTTTCATTTTGCGGACGCTTTGCAACCTACTTACATTTAAATATTCTAATTCCCAATCAAGGCAACAAAGAACAATTCCTCTTTTTTCTATTATTATAACGGTTAATAGAAAAATTTAAAACAAAAGAACCATTGAAATTGCAGAAGGGATAAGAAATATTTAATGTTACCTATCAAATGGAGCTTAAATTCATTTCGTTTTGCTGGTAAACCTTGATAACTTTTTCTGTCTGCATTTCAAATATTCGCTGAATCTCTTTCAGCTCCATCTCCATATTCAGGATCTCAACCTGCACTTCCTTCAGCTCTGTTTCCTTTTGCAATTGCTGCAATTGTGCCTCTATTTCCTCACACCGCTCCAGCTCACTTTGCAAGTACAGCAGCTTTTCCATAATCTTCATCTGTTCTCCTACTAATCCATTGAACACGTTCATGAACATACACATCCTAATTCATATTTTTAGCAAGGATTTAATTACCTCTCATTTTAAAAAAGATATTCTACTATTCCCTCTTCACTGCTGACTTTTAAATTTTGGTGTTTTTTTTGCTCTGTTGATTATTTCCACTTCAAGTCCCTATTTCCTTTGACTACTTCTGTAGACTAACAAGAGGTTTTGTCGAACTTTCCATTAGGAGTATACGAGGATTTTTTTAGGAGAAATAAGAGAAGACACTTTCCTCTAAGAAAAGTGCCTTCATCTTTTAGCTATAATTATGAGTTTTTAGATTTGTTTTGCTCTGCTTGAGCGTTTTGTCTTTTTACTTCTTGTACGTCAGTTTCGCTAGCGAATTCTGTACCGAATTGTTGACCAGAAGTTACTGAAGCGTTTTGTTGTTTTACTTCTTGGATGTTAGTACCAGTTTGTGTGCTACCTGCTTTTTTAGCCATTACTATCACCTCCACGAATATAATTTGTCCCGGATGCAGAAGTTCTATCCATTATTTTTTTAATTTCAATAAAATCCATATAAAAAAGCACGAGATTAACTCGTGCTTTAAATTCTACTAAGACCCTAATTAAGCTGTTAAATCTTTTGCAATTATTCCATAGTAAAGCTGTTAACCTGGGGGGCTATTGAAACTTAGCTGGAAAACAATCGCAAGCGAAAATGGAAGCTTATATCTTAATATTAATATTTGTAGGACTGTCCGCCGTCAATTGGAATAACAGTCGCATTGATGAAGTTAGCTTGATCAGACAGCAGGAATGCAACTAAGTAGCCAACTTCCTCTGGTTTTCCGAAACGCTTCATTGGGTTTGGTTCAACAAATTGTTTGCCGACCTCTTCCCAGTTGTCTGGGTCGATTTGCTTTAATGATCCTTCTACCATTGGTGTCATAATTGCACCTGGCGCGATCGCTTTAATGCTGACTCCATATTGGCCGTACTCAATTCCTGAGTTGCGAGTTAAGCCGACAACGCCGTGTTTGCTTGCTGCATAGCCGGATTGGTTTCCAACACCGCGGATTCCACCTACAGATGCAGTATTAACAACAGACCCAAAGCCTTGTTCTCTCATAACTTTCAATACGTATTTCAAGCCATAAAATACACCATTTAAGTTTATGCTAACGACTTTTTGGAACTCGTCTAGACCGAAATCTTCCGTAAGATCCTGTTTACCTTCAATACCAGCATTATTGAAAAAGCTGTCAATTTTGCCGAATTTAGCAACCGTTTCGTTTACATAGCTTTCAACTGCCTTCTCATCGGCTACATTTGCTGTAATAAGCAAAACTTCTGCTTCTGGTGTTGTTGCAAGCACTTGTTTTTTTGTTTCTTCTAAAGAAGCAGTATTTAAATCCACAAGGGACAGCTTAGCTCCTTCTTTCGCAGCTTGCAGAGCGGAAGCCTGTCCTAAGCCAGAGCCAGCGCCTGTAATTAACACAACTTTGCCATCAAAACGATTTTCCATCGTCCTCTTCCCCCTTTTCATGTTTAAGCCGTAATTGAATTATTGTGCAGTATAACCGCCGTCTACTATCAAGCTGTTCCCTGTCATATAAGAAGAATCATCAGAAGCTAGGAACAAGACAGCTTTTGCCATTTCTTCTGCTTTGCCGAGACGTTTTACAGGTGTTGCTGCAGCGAGTGCTAATTTGCTTTCTTCTGGAATGATTGGTGTATCAATAAATCCAGGGCAAAGCGCATTTACACGTATATTTTGTTCAGCATATTCTAATGCAAGAGAGCGAGTTAAGTTAACAACGCCACCTTTTGCCGCATTATAGGCAGCAGAACCTGGTGAACCAACCCATCCGTACATGGAAGCTGTATTGACGATCGTGCCTCCTCCAGCTTTCAACATTTCGCGGATAGCTTCACGTGCCACTAAGAAAACACCATCTAAATCTACATTTACTGTTTGGCGCCATTCGGAATAGTCCAATTCATGTGAAGGCTGAACACGGCCAATACCTGCATTGTTGAAAACAATATCAACTTTGCCAAATGCATCTATCGTTTGCTTGAAGATATTAGCAACCTCATCTTCACTTGTAATATTAGCTTTAACGAACAGAGCTCCAGCGTTAAGCGCTTTCAATTCTGACTCGAAGGCCTTTCCTTTTTCTTCATTTAGGTCTACAAGCACAACTTTAGCACCTTCTGAGACAAATAAACGTGCTGTTGCTGCGCCAATACCAGACGCGCCGCCTGTGATTACTGCAACCTTATCTTGTAATTTTCCCATTGTAAATCCCCCTAAAAAATATGCTTACATATTCCTATAAAAAGTACTAGACTATTTGATGAATATGCTTAATTACAAATTAAATTTTACTCTTTTGTTCACAATTAACAATCATTAAGATATCATTAAGTGACTATTAGTTAGACACTTGCGATAAATCTGTCTATTTTCAGGGAGGTTTTTTTCATGGATCAGGAACATCCGGCAACAAATCGGCAAAACCGGACGAGAGAACATCTGAAGCAAGCATTAATAGAACTTATAAAAGAAAAAGGCTATCACGCTGTCACAGTTAAAAACATTGTGGACCATGCCTCCTATAACCGCAGCACCTTTTACATTCACTACCCTGATAAAATAGAACTGGCAGAAGATTTGCTTGTTTCAAAGCTGGAAGGTTTAGAAGCAGCAGTCGGCAAACCATACATGCATGGCCATAAATTTTATACAGAAAAGCTTAATCCGCAGTCTTTCAGTATCGTTGCTTACATATACAAAAACCGTAATTTTTTTGAGCTGATAAAGTATGAAGATACATTACCAGGATTACATACTAACTTCCCGCAGACTATTTTGAAAATCTATAAAGAGCAATTCATCTTTGATACAATTAACCATATTCCTGTTAACATGGATTATTTTAAACGCTATACGGCTTACGGCTTCTACGGGCTAATATTAAATTGGATTCGGGACGGCTTCAAGGAATCACAAGAAGAATTCATCAAAGAAGTAATTGAACTGACCAAGACTCATATTCAATCGTTTGAGTTTATTGGCAAATTAGCTCATAAACATTAGAAAGGACCGGAAGCCCCGGTCCTTTTCCTTATACTAATAAAGAGATTCCTCCATCGACAATAATTGTCTGCCCTCTTATCATACTTGCATCATCGCTAACTAAAAACATGACAGCATTCACCATATCATCTATTTCTACAATTCTGCCTGCAGGCGTTCTTTCTGCAGAATGATTTAACAGCTCTTCCCTGTTTGGGAATGACTTTAATGCCTCTGTATCAATCGCTCCACCAGAAACAGCATTAACTACAATATTCATTGGTGACAGTTCAACAGCTAAATACCTTGTCAATGCCTCCATTGCCGCTTTGCTCACACCTACTGTTGTATAGTTCTCTAAATATCGGATGGATCCTAATGAGCTGATGCTGACAATTTTCCCGCCGTCTTCCATTAGCCTTGCTGCCTCTTGCGCACAAAACAGCAGCGCCTTGCTGTTTATATTCATCGTCCAATCCCAATGTGATTCCTCAAGCTCCATAATTGGTCTCAGTACTCCAGATGCGGCATTGTTAATAAATACATCCAGTCTGCCAAATTTCTCCTTTATTTCAGTAAACATCGCTTTAATCTTGTCCACATCGCCGACATTCGCCCTTACTATAAGAGCCTTTCTGCCGAGTGCTCTGATTTCCTCTGCCGTTTCCTCTGCAGCCTTTTTGCTTCTTGCATAATTTATAACGATATCATAACCAGCTGCTGCGAGCTTCAGTGCTGTTGCTTTTCCAATCCCTCTAGAACTGCCTGTAATTAAAGCTACTTTATTTTCCATCCTTTTTACCAATCCCTTCCGTCATTATTTCGCTTCACATTTTACCTGTTCCATGCATAGTTCGCAATCAACAACAACACAATACTTATAGATAATAAGGGAAAGAAGGTGCTTAAATGTATGTCGGCAGAGATATGACTGAACTGGCAATGATTGATAAATCTGAATGGAAAGACAGCGAACTCGCCTACTTTCATCATTCCTTGCAGCAAATGACCCAATACTTGAATGTGGAAGGTGTCTCTATCCATAGAAAAATTATCGAGGAAATCGAAAATCGCGGCGGGCTGAAAAGGCAGGAAGCCGATTGGACCCATGGCACAGAAGTCAGCTATGATTAAAATAAAAAATGCCTCTCCCAAAATAAGGGACAGGCATTTTTATTCTGCTTCAGGGATAAATTTGAGCATTTTCTGATGTGATACCGGAAAAGGATATGGTTCAATTTCCTTGGCATTCACTCTTTTTAATGTGTTTGTTTCTTCTTCAAGCTTGATAAGCTTCCCTTTATATACCGTAATCTGCCAGATAAGGTGTGAGAAAACATGTTCAATCCTTGTGATGCTTTCCTCCACTTCAATAGTTGCTCCATATCTGCTCAACATCTCTGCCTTTAACTGCTCTGCTTCACTTGTAAGTGTCTGCACTATTTCCATATTAGGAAACTCCCAAAGGTTGGCAAGCAATCCTTTATCTGGGCGTTTGTGAATTAAGGTTCTGCCATTTTCATCTGCTAATATGACTGCAGCTAGCTGAACTGTCTTCTGTTTTTTACTCTTTGTCTTTACTGGTAATTCACCTTGTGTGCCATCCATAAAAGCCTGGCAGTGCTCACGGACAGGACATAATAGACAGGAAGGAGATGTTGGTGT
Organism: Niallia sp. MER 6; assembly: GCF_023714395.1. Classification (NCBI taxonomy): domain Bacteria; kingdom Bacillati; phylum Bacillota; class Bacilli; order Caryophanales; family Bacillaceae; genus Niallia; species Niallia sp. MER 6. Next base: position 146,863 of record NZ_JAMAUK010000009.1, on the reverse strand, counting down.
GCAAATAAGTGCTCCTAGCTCCATCAATGCTTGGTTAAAATAGGACGGATTTTCATGAGATATTAACATCCTCACAGCTTCCTCAAAGGTTTTTCGTGTTTTTGGCTTAGCGATATCTTCCCATATCGACAGAATTCTCGATAAAACCCGCATCACATTTCCATCTACGGCTGGTTCTGGTACACCGTAGGCAATGCTGAGAATCGCACCGGCAGTATATGGGCCCACTCCGCGCAATGTTGCTATTTCTGCTGGAGTATCAGGAACAACACCACCATACTTTTCTCGTACTTCCTTCACAGCACTATGTAAGTTCCTAGCACGAGAATAATATCCAAGTCCTTCCCAAGCCTTGAGCACTTTCTCCTCTTCTGCATCTGACAATGCATTAATGGACGGAAACAGTTCAATAAACCGGTTAAAATATGGAATAACAGTATCCACCTTCGTCTGCTGAAGCATGATTTCTGAAACCCAAACCTTATATGGATCCTTGTCCTTGCGCCAAGGAAGGTCACGCTGTTCTGCTATGAACCAATTAAGTAAGTCATCTCTAAATTGCTGTATGTCCAATTGGCTTTTTGCTTCTTCTTTCACTTTTACCCTCCACCATGTTAATATTTTGTGAAATGGGGAATAACATAAAATGTGTTCTTCTAACCCATTTTGGGCTTTTATGAAAACAATCCCAATGATAAGGTATAGATAATGTTTCTCTTTCACAAAGTAAACAGAGATAATTTTTTCAGTTAGTCTAAAATCAAAGTGTATCTTTACTGATAAAAAAAATAAAGCTATTTTTTATAGAAATTATTAGAGCATTATCCATTAATTGCTTATGCAAAATCAGGGAGGTAATTTATTTTTGGATACTGGGACACATGTAGTAATGGGATTAGCGCTAGGAGGCTTGGCGACTCTTGATCCAGCAGTTGCAGGAAGCCATGCGACAACAATAAGCGTGATGATTGCAACATTAGCCGGTTCTCAAGCTCCTGATGTCGATACTATATTAAAACTAAGAAATAACGCAGTATATATTCGTAATCACAGAGGTATAACTCATTCAGTTCCTGCTGTGGTACTATGGCCGCTAATAATTGTAGCTGTTTTATATCCGTTTTTTCCTGAAGCTAACTTGCTCCATTTATGGATGTGGACATTTATTGCCGTGTTCCTCCATGTATTCGTCGACATTTTCAATGCATATGGGACACAAGCTTTAAGACCATTTTCTTCTAAATGGGTAGCACTCGGTTTCATCAATACATTTGATCCAATTATTTTTGCTTTGCACGTAGTTGGTCTGTTTATTTGGGCTTTCGGAGCACCACCTGGATATACTTTCCTCGTGTTATATATCGTGTTGTTTTTTTACTATATACTCCGCTATCTGGCCCAAAGAAGGGTGAAGCACAAAGTAAAAGAAGTCATACCTGATGCAAACACTATCATCCTGTCTCCAACGATGAGATATGGCCATTGGCGTGTCGCCGTAATGACAGATGAGTATTTTTATGTCGGCAGAGCACATAACTATAAAATTGAAATTTATGACCAATTTAAGCGGATTGCCATTCCATCCACACCTGTGCTGGAAGCAGCAAAAACAGACAGCAACCTGTCTGCTTTCCTTTCCTTCTCCCCAGTATATCGCTGGGAAGTTACAGAGCTAGAGGATCAATATCAGGTCCGATTTATTGATTTGCGCTACCGCAGCAATGGGCATTATCCATTTGTCGCTGTCGTCCATCTCGATACAAATCTGAACATCATTTCCTCGTACACAGGCTGGATATTTAGTGAAGAGAAGCTTCAGAAGAAACTTGACATAATAACAAACTAATCTGCTTGCACAAAAAATCCAGCATCTGCTGGATTTTTTTAATGGAAGCTTCGCTTATTTTCAGCAAGAAAGTCTTTATACTTCGGATTTTCCGCTACAAATTCATGGAGATTTGGACCATAATTTTCTATCCATTGGCTTACAACCTTCTCCGTCATTTCTGCTCCTTTATAATCTCTTCCCGCCTTAGCATATGTTGTTTCAAAATCCTCCCACAGCAGCTCTACCCATGTCTGTGCCTGAATAACTGTTATACTTTCATTTATCTCAAGCAATCTGTCCACAAGTTTTTTTTGATAATCATACATGAAAACTACCTTCTTTCCTTATAATTAACGCTTATAGTTTGTTTAACTGATACAAATACTATTGATGTGCAAGTATATATTATGAACTATAAAGGAGGAACAGCCCAATGGTTAAAGGGGTAGATAATATAAATGAGAACAAATTTGAAGGTGAGCCAAGAGCAAAACCAGAGTATGCATCTAAGAGAGCAGATGGCACAATTAATACCCATCCGCAAGAAAGAATGAATGCCTCATCACATAGACATAAACAATAAGAAGAAATTGGCATAAGAACGGTTGCCCGCTCTTATGCCTCTTATTTTTTCAATAAGGAGATGGGGATGCCTTCTTCTTGCCCTTCACCATTATCTCGCGTGCCCCACGCAAAAATACCATTCATATAATTAATCGTGAAATGCACGCCAGGATCTCCCTCAATTTCATACACTTCACCTTGTTTAAATTGATTCGGGTCGAGCAAATATGCTTTTGCCATTACGATTTTCCGTTCGAGCACGGCAAATTCATTGACGATGCCCAGTTGTTCTGCTTTTTTGGCCTTATCATTTAACTGGGCGATTTCAGACCGTAATTCATATTCAGACATCAAGCTGTACCTTTTCGTTTGCAATTGCTTCAGTTCCCCCTTCTCCTTCTATCTTGCTTTATTTTATATGACAAAAATGCTTTCAGCAAAAAAAATGAACTAGCGTGTTACTACGTGTTAATCTTCAAAGCTCTCCAATTCGTCCAGATATTTTTGAATTAACTCAATGGAAAAGCCTTTTCTGTATAAAAACTGCTTCATCTTCTGTTTAAATTCATAGCCTGTATATGCGGAAAATTTACGCTGAGCTTTTTCGCCGTGAACGCGTAATGCAGCTAGCTCATCTTCTTCACCTGTCTCGTCTAAGGAAAGCTTTACTTCCTTAATAACCGAACCTGGATAACCCTTTCTAGTCAAAGTCTGCTCTACCTTTTGCTTGGCCATTTTAAAGGAATTCTTCTTATTGCTGCTTAAAGCCTTGGCAGCAATTTTTTCGGCGTTTGCGAGCATAACATCAAAAGGAAGCTCCACTAACGCTTTGCTAATTAATTCATCTCCCAGTCCCTTTTCTCTTAATTCTCTTCTAATTAGTTCAGGACCCTTATCTGAAGTGTTTTTTTGTGTTCGTACATAGGAATAAGCATAATCCTCATCATCCAGAAACTTCATTTCGTAGAGCTTGCGAATGACTTCTGCGATGACTGTGTCTTCCTCGATTTTCGTGCGCAAATGTGTTCGGACCTCTGCTTCTGTTCTCTTCATCCTTGTCAAATATCTAACAGCTGTATGATAGCCTTTACGGATTTCATCACTGTACTGTATTTGATTTAATAAAAGAGGATCAAGTTCCATCCCTTTGCGGAGCTGATACTTCACTAGGATTGATTCATCAACACTGAATGCATACTCTTCCTTGCCGGCTTTTTCCGTAAAAAGATTATATCGGTCGCTTAAATTTTTCTGCCTCGTAATTTTACTGATTTTCATCCCATTTTTCCCCCTTTCTCTATAAGTCGTCTGGCTAGGATTCAAATACATGTCAATATTATAATAAAAAAGAAAATATTTAGGGAGGATTACACAATGAATTTCCTGATTGCTGGCGGAACCGGCTTGATCGGTAATGCTCTAATAAAGAGTTTAACGCAAAAAGGTCATGCTATCTATTGTTTGACTAGAAGCAAAAATCGGGAGAACAGCGGACAATTATTTTTTGTTAACTGGGATGATGCATTAACAAGCTCTTCTGCTGCACTTCCTGCACCTATCGATATTGTTATTAATCTTGCTGGTGAATCACTAAACAGCGGCCGCTGGACATCTGAACGAAAAGAAAGAATCGTCAAAAGCCGGGTAAAGTCAACAGACAGACTTCTATCTATCATCAGAGAGCTTCCAAACAGACCAAAGCTTTGGATGAACGCCAGTGCAATCGGTGTTTATGGAACTTCCTTAAGCATGAAATTTACAGAAGAGTCCAGTCTAGGCAATGATTTTCTTGCAGATACTGTAAAACAGTGGGAAGCACATGCTGCTCATGCAACAGAGCAGGACATCAGAACGGTTTTTTGTCGTTTCGGTCTTGTGCTTTCAGAAAAAGGGGGAGCTCTTCCGAAACTGCTTCTTCCCTATAAGTTATTTGCCGGCGGAAATTTAGGGAGTGGAAACCAGTGGGCATCTTGGATACATATTAAAGATGTTGTTGCCGCAATGGAGTTTATTATAAATAATAATTCTATTTCAGGTCCAGTTAATTTCACAGCACCAGCTCCAGTTAAGATGAGTATTCTAGGTAAAGCGATAGGCAGACAGCTCGGCCGTCCGCATTGGCTGCCAGTTCCAGCTCCTTTTCTTAAGCTGGCATTAGGAGAAATGAGTGTGCTAGTTGCAGAAGGGCAGCATGTTTTTCCCTCTGTCTTGACTAAACATGGCTATACCTTTACATATGAGACGATAGATTCTGCCATCGCCAGCCTCTGCTGATGTATCTTTCCAACAAGAATGGAGACAATAACATTATCTTCATTTAGAAAGGATGTCAGCAATGGATAAGAAAAAAGCATTCAAAGGGAAACCAAAGCTTTCCAGCATGCAAGAGGTCACATATCAGCATGAATTTAAAATGGCGGATAGAGCTGCAAGCAGACAATCCGACCAAGGAAAACAGTAAGTCAATAAATACATTACATGGTAAAGCTGGGGATAACTTTCTAACTTATGAAAGCATTTTCATTTTTTATGCTTACATATCCCAACTTATCCACAAATCCACTAGGATAACCACATTAAAACTGTGGATATTGTGAATAAATCTGTGGAATACCACTCTCCTATAGTTTTCGCATGTGTATAAGTAAGTGAATAAGTACGCTCTTTTTCCACAGGGTCTAAACATGAAAAAATCCACTAGCAATTGCTGGTGGATTTCGTTTTCTTAAATAATTAGTATAATTGCAGTAAATTTAAATGAATATATTAAATACTTCTGCCAGCAGATATCTCTTCCTGAAGCATTCTCAGTTTATCTTGATAGTAACAGTACTTTTGGAAATAGAGATTTCTATCTAAACCTAATGCCGCTTTATTTGATTTTTGTGAGTACTTGTTGATAAGCCTTGCATAATATCGCATTTTTAGTGTTTGGATAATGGCATCCACTGGTATTCCTCCCAAGTATTTTTTGTTCTCTATAAAGAACCTATAAGCAAAAAAATATTACCTTTACAGACAATTTCTTTATAAAGAACAAATGTTGTTTGTTATAAAGTGTTAATAAATTAATAATACGTCGATATGTTCGTTATGTCAATAACTTTTGTTTCTTATAAAGAACCGTTTGTTATTTTGAAAAAAACCCCAGTTTAACCGAGGTTTTTCTTGCCTTACATATGCACAATTTTTGTGTAGAAAGCATTATCTTTTAACACTATTTCCTTTTCTAAATAGCTTGATTTAATACCAAAGTGAGGCTGAAAATATTTAATTGCCTTTCTTCCCTCTATTAAAAGCTTTATTGCCCTGTATGGCATATTAATTCCTGCTAAGCAGCTGTAATGAAGGCCGCCTGACATTCTTGGATTGATTTCAAGCAGCTTCGGTATACCGTTTTGATATTTCACTTGGATATTATAGATAAACGGGATTTTAAGGGCTTCATTTATTTCTTTTGCCAGCTTTAAGAGCAATGGATTGTCCTCCAGCTCCCTGAGCCTGCCTTTTCCCTTTTTTCTTGGGATAGCAGCCATCAATTTACCTTCATACGACAGACAGTCAATGCTGTACTCATATCCATCTAAATATTCTAGCACCATCAAAGGCGGAAAGGATTCCTGCTGCTTCAATATTTGATACGCTGAATCCAAGGATATATTAGCACTAATCCCTTGATAGAAAAGCTCATCAATGGAATCAAGCTTTTCCTGAATAACTCTGAAGCCGTTCCCTCCCTCTCCAATAACAGGTTTAAAGCAGACTTTATGACCTTTTTCTTTTAATGTAAAATATGCTTTCTTGAATTCCTCAGCAGTGTTAACAATCTCATAATCAGGTATGTTCACCGCGGTTTTAAGTACCGGATGCTCACTCATCAGCTTATATGTAGCTTCCTTATCATCAAGAACCTCCATCAGTGAAGAATCAGGACATACAAGAACCTTTACGCCAAGCTCCTCAAACTTGTGGAGATTTTTTGAAATAAGTACATTCTCTTTTCGTGGAACAAATATATTTATGCGATGAATTTTGCAAAAGCGCAAACAAAATTCAATATAATCTTCCCCGCTAATATCTGGTTCGATAAATGCTGCATCACAGTAGCTTAAATATAATGCATGCTCATTAATGGAGGTGCCATACACCTCAAAATCATTTCCGTCAGCATTGTATTTGATCATGTCAATAAAGTGAGCAGCTGTTGTGAACCAATGATTAAACCATATTTTTTTCTTCATTTCTCTATCCTTTCCATAATACAAACATTGCAATTATCTCTCTCAAACTACTAGTATGCTCATGATTTTTTTATTTATACGCTAGACTAAGAAGGCTTGATATTACGCCTTTTCTACACTGCTGTACGTTTGAATTTTCTCTCTATTTGCATTTTAGAAGTTTCTTTATTAGTGAGTGGGCTTACAATTTGCTATAATATATTTAAATCTTTTAAAGGAGACTTGTTCATGACAAATTCAAAGAAGTTTATAGGATATGTAGGTACATATACAAAGTCAACTAGTAAAGGAATTTATTCCTTCGTGCTTGATACAGAGGAAAAGAAAATTTCGAATGTAGAACTGGCTGCAGAATTAGAGAACCCGACATACGCAACAATTTCTAAAGATAATAAGTTCCTATATGCTGTAGGTAAGGAAGGCTCACTTGGAGGAGTTGCCGCTTATAGTGTTGACCCTACTACTGGAAAGCTTGAATTCATTAACAAGCAGTTCACTGAAGGCGCTTCCCCTTGTCATGTTAGCGTAGATGAAAACAAAAGCTATACACTTACTGGAAATTACCATAAAGGAACAGTCGAGGCATACCCACTAAATACTGATGGAGCTGTTCAAGAATTGGCTGCAAAAGTTGAGCATACAGGCACTGGTCCAAATACAGCGAGACAAGAAAAGCCGCATATGCACTTCACAGGCTTTACACCAGATGAGCGTTTTGTCGTTTCTGTTGACCTTGGTATCGATAAAGTTGAAACTTATAAGCTGACAGACGGCCAATTGGAAACAGTTTGCAGCCTATCAGTTAAACCCGGAAGCGGACCAAGACATATTGCATTCCACCCGAATGGCAAATTCGCTTATGTGATGACTGAATTAAGCAATGAAGTTATCACATTATCTTATAACAGCGAAACAGGCGAATTGAAAGATTTGCAATATATCTCTGCATTGCCGATCGACTTTACTGAAAACAGCCAAGGTAGCGCAATTCACCTATCATCTGACGGCAAGTTTGTCTATGCTGGAAACCGCGGCCATAACTCTATTGCCCTTTTTAGCGTTAACAGCGAAACAGGAACATTGACTTTTATCGAGCATACTTCAACAGAAGGAAACTGGCCTCGTGATTTTGTGCTTGATCCAACTGAAAAGTTCATCGTAGCTTCAAATGAGCAATCGGACACACTTACATTGTTTGAAAGAGATGAAGCAACAGGCAAGCTGACATTGCTTCAATCAGAAATTCATGCTCCAGAACCAGTTTGTGTAAAATTCTTGAACTATTAATGCAGTAAAAAACCAAAAGAGATTTCAATCTCTTTTGGTTTTTTTACGCTAAGTATGCTTCTTGAACTTGTTTGTTAGAAATAAGTTCCTCCCCATATCCTTCCAGAACAATTCCCCCGGTCTGAATGACATAACCTCTATTTGCGATTTGCAGTGCCTGAAAAGCGTTTTGCTCTACCAATAAAATCGTCATTCCGTCTCGGTTAAGCTCCTTAATAATTTCAAAAATCTGTTCAACAATAATAGGCGCAAGACCCATGGATGGTTCATCAAGCATCAGCAGCTCTGGCTGCATCATTAAGGCACGGCCAATTGCGAGCATTTGCTGCTCACCGCCGCTCATCGTTCCTCCTTTCTGGTCTATCCGCTCTTTCAGTCTCGGAAAATACTCAAACACTTTTTTTATTCTTGTTTCAATCAGTGACTTATCCTTTACAGCAAAGGCGCCAATAAGCAGGTTTTCCTTCACTGTCAGCTTAGGAAATATCCTTCTTCCCTCTGGAACTTGGGAAATTCCTAATATCGCACTTTTATGTGCAGCAATGTTAGTAATCATCTTTTCCTTGTAAATAATGCTTCCTCTTTTGACAGGTACCTGCCCGCTGATTGACTTTAATGTCGTAGATTTTCCAGCCCCATTGCTGCCGATTAATGTAATAATTTCTCCATAGTTTACATGGAGACTGATGCCCTTTAATGCTTGGATGCCTCCATAAGATGCCTCTACCTCGACTAATTCTAATATTTTATCCATGTTAATTCCCCCCTTATGCAAGTGATACGGCACCTTTTCCTAAGTATGCTTCAATTACTTTCGGATTGGATCTGATATCCTCAGGCCTACCTTCAGCAATCTTTTCTCCATGGTCTAAAACGATGATATGATTAGAAATTTCCATAACAAGCTTCATATCATGTTCAATCAGAATGATAGTCAAGTCGAGCTTTGCACATATATCCTGGATTAAATCAGTTAAGAGGGCCGTCTCTTTTGGATTCATGCCTGCAGCTGGTTCATCTAAAAGCAGTACACTTGGATTTGTTGCAAGGGCGCGGGCGATCTCCAGCCTTCTTTGCGCACCATAAGACAGATTTCCGGCACTTTCATTCACTGCATCTGCAAGGCCGACATATTCAAGCAGTCTGTATGCCTCCCTTTTAGCTTCCTCCTCCTCCTGTCTTGCACTCGGCAGCTGCAGTAAAGTGCCGATAATATTTCCCTTAATTCGGTTATGCATCCCAATAAGAACATTCTCTAGCACTGTTATCTCACTGAAAAGGCGGATGTTTTGAAATGTCCTTGAAATTCCGTGCTTGGCAACAACATGCGGCTTTAAACCGGCAATTTGCTTACCATTCAACATAATTGAACCTTTTGTCGGCTTGTAGACTCCTGTTATCATATTAAAAAAAGTTGTTTTACCTGCCCCATTTGGACCTATAACTGCTGTAATTGTATTCTTTTCCACCGCCATATCAATATTAGCATTCGCAATTAAGCCGCCGAATGTTTTCGTCAAGCCTGTCACCTCAAGAATATTCATTTATATATCCCTCCTTGCGACTGGTATTTTTGATTCCAGGTTTGTGTCTACCTTTTCCGGAGATTTCAGTTTGTTTACATCAAACCGGATGTTTTTTGCTGGAATCAGCCCTTGCGGACGGTATAATGTCATAACTACAAGCAATATTCCAAAGATAAAACGCTGCATTTTAACAGGCGATAATGCATCAGGAATAGTAACAACTTGGCTGAGCCAGCCTGTAATTTCTGTCAGTACTTGCAAATTAAGAATAGTGACAACTGCTGCTCCTAAAATAACACCAGGCACACTGCCCATCCCACCAAGGATGACCATCACCAGAATGGTTGTCGATTCCAGATATGTGAAGCTTGTCGGATCAATAAACATCTGTTTTGCGGCAAAAACAACACCCATCATTCCTGAAAAGGAGGCTCCAATCGCAAATGCAGTCAGCTTTGTTTTTACAAGGGGGATCCCCATCGCCTGTGCGGCAATCTCATTTTCTCTGACTGCTTTCCATGACCGTCCCAGCTTCGTATGCTCTAGTTTTGTCACAGCGTAAATGACAAAAAGAAACATTACTAGAACAACATAATAATATTGATTAGGAAAGATAAGAGTTATACCAAATATTTCCGGCGGGCTGATGCTGGCAAGACCCATTGCTCCGTTCGTTATATTGACAGGCTTATCAAGGTTATTAAAGACAATCCGGATGATTTCTCCAAAGCCTAATGTGACAATTGCTAGATAATCACCTTTCACACGAAGAACTGGTATTCCTAATAAGACACCAAACAATGCGGCCACAAACAAGCCAATAATAATAAATATCCAAAAGCTGTTACCTGAAAGAGGATATTCACCGAACGGCATGAAGTTAGAAGCCTGTACTGTCGCAAATATCCCATATGTATAAGCACCAACTGCAAAAAATGCAACAAATCCTAGGTCAAGGAGACCAGCTAGACCAACGACAATATTTAAACCAAGGGCCATGCATACATAAATCCCGACCATAGTCGCTACTTCCATATAAGATTGGTATGTTGGTCCCTGACTTGCCGCATATGGAAGGATGAAACCTAAGATAACTAATCCTGCTGCCCATTTCCACTTATTGCCGAAGTTCATGAAATAGAGAATTAGCAATGAAAGCAGCAAAAGCAAAAAAGCTGTGACAGATTTCTGGGCAAGATAAAGGCTTGCACTTGTTACAGATACATAGAAGAAAAAGAGAATGCCTTGGGCAAGTTTGCTTGTTTTTAATGTGGTCATGAAATTTGCCATTATACCCACCTACACTTTCTCGGCTACGGCTTTGCCAAATAAGCCTTCTGGTTTAAATATCAACACAATGATCAGTATGGCAAATGCTGCAACATCCTTGTATTCTGCACCTAATATTCCATCTGTAATGACCGACAGGTTTGCGGCTGTAAACATTTCAATTAGACCAATAAGCAATCCCCCTACCATTGCACCGCGAATATTGCCAATCCCGCCAAGTACTGCTGCAGTAAAAGCCTTCAAGCCTAAAATGAATCCAATATAAGGATCAATCGTCCCATATTGGACAGCAAATAGTACTCCTGTCGCACCGCCTAATGCAGATCCGACAAAAAAGGTGACAGAAATAACTTTATTCACATTGATAGACATGAGTGATGCAGTGTCCCTGTCCTGGGCGACAGCTCGCATTGCCATCCCCCATTTAGTTTTGTTAACAAAGAAGTCAAGACCAACCATTAAAATAACAGCAACAATAATAACAACAAGAAAAGAGGTTTTGAAGCTCGCATTGTTAGCACCTAAAAGGGAGCCCACTTGATGCTGCCCTGAGAATAAGGAAGGAGTGTTCAGGATATAGTTGCCTTTGTACAGCTCTGTGATAAAACGGACAATATCCTGCAAAAGAAAGGAAATACCGATTGCGGATATCAAGGCAATCAATTTGGGAGCCTTCCTTAACGGACGGTAAGCAACTCTTTCCATTCCCATCCCCATTAATCCCGTAATCAAGCTTGTGATGACAAGCATAATAATTAAAGACAAGACCGCCGGAAGCATGGAGGTCCAGCCAAGGCTTGTCAATACAATCAGCACTGCTGTTCCGACAAATGCTCCTGTCATGAAAATTTCGCCATGAGCAAAGTTAATCAGTTCTAAAATCCCGTAAACCATCGTATAGCCTAAAGCGATAACGGCATAAACCGCTCCTAAAGCAAGACCGTCAATTAAAACTTGCGGCAATGTTTGCAACACTTCTGTCAGCATATTCTTCCCCACACTTTTATAGTTTTTTTATTGAAAGATAAGGGCAGTCCCCTATGTAGTAATTGAAACGAAAAAGGGTATGAACACTCATACCCTTTTTCTAAAAATATGCCGTCCTTTTCTAGAAGATTGGCACATCTTTTAAAAGAATTTGCAAGGCTTATTGAGAGATCTCACCGTCTAATGTTGCCGGGTAAGAAGCTTCATCAAATTTATAAATGAATATTTTAGCGTACTTGTTATCTCCTTTTTCATCAAAGCCTACCTCTGTTACAACACCTTTATAATCCTGTGTTCCGCGTACTGCCTCTGTCACTGCCTCTCGTGTAGGCATTTTGCCGTCATTTTCTTCAATGGCTTTTTCAATGCCTGCAAGCAAAACCCCGGCACTGTCATAAGCATATGCTGAATATGATTCAATTGATTTATTAAAGGCTGCTTTATAGTCGTCCGCAAACTTTGTGCCTTCTTCTGTTTTTGTCGTATCGCCTGCAACAGATGTCAGGAATGTGTTTTTGACAGCGTCACCGGCAATTTCAACAAATGCAGATGAATCAAGGCCGTCTCCACCCATAAATGGAATATCTAGGCCTTTTTCACGAGCTTGCTTTACAAGGATGCCACCCTCGGCATACAGCCCTCCATAATAAATCATGTCCGGCTGTTTAGAAGTAACTTGATTTAGAACTCCATTGAAGTCCTTCTCCCCGACCGTGATTCCCTCAAATCCTACAATTTCAGCTCCCATCTCCTCTGCAGCACCTCTAAAGGCCTCAGCCAATCCTGAGCCATAAGCGGTTTTGTCTTGAATAATAAATATTTTCTTTGCTCCTAATGTGTTTATCGCATATTCAGCACCAGCTGGGCCTTGGAAGTCATCACGGGCAACTACTCGGCTGACTGTCTCCAAGTTACGGTCCGTAAAATCTGTTGCTGTACTTGCAGGAGAAATACTGATAAGTTTATTATTTTCATACACTTCAGATGCTGGGATGGACACACCTGAATTTAAATGGCCGACAACACCTAGCACCGCTTGGTCTGCTGCTACCAGCTGAGCATTAGCCACCCCTTTTTTCGGATCGCCTTGGTCATCTTGTGCCTCCAGCTTCAGCTCGAAGCCCAAATCAGCGAATTTGTCCTGTTGCTGATCGATTGCCAATTGTGCTCCCAGCTTGATCGCTTCCCCTAATGTGGCACTTCCGCCAGATAGAGGTGATTGTGTAACAATCTTAATTACCTGTTTTCCTCCATCACTGTCTCCTGAGGAGTCAGAGCTGGAAGAAGCACATCCACTTAAAAACCCAAGTGCTAAAGTAGCTGTCATTGCGATTGATAATGCCTTTTTGGATAACATAGTTCTCCTCCTATTTGCTATGTACTTTTTTAAAGCGGTATTGCAAACAGATAACCTCTTCTGGCAGATGTGCCATCATTAGCTATACTTATGTAAGGATTATAATCTCGGATGAAACAAGTGTCTTTCATATTGTCAGATAATCTAACGGCATATTTTCAAAATTTTTTTATTTCCAGACATATGTTTTATTTCTCGAAATAACTGGTCTTTTCTTTACTTCTTTCCATTTAATAAAACAAGCTTCCCATTGTGCTTATCAACATTGTTAAACACAAAAAAACAGAAGGCTTATTTCGCCTTCTGTTTTTCATTTAAATCCACGGAGCATCTGTTTTAACCACTTTCGCAAATGCTTTGCTGTGCTCTCTTCTGTCTTTTCTTACTCTAACCCGCTGTTCTGCTGTATTAAAAAGCATATGCTCTTCCTCAGATTGAGGAACTACCTGTGGAATCCTTGTTGGCTTTCCTTCCTCATCAAGAGCTACAAATGTCAAAAATGACGTTGCGGCAAGCTTGCGTTCACCTGTTTTTAAATTTTCTGCCACCACTTTCACAAATACCTCCATTGAGGATTTGCCTGTATGTGTGACATAAGACTCAAGGCAAACCGAATCAGTCGGCCTTATCGGAATTAAAAAATCAACGGAATCGGTGGAAGCTGTAACGACATTGCTTCTAGAATGTCTTGAAGCACTAATTGATGCTACATCGTCAATATAGCTCATCAGCTTTCCGCCAAATAAAGAATTATGATTATTTGTATCAATCGGAAAGATTCTGCTTGTCTTTACTACTAATGAATCTTTGCAAAATTTCTCTTTGGGCATATTCAACATGCTGCACTCCTTTTGATGCCTTTCATGACGGGAAGATAAATATTTTAGTTGCTTTCTTCTTTCCATAATGGCAATTTCAATAAAAACATTGTAGTAGAACCATTGGATTTTTGTAAAGATAAAAGCCCTCCAAGCGCTTTTGCCAAAAGCAGGCTGTATGGCAATCCTAATCCAAGTCCACGCTCTACGTCCTTCTTGTTTTTTCCCCTGTAGAAGCGCTCAAAAATAAAATGCTGCTCCTCAACAGGAATACCATATCCATTATCCTCGACCGTAATTAAGACGTTGTCATTGTCATATTTAAGGCTGACTGACAGTTCTGCATCAGCCTTGCCTTTAATGGCATGAAGGCTGTTATTAAGCAGATTGACCACGATTTGCTGCAAGCGGACACTGTCGATATTGGCGAACACTTGCTTTTCCATACTAGTATAGGTTACCTTCACATCTTTTAACGCATCTGCATGGACAATTTCCCACTGATAGATAATTTCTTTAACAGCTGCTTGAATATTTGTCTTCTCGAAATGGACTCTAATAGATCCTGCACTAAAGCTGTTAAAATCAAGGAGATCCTCCACCATGCTCTGCAGCCGTTTCGCTTCCTTTAAGCTCATCGCTAAAAACTCTTTTTTTCTGTCATCTGTAATAATATTATCATTCACAGCTTGAACGAGGGCGCTAATAGAAGTAATTGGTGTTTTCAGCTCATGCGTCACACCTGCGAGAAGCTGTGTCCGCAGTCCCTCTAATGTTTGCAGCCTCTTCGTCATTTCATTAAAGGATAATACGAGCTGATGCAGCTCCTTTTCCTGAACATCTTCGTTGAGTCGAATATCATAATTGCCATTCATTAAGTTTTGTGCCGCATTTGCGACTTCCTCCACAGGCTTTGCCAGCTTCTTTGACAAAGAGTAGATTACAAGCCACCCAAGGATGGCAAGACCTGTCAGAAGAAGACCAAGTAATTGATATTCCTCTGTATTAATGCGGAGCTGATCATGGGGCTGGATAATATACACGTTTCCCGCCAACTTATCGTCTTTCAAGATAGGGGCAATTACAACAGATGCCTTTCTGTTATCGCTTAAGGTGATTGTCTCCACAGTTAAATCTTCCACCATATCCAAATCTTCAATCGCAGATGCTTGATCCGTATTATTTGGAGCAGGCTCCTTCATTTCTGACTTAGGGCTGTTCGGCGCCATGTCCTGCATAGGAGAAAGGAGATTTACCTCACCTGATTCAGCCTTAATATAAATGCTCATTGGCTGATAGATGCTTTGCGAATCCTGCCTGTCCTGCATAAATGGAAACCTGACGTCCCAGATATTTTCCAAATCTTCATCGCCTGCTCTTCCTGCTATTTCTTGGGCAACGAACTTCGTCAATTCAAGCCTGTTCGCCAAGGCATTATGGCGGATCCAGAGAATGGAAACTACTCCGATGATGACAAGTCCGACTATTAATGTAAATAAATATCGTTTTGTCCAATAATATAGAAGGGGTGTTTTTTCTTTATTTTTTTTCTTGAATATAGAATTGATAGCCGAGTCCGCGTAATGTTTTAATTTCCCCATATTCTGCATCCCATCCATTCAATAATTTCCTAATTCTTTTAATCGCTAAATCCACCGCCCTGTCACTGCCATCATAATCACTGCCCCATACGTGGTCCAGCAGCTGATCTCTTGTGAAAGTCTGGTTTGGGTTGCCAGCCAAAAAGAGCAGTACAGACAAATCTCTCGGTGTAAACGGAACTTCAATTCCATTTAAAAACACTTGGTGTGATAGATTATTTATTTTCAAGTTTCCATAATAAGTGACATCTTCCTCTGCCTGATATTGCGGGGAGCGGCGCAAAACAGCATGCACCCTTGCTATTACCTCTTCCGCTACAAATGGCTTCGTTATATAATCGTCCGCTCCTGTGTCAAAGCCTTTCAGCTTTTGATCTGTATCGGAAAGTGCAGTAAGCATAATGACAGGACATGCACTTTTTTTGCGGATATGGCCAAGCACTTCCCAGCCATCCATATGGGGCATCATAACATCAAGAAGAACCAATGCCGGCACTGTTTCTTCTATTTTATCTAACGCCTCTTGTCCATTGTATGCATAGCTCACCGCAAAACCTTCCTTCTCAAGGTAAGCTCCAAGCACCATGCTTATTGCCAATTCATCTTCAACAATTAATATATGCTTCATCTCTAATTAGTCCTTTTGTTTTTTACTCATTATACAAGAATAAAGGGATAAAAAACTATCACCTATGAAAAGAGGGTCAGGCTTTTACTATACTAGCAAAAGCCTGACCCTAAATATTACTGATACCTCAAGGCCTCTAACGGGCTTAAGTTTGATGCTTTGTTAGCAGGGAAGATGCCGAATATTATCCCTATTAAGATAGAGAAGGTTACCGAACCTCCGACAATCCACCAAGTGATCTGCATTGTCATATCAAGCATGCTTGACAGCACCTCAGCACTTCCAAGTCCAATCAAGGCACCGAGTATTCCGCCAAATGCACTTAAAACAACCGCTTCAATTAAGAACTGTAACATGATATCTTTTTTCTTCGCTCCAATTGCTTTTCTTATCCCGATTTCCCTTGTTCTTTCTGTAACAGATACAAGCATAATGTTCATGATGCCAATTCCTCCGACAATTAAGGAAATACTTGCGATACCTGCAAGCAGATATGTCATTGTATTGCTGACAGAATCAAGGGCATCAGATACAGAAGATTGATTGCGGACAGAATAGGATGTTTCGTCACCGCCGAATTGGTTGTATAAATCCTGCTCCATTTTTGCCATTCCAATTTCAACAGTATCCTCAGATGTCATTTTAACTGTAGCTGATGTTACATATGTTTGCCCGATAAAGCGCTGTGCTGTTGTAAAAGGAATCAATACTTGATCATCAACAGAGCCTGACAGTTCTTCACCTTGCTCCTCTAGCACACCAATTACTTTAAAAGTTGTGCCATCTATTTTAATAGTCTGGTCAACAGCATTTGAAAAACCAAACAGTTCTGTAGCAACATTGGCGCCTAACACGACGACCTTATTACGGTTATCCAAATCAATATCCATAATGCTGCGCCCAGAGCGGACCGTAATGTCATTTACATCTTCGTAGGAATTGTTAATCCCTGTTACAGTAACACCTTCGCTTGATGTTGTACCGTTTTTCAATGTACTGCTAGTAGAAACCGTCGGTGCTACTGCTTCTACCTCCGACAAATCTTCAAAGGACATGAGTTCATCATATGTGACGACTTCCTCATCGCTTGAATTGCCAGACAGTGATACGGAAACAGTTGTGCTGCCAAGACTGGAAACCTCTTCTGAAACCGATTGGGAAGCACCCATTCCTAAAGAGGTCAAGGCAATTACAGCAGCAACTCCGATAATTATTCCAAGCATCGTCAGAACGGCTCTAAGCTTGTTCATGGTTATATTCTTAAATGATATTTTTATTGCTTGCCCTAATTTCAAGAAACTCCTACCTCCTTTTCCTCCCTGAGTCTTCCATCTTGAATACGGATGACTCTCTTAGCCTGCTTCGCTATTTCAAGATCATGGGTGATTAATATAATTGTATGTCCTTGCTTGTTCAAATCCTTGATTAGCTTCATCACTTCTACTCCTGTCTTACTGTCCAACGCCCCTGTAGGTTCGTCCGCAAGCAGGATCGGCGGGTTGCCGGCAAGAGCGCGGGCAATCGCCACACGCTGCTGCTGGCCACCTGACAATTCAGTCGGCCTATGGCCAGCACGTTCCAGCAATCCTACCTTTTTTAAAGCAGTCAAAGCAACTTCTTTTCGTTCCTTGCTGTTCATTCCTCTGTAAATTAACGGCAGTTCTACATTTTCAAATGCCGATTGCTTCGTCAACAGATTGAATGACTGAAAGATAAAGCCAATCTTATGATTTCTTACATCTGCTAACTGTTTGCTTTTTAATTGAAAGACATTTTGCCCATCAAGGAAGTATTCGCCAGAATCTGGTGTATCCAGACAGCCGATCATATTCATCAAGGTCGATTTGCCTGACCCTGATGGACCGATGATGGCAATAAAGTCGCCCTTATTAATAGAGAAGCTCACATTATCCAGTGCCTTGACCGTTTCTCCGCCAAGTGTATATTGCTTATTTAAGTTCTTAATTTCTACAATTCTATTTTCTTCAATCATTACTGGTTAGCACCTCCGCCGCCGAAGCCGCCTGATGGCATTTGCCCTCCGCTTGGCATTTGTCCGCCTGATGGCATTTGCCCTCCGCCTGGCATGCCCTGCTGGCTGCTGCTGTCACTGCTTGATTCAAATGTTGGCAGAACAACTGTAGTTCCTTCTTCTAATCCACTTGTAATTTCAGCAACATCTTCATTTTCCAAACCTACTTCTACAGTCTGCTTTGTTGTTGCTGTTGCTGTTGAACCTTCCTCAGTTGTTGAAGATCCAGACGGGATTAGAACATAATATTCATCATCTTCTTTTTGTACTGCTTCGACTGGAACTGTTACTACATCTGTTTTACTGTCCGTTGTGATAGTTGCTTCTGCTGTCATCCCAACTAATAATCCAGAAGGTTTTTTAACTTTTACTGTTACCTCGTATTTTGCCACACTAGAACCTTCAGATGAAGTTGCCTCTTTTGCAACATTCGTTACTTCACCTGTAAATTCTTTGTCTTCTAAAGCACTTACTGTAATCGTAGCTTCTTGTCCTTTCTCAACTTTAGAAATATCAAGCTCGTCCACATTTACAACCATTTCTAAATTATCATAGTCTGTTTCTGTCAATACTTCTGTTCCCATTGAAACACTGTCGCCTTCTTCTACATTAAGCGCCGTAATTTCACCAGAGAAAGAAGCTGTAATCGGGTCAAGCGTATCATCTTCAAATGTAACAAGTTCATCTCCTTCTTCGACTTCATCTCCAACTGCTACATTCACCTCATCGACTGTTGCATTGCCGACAGAGGTTACTGCCTCTGTATTAATAGCTGCTATGCTGCCAGTTCCGCTCACATTAATTTCTACATCCCCAACTTCTGCAGCAGCGGTTTGTGTTGTTGCCTGTGCAGCTACTTGCTGCGTATCATTTTTTGTGAAATAAAAGTAGGAACCAAAACCTCCACCAATTACTACAACAATAACTCCGCTAACGATCCATTTCTTTATGCTTTTCTTCATCCTTCTTCTCATCCTCTTTCTTGTTATATTTTATATGCTTAACTTGCATTTTTTCTTAGTTCCAATAGGCTTGTGCCTCTTACAAGTAATAGAATATAAAAGAAATGTGTCAGGAATAAGTCGAGGGAAATATTTTTTAAAAGTTTCCCAAAAAATTTTTAGGAACGGCTTTTTACACTCAAAAAAAGCAGAGAAACTTAGTTCTCTGCTTTATCTATTATTTCTTTGATAGTAATGGTGCTGTTACATCTCTCATTCCTACTAGTCCTAATATCGTCAAAAAGATATTTTGCGGTCCGATATGGGCATCTGTTGGATCGAAATACTCCTCTAAAGTGTGAAAACCGCCGCTGTTACTACCACCGCCACCTAATGTCACAGCAGGAATGCCAAGGCTGATCGGTACATTGGAATCTGTGCTGAAGGCTTGTGACAGCACAGGGTTCAAACCGAGAGAAGCTGCTGCAGCAATCGTTGTCTGCACTATTTCTCCTTCTGGGCTTTGTGCGCCTGCCGGTCTGTCACCTACCTGCTTAATTGTCACTTCAATCGCTGTCTTTTCACTGTTCCAGCGATTGTTCTCCTCTTCTGCCGAGTTGTGGAGAATATCCATGACCTGCTCTTCGAGACGAATAAGCTCTTCTGCAGAATTAGAACGCATATCAAGCATCATGCTGGCTTCTTCGGCAATTGTATTTACTGAAGTGCCGCCTGTTATCGTACCGACATTAAAGGTTGTTTTCGGTTCGTCAGGCGTTTTTATATCACCGATTTTACTGATTGCTCTGCCGAGTGCATGAATCGGGCTCGGGATACCAAAGTCGCCAAAGCTGTGGCCTCCTGATCCTTTATAAGTAATGTGGAAACGATGGCTTCCTGTCCCGAGATAGGTAATGCGCTCCGGATGCCCAGGCTCGATGGAAATAAAGCCGTCTATATCCGTCCTGTCCGCAAACAAGCCCTTTACTCCTCTCAAGTCGCCGAGTCCTTCCTCTCCCACTGTTGCTCCAAAAATAATATCGCCTTCTGTCTGAATGTTTGTCTCATTAAATGCTCGCACCAGTGTTAGTACAGCTGCAAGCCCGCGGCCATCATCAGAAATTCCCGGAGCAAACACCTTGCCATTCTCTCTTCTGACAACTATATCTGTCCCATTCGGAAAAACAGTATCCAAGTGAGCACATACGAAAATTCTTGGACCTTTACCAGTGCCAGGGCGAATTCCAAACACATTGCCGTGTCTGTCTTCCTGAATATCGTCAAGACCAAGAAGCTCCAGCTTCGCCTTATAAACCCTGCCTCTTTCCGCTTCCATAAAAGAAGGCGCCGGTATTTTTGTGAGCTCAATCTGCTCCTCCAGCGTTGCATCTGCATCCTTTAGCAAATACTCCAACCCTTTTTGCACAAGGGAATGTTCCAGCAATTGATCAAATACACCTTTCGTTTTCACAGCAGCAACTTGTTCTCTCAAAAATTACCCCTTCTTTCATTTATTTCGTTTTACAAAATAGAATATTTTTATTATATTCTAAATTTTCTATAAATACTATCTTTCTTTTATAAAAACAAAAAAACCAGACCGCTATAAACGCGTCTGGTTATCTTATTTATTTCTCTACTAGTATTCTCCACTCATTGCCTGTTCCTAAATTATATCTGTTTGCCATCGACTTCTGGTTAATAGCGAGACTGAAATAATGAAGAGAATTCAAGTAGGCAATAGGTTCGCCAATAGCAGCGTCAGCAAAAGAATGACCAAAAAGAACTTTATCCTTGAAGATTTCTTCCTTATTATAATTGATTGTGACAGTTAATGTATCTCCATATTTTACTCCGCTTTGTTTTACCATAGACGCCGGGATATTCGTCCATATATTTCCGAACCGATTATCATGTATTTCAATAATGCCATTAAGCTCATTATTAGCCAGTACCGCTTTTACAACAGGCAATGTTACAACTGCTTCCTTTTCTGTGGAGTGTCCGATATCTTGGTAGCTTATTTGTCCTGAAGCAAGTCTCGCACCTGTATAGGCATAAATATCTCTGCCATGAAAAGTGTATGACTCACCGCTGTTTGGAAGGCGATTCTTTGTTTCATCAAGCACGCGAACTTCTTCTATTGCATGAAGCATATGTGTAATCGTGCCATTGTCAGGCGTGATTATGTAATGGCCTTCTAAAGTTTTTACAACGATACTCTTTCTGTCTGATCCAACGCCTGGATCTACTACAGAAACAAATACAGTTCCTTTCGGCCAGTAAGACACAGTTTGTAGAAGGCGATAAGAAGCCTCCCATATATTAAAAGGGGGAATATCATGTGTCAGGTCAAAAATGCGCAAATCAGGTTGAACGGAATTGGCCACTCCATACATAGCTGAAACGGCTCCGTCACTTAAACCAAAGTCAGATTGCAATACTAATGCTTTCACTAAATCACCATTCCTCTCAAAGCTGCATTTTACAATTGGCTAATATTTATTATATGTGTGAAGAGAAAACATATTATGCACACCACAGTGCGTAGGGCTATTAATTATATTAGGATAAAATTATATTGACTCACATACCCTTTTAATGTAGGATTATTGTTTGGTTTTATAATATTTTCATATCGTGGTTCGTAACCATCCCACGTAAAAAAACTAAGGGAGAGAAAAAAATGAATACAAAAACACTTGCAGTAAACGGTGTGATTGCAGCATTGTACATTGCTGTCACTGTTGCAATTGCTCCATTCGGCTTTACGAATGTCCAGTTTCGCTTATCCGAAATGTTTAATCATCTTGTTGTCTTCAATAAGAAATACATTTACGGAATAGTTGCTGGAGTATTTCTAGCTAATTTATTCTTTTCGCCAATGGTTCCTTATGACCTTATATTTGGTGTTGGCCAGTCTATTATCAGTTTGCTTATTACCATAGTAGTTGGTCGCTATGTAAAAAACATTGTTAAGCGTATGATTATTAATACTATCGTGTTTACCTTCACGATGTTTATTATTGCCTTTGAATTGCATTTAGCATTGGACTTTCCATTCTGGGCAACATGGCTTACAACAGCAGTCGGCGAATTTGTCGTCCTTGCAGTCGGGATTCCGATCATCTACGTTATCAATAAGCGAGTTGATTTTGCTTCCTTGATAAATGGAACGAAAAGAACTTATTCTCCATCAAGAGATTAAAATATAACAAAATCACCTTAAAGATTTTAGGGTGATTTTTTTTATATGTTCTTGTGTAAAACCAGCTGGTGGCCGGCACTTCCGGCAGCACGCAGTCCTCTGTCTGCAAAGCCTGCCTTCTCATAAACATGCTGTGCAGCCTCATTGTCCTCGTTAACGGCAAGAATCAGTTCATCTGCAGAAGGAAATGAGCCCTTTATGAACTCAGGAAGTTGCTTTAGCATGCTTCCAGCAAATCCTCTACCTTGGTAACTTGCTTCAATCGAATAGGCGCGCAGCAATATGGCGTTCTTATTGCTGTGGTATTCCATCACACCTTTCCCTTTATGCAGAACGAAAAAACCTGCAAGCTGCAAATCCCATAGCAGCAGAAACGGATATCTATCTTTATCTGTGTCACATTGTTCCATTGCAGCAAGAGGCATGGCCGTCCACTGCTCCTGCCCCTTTTTCAAGCGGTAATTTTTTAAAAGTATCCGATTCGCATCAGTGCATGGAACGATCTTAAGCTTTGCTTCCATCTTTACCACTCCTGCCTGCTATTTATCAAGCTGAATGACCGTTTTTAATTCGTGTTCCGCCTGCTGTCTTGTTTGGCTGCCGTCTACCTGGATGGCGATTGTTTCTTCAATTGCAGACAAAAGCTTTTGCTGAGTTTCTTTCAGTTCAGCAATCTCTAGGATTTGCCCCTGACTGCCGCTTGCATTCATACGGATCATTTCTGTGTTCTTTTCAATAATATTACCTGTGGCGTTGCGGAGACTGCTTTCTGTTTCCATTGCATGCTTTTGCCTCAATAATGTTAATGCAATGGACAGTTGATTTCTCCACAGGGGAATTGCTGTCATAATGGAAGACTGGATTTTCTCCACAACGGTCTGGTTTGTTTGCTGAATCAGTCTGATTTGAGGTGCTGTCTGGATGGTAATTTGTCTGCTGATTTTTAAATCGTAGATGCGTTTCTCCAACCTTTCAGCAAAGTCCTCCATATCCTCTGCCTCCTGCATTTTCATTTCGTCCTGAAGCTCTAATGCAAGCTTTCTCTTGTCTGGGATTATTTGCTCCTTTACCTCTGCAAGCTTTGTTTCTGCAGCTGCAATCAGTATATTTAGATCATGGAAATACTTTTTGTTGCTTTCATAAAGCTGCTCCAGCAAATGAATATCTGAGATAAGCAAATTTTTGCTTCTTGTAAGCCTTACGCTAATCCTGTCAATCTGAGCACTTGTTTTTTGATATTGAGACAGTATCTCCTGCACAGAAGACTTTGCTCTACCGAAAAGACGAGAAAACAGCCCCTTCTTTTTAACCGATAATTCATCAGGATTGATGTCATCAAGCCGCACCATTAAATCCTTCATAATACTGCTTACTTCTCCTACATCCTTTCTTTGGACATGGTCAATCATCGTCTGTGAAAAAGTAAGGAGCCGTTTTTGCGCATCATGTCCGAAATTTATCAGGGCATGATGACTGGACCAATCGAGGCTATCGGCAAGCGCTTTCGCTTCAAGCTGCTCTTGTTCAGATAAAACAGGAAAAAGGCGATGTGAATTCGCCTTTTCTGCAGGACTATTCTGCAAGCTCTCGTTTAATTGAATTTCATCCCTTTCGGTCATTTTAACCTCCTGCTTTCATCAATTGGCTTATTATCTAATTTCTTGCTGTCCAAAGTATGACGAACTACATCCATCTCGAAATGCAAGTCATCGATGTCATCTGCAAGAATCTCATGAAGATCCTCCTCCAGTGTGAATGACAGCTTCTCTAAAGTAATTCTCGTTTCAGTCAGCGTTTCCTGCAAATCATAATTTTTCTTTGGCTGGGCAGAAAGCAAAGCGTATTTTTCCGCTATTTCTACAGCAGAATCCAAATGGGAATAATAGAACTTTTCCGCCTTGTAGAATCTTTTCGGCTCCTGTTTTGTCAAACGGTAGATTTTTTTCGTCACCCTGATAAAATCAATTCTCTTCTTTATAGACGGCAAATGGCGGATTTGTAACATCGCCCGATTAAGCCTCGATATCTTGCTGTTTGCTTCTTTAAGCTGTTTTTGAATAAACTTATACTCTTTTCTTGTCAAAGCATGCTTCTTTAAAAATCTGTGGGAGCTGATTCCATCGGCTAGGAAATAAGCAGCAGTCCCGAGGCCCACCGCATATATGACTGATAGGAAGAAACCTTGATTGAATGCAAACATGCTAACAAACCAAGTCAATATCCCTGTTGGCAGCGCAACACCCGTTCGGATGAGAAAAAGCAAAAATGAGTTCAATTTGATCGACTCCTGACTTTACGTCTTTTATTTTTATACGAACTATGTGAAAAAAAGGTTTCAATTATATTACTCTTATGCTTATACAATAACGGATAAGCAATATTTTTTCCATAGACTTAAAAAGGAATCGCATCTAAGACTTAAGACGTAATTATCATAAAACAGCTCCTTTCCTTATGCATATACGAACTCTCTCAAAAACATGCAAAAAACCCCTCTAAAGAAATATCTTTAGAGGGACTAGCAACTATTTACATATCAGTACTTGTGTGAAGGCTGCATGTTAGGCAGCTTCTGATTAGATTTTCTTTCCGCTTTACCTTGGTATGGCGGTTTGATTGTGAATGCAATTACCAATGAGATAATGCAGAGAATCGTCAAGATAATGAAGGTTGGAATAAATCCTCCTAAAAGTGCTGCAATAAAGGAACCGGCCAATGCACCGATGCCAAAACCTTGATAGATTACACCGTAGTTTTTGCTTTGATTCTTTAATCCGAAGAAGTCTGCTACAATCGTAGGGAATACAGTAATGTTTCCACCAAAGCAGAAGGCAATAACCGCAACACAAGCAAAGAATATCGGGAAGTTTAATGGAACAAAGCTCAATGTTGCTACAGCAATTGCCGTTGCGAATAATGCACCTGAAACAACTTTCAATCTGCCGACTTTATCTGACAGCGCTCCTAAAACTATACGGCCTGTCGTATTAAAGATTGCAACTAATGCTACTGCATTTGCAGCAGTTGCTGCATCGAGACCTGCAAGACTAACACCGATATCCTTAACAATACCAATCAAGTATAGTCCGCTCATGCATGCTGTAAAGAAAATGACGAACAGCAGGTATGCCTGTTTTGTCTTCAGCATTTCCTTCACTGTATAATCCTTTGTAGCAACATTTCCTGCTGCTGCACTTGAAGTAACCTTTGCTTCTCTCACTAGGAAAGAGCCGCCGACTACCATAATCAGAACGATGATACCCCAAAATAAGAAGGCTGACGTTACACCGTATGCACTTATAAAATGTCCATTAATATACTTAAACACAAGACTTCCAGTTCCGTATGCTCCTACTGAAATACCTGAAATAAGACCTTTTTTCTCTGGGAACCACTTAATTAAATTCGATAATGTTGTAATATACGCTGTACCATCGGCAAAGCCGACAACCACTCCTGCAAGCACATAAAGCATTCCGAGTGATGAAGCTTGAGAGCTAAGAATCAACCCTACGCCGAGCAATATACCTGATGCAGCGATTAGGCGGCGAATTCCCCATTTATCCTGCAGGCGCCCTGCAAACAATGTCGCAAATGCCAATGCGAAGCTAGTAATAGAAAAGGTGATAGCAACAGAGCTTAATTTCCAGCCAAATGCATCAACAAGCGGCTGATTGAACAAGCTCCACGTATATATTGTACCAAGACCCATTTGAACAATGATTGTACCGATGACAATTAACAGCCGGTTTTCTGTGCGGTTTTTCATCTGAAATCTCCTCTTTTCCTCGTTTCGGTTCTTCCTATATAAAACTCTTAACTTAAGATTTAAGCGTTTTCTTTATAGGAGGATTATACCTCCGAAACTATTCATAAAATCGTTTTCAGAATGAATTGCAAAGATTTCGGAATGAATTGCATTTATAGCTGCATAATTTGTCGGAATTCCTTTACCTTGCTTCTGCTTACAGGCACCTCTCCTTTAATGTCTTTTAATCTTAAAATATACGTATGATTAAACCAAGGGACAATCTCATGGATCTTTGTAAGATTGACTGTATACGAGCGATGGCATTTAAAGAACAAATCTTCAGGAAGCTTTGCATGAAATTCTGAAATACTCATCGGCATCATATATTCATCTGTTTTCGTATAGACAATCGTCACCTTCTCACTTGCAGAAGCATAGTAAATATCGTTCACATCTGTTACGATAATATTTTCATTTTTACGGAGATTGATTCTCCTGCTGGCTCCTTGATCTGCAGCAGGCTCCTTTTCTCCCTTGTCTTCCTCTTTGCCATAGTCCTTCTCAAAAGCTGTCTCCAGCTTTCTCAGCATTGCGGCAATTCTTTTTTCATCATAAGGTTTTAAAATATAATCGAACGCTTCAAGCTCAAAAGCTTGCGCTGCATGCTCCTTATAGGCTGTCGTAAAAATAATATACGGCTTTTTTGCAAACAAACTGATATTGCCGGCAAGGAGCATGCCATCAAGTGATGGGATATTTATATCAAGAAATATCGCGTCTACTTCCTCCTCCTGTAAAAACTTAAGGACATCAAGCCCATCCTCAAAAGCACCAACAATTTCAATACCACTATGTGTTTCGATTAAATATTCCAGCTCTTCTTTTGCTGGAATTTCATCCTCTACAATTATTGCTCTCATTGTTTCTCCTTTGTTATGTCAAAATATACTTTTGTACCAGGATTCAATCTTTCAATCACAAGTCCTTTTCCATAAATCAGCTTCACTCTTTCATGCACATTGGAAAGACCTATTTGTTTGGATGACATTTCGCCGCGGTACAGCTTATCAATGATTTCCTGTTTAATTCCTTCACCTGTATCCTCCACACTGACCCTGATAGTTTCCTCTTTGTCCTCAACTGAAATAGTGATAAGGCCAGGTGCTTTTCTTTTCAATATTCCATGGACAACGGCATTCTCAACCAATGGCTGGATAAGAAGGCTCGGCACTTTAATGTGAACATCATCTATATGGTATTCAACTTGCAGCTTGCTGCCAAACCGAGCCTTTTCAATATCGATATAATCCTGGACTTGCTGTAAAGCAAGATGAATGTCAATTAATTCATCTCCTACCTCTAAGTTATATCTCATATATCCAGATAAACTGATTATCAATTCCCGAGCTTTTTCGGGATTTCGTCTTGTAGTTGAAGCAATTGCATTTAACGCATTGAACAAAAAATGCGGATTGATTTTTGTCTGTAATGCCTTCAATTCAGCTTTATTGGCTGCTTCCTTTATTTGTTCGACTCTGGAAACCTCCATTAATGTAGAAATTATTTGGGCAAGCCCAATCGCCATCGTTTGAAGTGTATGAGTGATAGTATATGCTTTGCGGTAGTAAATCTTTAATGTACCAGTTACCACTCCTCTTTCTTCAAGAGGGATGATTAGCAAACAATGAATTTGCGGTGTATGATGGTCTGCAATATTATTGCGGATTGTTATCTTGCCGCTGCTTATCGTTTCCTTCGTTAAGCCACTGATAATTTCATGTCCGTTTTTATATTTTTCTTCACCAAAGCCGACATATGCAAGAACATCCATCGTATCGGTGATAGCCACAGCATCTGCTTTAATCTCCTTCTGGATAATCTTGCAGATCTTATGAAGCGATTCACTGTTGATAGACCGAAAATACGGCAAGGTTTTGTTAGCAATACCTAATGCCAGCTGTGCCTGCTTTGCAGCAATTCTCTCTTTCTCTCCTTCAACACTCGCAATCATCAAGACGATAAAGCCAATGCTGACTTGTCCTAATATCATCGGCAGAGCGATTTTAGCAACAATATCCACACCTAGAGAGAACGGTTCTGCCATCACAAGAATAAGCACCATTGTCAGCATTTCGCAAATCATACCAGCAATGATTCCGTATACCCATCTCTTTTGTTTCTTTACACGGAAATAAATAATGCCCGCAACAATCCCTGCCAAAATGCTTGTTATTAAACAAGGCACAGAGGTGACCCCGCCTATATCAATTAAATAACGATGAACACCTGACACAATTCCAGTGATGATTCCGACCCACGGTCCAAATAAAATCCCGCCGGACATAACTGCAATAATGCGGATATTAACAATCGAACCTTCTACCTCGATTCCCGAATACGTGCCAAACAAAGCGAAGGCGCAAAATATGATCGTAATCAGCGTCAATTCTGTTGGAGAATGATTTTCCTTCTGCAATGTTTCCTTAAATTTCGGCACTCTTGATAAAAAAAACAGCGTAATAAGCAGTAATGCTGCCCTCTCAATTAATTGAATGAGCATTTGAATTTCCATTGACGCATACATCTGTAATCCTCCTCTTGATGCCATTATGTTATGTATGTATTTTCTTCTATTATATATTAGCAATAAACAAGGTTAGCTTCATCTGTTTCCAGATAAAAGAAAAAAACCTGCCAAATCATTAGCAGGTTTTCCTCATTAACGCTTATTGCTTTTTGGATCAAGTGCGTCGCGAAGACCGTCTCCAATAAAGTTGATGCAAAGTACCGTGACAAATATACAAAGTCCTGGCGGTATCCATGCTTCAGGGCTGTTCCGTAAAATACGGATGCTTTGTGCTTCAGAAATCATATTCCCCCATGTTGGTGTTGGCTGCGGTATTCCAAAACCGATGAAGCTCATGGCAGATTCAATGATAATATAAGTTGCCATCATCAATGTAGCGTTTACTACAATCGGCCCAATAGCATTCGGAATAAAATGCTTAAAAATAATGCGGAAATCGCTTGCGCCGATTGCCTTTGCTCCTTGAACAAATTCCTGCTCCCTCAAGGACAAATACGTTCCCCTGATTATCCTCGTTAAATTCGGCCACGAGGTTATCGCAATGATTGCAACGAAGCTGCCGATTGACACCTTTGGCATAATAGAAACTACTGTTAAAGCAATAACAATAAATGGAAGCATCATGATGATATCAGCGATACGCATGATGATCGCATCAACAATTCCGCCATAGTAGCCGGCAATGGAGCCTAACAGCACACCAATTACTAACGTACAAACCATTGCAGAGAATCCTACGATAAGAGAAATTCGTCCTCCATATAATAGACGAGCAAGATTATCCCTTCCTGAGCCATCATTGCCGAGCGGGTGATCAGCGCTTGGTCCCCGTTCAACCAACAGCAAATTTGACTTAGTTGGACTTTGGTCTGTAATCAGCGGTGCGAAAATGACGGCAAGGATAATAATCGTTAAAACAATAACACCAAGCACTGCTAATTTATTCTTTAAAAATCTGCCGAGTGCAATCTGGCCAGGAGTTTTACTTTTTTTATTTTCTACCTTTAAAGGTAAGTTTGGTTCTGTTTCGATCGTTTGTTGTTTCAGTTCCATTGTTCATTCACCTCACTCGTATCGAATTCTCGGGTCAACAAGACTGTAGCCGATATCTGCCAGCAGATTTCCCAGCAATGTAAAGAAGCCGATCATTAAAGCAATGACCATGATGACAGGATAATCCTTGCTGGAAATAGAGTTAATGAACAATGTCCCAAGACCAGGATATTGATATACACCCTCTGTAATGATGGCTCCCCCTAAAATGGCGCCAATCTCAAATCCAAGCAATGTCACAATCGGAATCAAGGCATTTCTTAATGTATGCTTGTACAATACTGTATTTTCTGTCATTCCTTTTGCTCTGGCTGTACGGATATAATCTCCTGACAGCACATCGAGCACCTCTGAGCGCATATAGCGAGTATATGTAGCCATTCCACCTAAACCTAATGTTAATCCAGGCAGGATTAAATGATGGATTTTATCCCAGAAAAGCTCTGCTCCTTGCAGATTCGGACTCGAGACCGTTCCTTGTGACGGGAACCAGCCGAGCTGGATGGCGAAGAAATAAATTGCCACCAAACCGAAGAAGAAACTCGGAATAGCAAGCCCAAAAAAGCTGAAGGTTGTTACTGTGTAGTCAAGTATAGAATATGGTTTTCTTGCTGAGTAAATCCCGATCGGAATGGAAAATAAAATCGTAATAAATAAAGAAAAGGTTCCTAGCGTGAGTGTATTGCTAACTCGTGATTCAAGCAAGTCAGTTACTTCACGTCCCTTATACACAATTGATTCCCCAAAGTCCCCCTGAAGCATATTTCCTAACCAGCGGAAATATTGCACATAAATTGGGTCATTCAACCCTAAAGCTTCTTTTTGCTGTTCATATACTTCTGGGTCTACATTCGGATCAAGCTTTCCAGTAAAGGGATCGCCAGGAGCCGCCTGCATTAAGCCAAACACGATGACAGTCAAAGCGAATAGCATTGGAATGAACACTAATACGCGACGAATAATATACTTATACATTGCTCCCCCTCCATTTCTTATGATGTAAATATAAAGCTGCTAAAGCTGCAGCCGGATTGAACCATTATTTGGTTCATTTCGTACAGACCGCAGCACCACACGAAATGAACCAAAATAACAAGAATTTAAAAGGGGCTTTCTTTAAGGAACAGGCCCCGCATATAAGTAAATTTCCTGTTAATATGCGGAATTTCCCAAAATACGAAAGCCCCATCTAATTAACCTTTAATTACTCAGTCACACTCCATAAATGTGTGTTGTTCAAGAATGAGTACGGCAATACATCTATGCCTTGAAGACGTTTGTTATGCGCCCATAAGCTGTTTTGAGCATACAGGATTAATGCTGGAAGATCTTCAGAGAACTTCACTTGCCATTCGCTGTATTTCTCTTTTCTGTAATCCTGTTCAAACGCATCTGGTGGTGTAAATGCGTCTTTTAACAGCTGTTCTGCTTCAGGGTTATTCCAACGAGAATAGTTGTAAGCAGCATTAGCAGACCATAAGCCGCTCGGATCTGGGTCTGTGCTGTCTAAGCTCCAGCCAAGCAAGTATAGATCCCAATCTTGTGCATTCTTTTCTAGGTCTTCAAAGTATGCAGCAGCTTGTTTTGGCTGACGCAAGTCAATTTTGATTCCGACAGCTTCAAGATATTCTTGAATGATTGGTGCTGATTTTTCACGAATTTGGTTTCCTAATGGATAGTTCAGGTTCAACACCCACTCTTTTCCATCTGGATCTTCACGGAAGCCGTCGCCATTTGTATCTTTATAGCCTGCTTCATCTAATAGTGATTTTGCTTTTTCTGCATCAAATGCATATTGGTTAGGCTTTGTATCATCATATGCCCAGAATTGTGTTGCGATAGGAGAGTTTTGAATTACCCCTTTGCCGTACAGCAATCCGTTGATGATCGCTTCGCGGTCAACAGCATAAGCAATTGCCTGACGGACTTTTTGATCGGATAGCTTCGTATTTTCTGTCCATTTTGATGGATCGATAGATGTGTCGCCTTGTTCACGATGGTTAACCATCATACCTAATACTTGGTAACCGAAATCTGGCTGTTCAATAATTTCAACATTTTCATTTGCAGCAACTGTCTCATAATCTGCAGCCTGGATACCAGTTGGATCTGCTACAAAGTCCACTTCACCGCTTTCAAGCATACCTAGGATGACAGATTGGTCTACAACCTTCCACACGATGCTGTCAAGTTTAGGTGCACCTTGCCAGTAGTCGTCGTTTTTCTCTAAAACATATTGCTCGCCTTCTACAACGTCCGTTAATTTAAATGGACCAGTACCAACAATTTTGCCTGCTTTTGTTGTGCCTTCAGCTTTTGGCATGTCAGCAATGGCAACATCTTTAAAGATATGCTCAGGAATGATTGGGAAGCTTGAATCAGAAAGGGCCAATACATTCGGCTCAGCGAATTTGAATGTTACAGTGTGGTCGTCAACTGCAACAACACCTTGGAATTCATCTGTTTTGCCAGTAGAGAAATCCTCATAGCCTAACAGTCTTGAAACATATTGTGTACGCAGACCGCCAGCCTCTACATAACCAGGGCTTGCAATCGATTTGTATGTAAATACAACATCGTTTGCTGTGAATGGCTCGCCATCATGCCATTTCACGTTTTCTTCTAAGTGGAATGTCACTTCTGTTTGGTCTTCGTTAAATTCCCAGTCTTTTGCTAATTTCGGAATAAAATCAAGGTTCTTATCTTGTCCTAATAATCCTTCATGCGTTAAAGTTAAGATATTGTTTTCATATGCATCAGCATAGAAAATTGGGTTGAATAAACCAGCAGGAGCTGTATCCATCGCACCAGTTACCGTGCCTCCATCAACTGCTTCGCCAGGCTCAGAATTCGTGTCGTCGCTTGAGTTGCTGCACGCCGCCAAGATCCCGAATATTAAGGTAAAGCCTAATACAAGTAACCAATTTTTCTTTTTCAACGTCTTTCCCCCTTAAAATAATTATCTGTAGAAAAAGCAAACCAAACTCAAAATCGACACACCACCTCCTTAAACGGCAGAATACTCAGTCTTCCTTCGTGTATAAGTGACAAGCAACGAAGTGGCCTTCTGACACTTCCGTCAAATCAGGGCGCACGATTGCACATCTTTCATGCGCTTTCGGACAGCGTGTTCTGAATGTACAGCCTGTCGGTGGATTGGACGGGCTTGGCAAATCCCCTTTGAGGATAATCTTTTCTCTCTTTCTTGTTACATCCGTTGTCGGAACTGCGGATAAAAGCGCCTGTGTATATGGATGAAGCGGTGTTTCATATAGACCTTTTTTCGGTGCCAATTCCGCTATCCTTCCTAAATACATGACTGCGACACGGTCACTTATATGTTTAACAACACTCAAATCATGGGCAATAAATAGATAGGTTAAATTGAATTCTTCCTGAAGATCTGCCATCAAGTTAAGCACCTGTGCCTGAATGGAAACATCTAATGCAGAAACTGGCTCATCACAGACAATGAATTTAGGATTCAGCGCTAGTGCTCTCGCGATGCTGATCCGCTGTCTTTGTCCACCGGAAAACTCATGAGGATACTTCGATTTCGCATCTGCCCGAAGCCCTACCTTCTCAAGTAAGCTGATTGCTTTTTCTTCCCGCTCACGTCGGTTTAAGTTCGTCTGAACTAGCAGCGGCTCTTCAATCAGCTCTTGAACACTCATTTTTCCATTTAATGAGGCAAATGGATCTTGAAATACAATCTGCATATCCTTTCTAATGGGGCGCATCTTTCTGTTGTTTAAAGTTGAAATATCCTTATCTTCAAAGACAATGCTGCCTTCTGTCGGATCAAGGAGTCTTAGAATAACTCGTCCTAGCGTAGATTTTCCAGAGCCTGATTCACCTACAAGTCCAAGCGTTTCCCCTCTGATAACATTTAATGAAATATCATCGACCGCCTTAACGTTGCCAACTGTATGCTTTAGGACTCCGCCCTTAATTGGAAAGTATTTTTTTATGTTTTTCGCTTGAAGTATGTAATCTTCTTCTGTCTTTTTTCGTAAATCTTGCTCCATTAATGACATAAAATTTTATTCCTCCTATTCATACAGGTAGCAGCGCACCTTATGGTTTTGTTCCACATCTAGAAGATTAGGATTGCTAACACGGCATTTATCCATTACATGTTTACAGCGGTCAGAAAAGCGGCAGCCAACAGGAAAATCATAGGCAGGCGGTACTGTCCCTTTAATAACACCAAGTCTGCTTACGTCATCCTCTAATTTCGGCAAACTTTCCAGAAGTCCATTCGTATACGGATGCTTCGGCTCAATGAACATCTTGTTTACTTCCGCCTGTTCAACAATCTGTCCGCCATACATAACCATGACCCTGTCAGCATATTCAGCTACGACACCTAAGTCATGCGTTATCAGCAGTACTGCCATGTTGAACTTTTTCTTCATCTCATCTAACAAATCAAGAATTTGCGCTTGAATCGTTACATCAAGAGCGGTTGTCGGCTCATCAGCAATCAGCAGCTTCGGCTCACATGAAATGGCAATAGCAATCATCGCACGCTGACGCATCCCTCCGGAAAGTTGGTGTGGATATTCATTAATTGTCTCTTCAGCCCTTGGGAAGCCGACAATTCTTAATAGCTCAACGGCTCTGATTCGCGCTTCTTCCTTTGAGACTTTTTTATGCTTGCGAATTGTTTCCATAAGCTGATTTCCAATCGTGAAGACTGGATTTAATGCGGTCATCGGCTCTTGGAATACCATGGCAATCTCACTGCCCCGCAGCTTTGCCATCTGTTTGTTAGAAAAGGGGACAATATCCTCGCCGTTAAAGCGAATCTGCCCTCCCTTAATTTTTCCAGGCTTTCCGACGAGCTTCATTATAGACAGTGAGGTTATACTTTTGCCTGAACCTGACTCACCAACCAGCGCCACTGTCTCACCAGGATTTATAGAGAAATCAACGCCATCCACAGCTTTTGCAACTCTGTGTTTATCTACTTGAAAATACGTTTTTAAACCTTCCACTTCTAATAACGCATGTTTAGTCATATACTCACCTCTGCTAAAATCCTTGAATTATTGTGTTTTAAGTTTAATTTCTTGGGTAGTAATAAATTGGTAGGATGAAATCTGATAATTAATTTTGAATTGAGGGAACTTTTTAATTAAAAAAATTATTCTGAAAATAGAAACCGTTTTGATAAATAATATAATACCTTTCTATTATTCTTGTAAAGACAAATTTTTCAGAAAAATAGATTTTTTGTAGAATCATCTAGGTTTTTAGTAGAAATCCCCACTGTTTTCCTCCATTTCTACTATTGTAGATACAACTCTCTAAAACGAAATACAGTATACAAATATAATAACTATTCTAAACAGCTATCCATTCATGATTTAAATCCTGTGCAACTAACAACTAATATAATTATAGTGAAAACTTGATGTAACTGAATGAGAAACAAAAATCGACAATTAATAAAGACAATTGTTTCTTTAGGGTGGACAACAAATGTCCACAACTAAACCGATAAAATATATTGATATAACAATAAAACTCCTACTAAAATACCGTTTAGTCTTTCTAAACTTAAAATAATTAAATTATCCTTTTTATATATTAAAAAAGAAATTTAACTATAAATACGTCCAAACATTATTAAATATGTGTAAAAAAACGTTCAGGTGAATAATATTATTCCTTTTTATTGTTATCTATTTAAAGGATTAACGGGGAAAAGGAAGCCAAAAAAGCCTCCTTCATAGATAGGGGGAGGAGATAGTTTTGGATTATTGCAGTATGTATGTAAACTAAGAGATGATTATCGGGACATAAGCTTATCCATAATATCATCGCTAAGCTCCTTCATGATTTCCTGTTGTGAAATGAGGTCGGCGTCCTTCATCATCTGCAAATAAAGAGCCGTTTGCAGCAGCAAAGATTTTGCTTCCTCTTCCGAAAGGTCTTTTATGTTTTTTTGAAGCTCACTAATCATATATACCTCCATCATCAGCATGTCACTATATCGCCAATTACTTATTTTAACGAAATATTATAGAATTTTCCATTAGAAATGCCAACAAATCCTCTAGGTATTGCTTTAATATAGATAAATTATTTTGAGCAAAAAAAAGAGCCTATAGATAGACTCTTTTTCGTAATCTTATTTAAAAACGCCAAAAGGTTTTCCGATTGGCAGTACCGTTTTTCCAAAATGAGTATTCAGCACAATCGCGCCACATCCATAGAAGGATAACAGGGCAATACAAAGCTCTGCCACACCTGCAATCATATGTGTCACTTCATACATCACATCAAAAGAACTTAAGGACAATCCAATAAATAATATATCAATAAAAACAAAGATAAAGAATAATACCTTATGTGTTTCCATTGCCCCAATTGTCATGAAAAGGCTGAAAATTAAATAGCCGATAAATGCAAAGCCCAGCTGTTTAGGGTCAACATTTTGCGCCAATACCTCGCCAAACGCTCCAAGTTGGATTAACCAGGAAAAGCCTACGCCAAACCAGAATAGACCAAATGCTGCAAAAGCAGTTGTTCCAAAAATATTATTATGCTTCGCATCAAGCAAAGCAGCGATCAATTGAGCCAATCCACCCAAAAAGAACGCCCACGGCAGAATAAAAGATAACCCTTCTGTTAAACCAAGTTTTTGTGAAGATGCCACCAATGTCACCATTGCCAGACCGAATAGTCCAAGTGCAGATGGATCTGCCGTCACCATTTTTACTTGGGTATAGTTCTTGTTGCTCATAAATTCCTCCTATAATAAAAAAACATACTTATGTAATGTATAAGATTAGCAGGAGTGTGTCAATCCTATTTTTCATAAAAAAACATCCTTGCAATAGTTGCAAGGATGTTCAAACTTTAATAAAAGCTTTGTTCGAGTTCATCTATTAAGCTGCCAACATAAGCAACCGCTGTACTGATAGGTTCAGGTGTCGACATATCCACATTTGCAAGCTTCATTAATTCAAGAGGTTTTACTGTTCCCCCTGCCTTAAGAGCCGCAAGCCAACGATCTACAGCAGGCTGACCCTCTTTTTGAATCATTAACGCAGCAGCAGTGGAAGCTGTCAGACCTGCTGAATACGTATACGGATAAAGACCCATATAGTAATGCGGCTGGCGCATCCAAGTCAATCCTGCTCCCTCATCCAACTCCACACTGTCGCCCCAAAATGCTGCAAGCAGCTCGAGATTTTGTTCACATAACAGTTTGGCGGTTATCGGTGTTCCTGCTTCAGCAAGTTCATAAATACGGCGCTGCAGCTCTCCCTCCAATATATGTGTCACAAAATTATGGTAGTATGTCCCGAGTGATTGGAGAATAACCCAACGACGCATTCTGTCATTATCCGATTTTTCTAAAATATGTCTGCTGAGCAGCATTTCGTTCATGGTTGACGGTGCTTCCACAAAATACCGTGATGGACGTGTATTAGAAATGGACTGATTCTGTCCTGCCAAAACGAAATGTCCTGCATGTCCGAGCTCATGTGCAAGAGTAAATGCATTTCGCATGGAATTATTCCATGTCATCATAATATACGGATGTGCTCCATATGGACTTGAACAAAAGGCGCCAGATCGCTTGCCAATATTATCTGCTCTGTCTACCCAGCGGTTCTCCAGTCCTTGTCTCATAATTTCTGCATAATCCGTCCCCATTACCTGCAGTGCTTCAAGCACAAGCTCTGCTGCTTCATCATATGTCACTTCAGGATTAAAGTCTGAATCAAGAGGAGCTTTTAGATCACTGTACAGCAATTTATCAAGACCTAGTGCTTGTCTTTTTAATGCGGCGTAGCGGCGCATATGAGGAGCAAGCTCTGTTAATATTGTGTCAAGCTGGTTATGGTACATTTCCTTTGTTACTTGCTGTTCAAATAACAGCATATCTGTAACAGAATCATAGTTACGCAATCTGGCTTCAACCACTTGCTTCTTCACTTCTGTTGCATATGTAGCTGCATATGTATTTTTGTACTGATTTAATGTTTGAATGAAAGCGTCATAGGCATTACGGCGAATTTCCGTATCAGGCGACTCCTCATACTTTGCATATAAATTAAATGTTAAAGGATACTCTGTTCCATCTGCTGTTGTAAAAGATGAGAAGCTCATATCTGATGTTTTGCTGCGCTGGTAAATCATATAAGGAGCTTCATGAATCTCACTGTATGCAGCTAAGGCTTCCTCTGTTTCTGGGGAAAGTATATGAGCTTTCGCCTCAAATAAATCCTCCAGTGTTTTTTTGTAATCCTGCAACCCGCTTTCTTGATTCATAAACTCACGGACTTTCTTCTCCGATAGAGCAAGTATTTCTGAATCAATAAAGGAATTATTTGCGCGTGCAGCAGCATAAACAGATGCCGCAATCGCCTCATTTGCTTGATTATTAGGGTCTGTCCCATCGGCGGATTGAAGCAAGCTTGCATATGTAAGTACACGGGAAAGCCGTTCAGATAATGAATCCCTTTCAAGAAGGCACTGAAGTAAATTTATCGCACTGTTTCCAAGACTTCCTCTATATTCAGCAAACTTTTCCATGTCTTGGGTAATAGCATCGAGCTCCATTTTCCATGCTTTTTCACAAGGAAATAAATCGGTTAAGTTCCACGTTTCTTCAACAGAAACATCCTTCCTTGCCAGCGTCTTACCTTGCAGCTTATTCATGTAAGCTTCTCCCCTTTTTCATATATTTCGCCATTCGAAACGAATAACTTTATTATATAAGAAAACTGTAAATTTTCAAATAATTTACTAAATTAATTTATAATAGCAAATTCTTTACACTTTTCTACAACTTACTCCATATAAACATGTTATTTTATAAGAGCATTTAATTTTTGTATGGGAGGCAAAAAATGAAAAAAAGCTCAAAAATTTTTGTTTTGCTTGCAGTAATCGCTGCTATAGCGGTGTCGTCTTATTTCACAGTTTCACCGAGAGCAGCCACTCTTTCCGTAACGAATGCAATTAAAACTCAAAACGGGTCAGTTCAGACAGTAGAAGGTTACATAGTCGGAAAGCCCATTTCAGCTTCCTCCATTCAGACGAGCAGCTTCTCTGACGATTATGCCCTAGCACTCGCAGACAGTCCAGCAGAGAAAGCAACTGGCTCCATGCTTTATGTTCAAATTCCCTCCTCCTTTCGAGGAAGCTTTGGACTAAAAACGAATCCAGAATTAATTGGCACGAAAATAAAAGTGACTGGCAGCACTGCCGCCTACTTCTCTCATCCTGGTTTAAAAAATGTAACAGCTATGTCAATAAGTGCTGCAGGGGAATTGCCCGAAGAGCCTGAAGAAGATACAGGAAGCACACCTACACCTTCTGAGAACTATGAAGGTTACTATAACAGTGCCTCAGGTAAAACTGGCGAAGCTTTAAAAACTGCTTTACATGAGATTATTGATGATCATACAGAGCTTTCCTACAGCGCGGTTTGGGATGCGCTGCGTCATACAGATGAAGACCCTAACAACAGCAATAACGTCATTCTGCTTTATACAGGCAGATCGCAAAGCAAAACGACTAACGGCAGCGGTGTCGATTCATGGAACAGAGAGCATGTATGGGCGAAATCCCATGGTGACTTTGGCACAGCAATGGGAGCAGGAACAGATCTGCATCACTTGCGACCTACTGATGTTTCCGTTAATTCATCACGTGGCAACAAGGATTTTGATGATGGAGGAACTGCCCAAAAAGAAGCGCCAGATACATATGCTGACAGCGATTCTTGGGAACCGCGGGATGAAGTTAAAGGCGACATTGCACGTATGATATTTTATATGGCTGTGCGCTATGAAGGTGATAGCGGCGAACTTGACTTAGAGGTAACAGAAAGTGTGAATAACGGTTCTGCCCCGCTCCATGGCAAACTGTCCACATTGAAGCGCTGGAACGAACTTGATCCTGTTGACGATTTTGAAAGAAACAGGAATGAAGTAATTTATCAAGATTATCAGCATAACCGCAATCCATTTATCGATCACCCTGAGTGGGTAGAAGTTATTTGGTAAAAGCAAAACGGGCCGGCAAACAGCGGCCCGTTTTGTTATTGACGTTTTTTTGTTTTCTTATTATTAAGCTTTTCTGCTGCAGACAATGGTTCATTTGCGAATTCATGGTCGTAAGCTTTTGAAAAGTTCCCTTTTATGTCTTCTTGCTTATCACGTTTTTTTGTAGTCATAATCTTCACCCCCAAAGCTTATTGTACGTAACAAATTTTATTATTATGTACAGCATAAGCAGTGGGTGCGATTATCCTTTACCATGCATGACTTTTTTAAATACAGTCTGCTTTAGGCTGTCATCCTTCTGATAAGCAATCGCTGCTGCTGCCAGAAGCATAACCCCTGTCAAAATGAAAACACTATATGCAGGGAAAATACCTCCTAAAAATCCACCAACCATTGGACCAATCATACCGCCAATTTGGTTGGCCGTCTGGTTCAAACCAAAAGCTCTGCCGCGGAAATCCTCTGAAGTTGATCTAACGACAAGTCCGTTCAATGCAGGGAAAACGGCGCAGAAGAAAATGCCGAAGATAAAGCGGGTAATGGAAAAACCCCAAATATCTTGGAAAATGATTTGCGAAAATGTGCCTAATCCGCCTCCAAGGAGGCCGATAAATAATATTCTGTTGAAGCCGATCTTATCAGCCCATTTCCCCCAGTACGGAGCAAACAATACACTAGCTATCCCAGGCAAAGAGAAAACAACCCCCGCAAGCAAAGAAGCATTTTCTTTAGAGCCGCCAAGATCAACAATGTACAGCGGCAAAATAGGTTCAATCGAAAGGATTGAGCAAGAAGTGACGACTGTCAACAGCATGACAAGCATAAGCGGACGGTTTGACCACGCAACCTTAATGTCATTTTTGACAGAGCCCTTTTCCTTGCTAGGCTTGAAATTCTCTTCCTTCACAAAAAATATAATCAGGAATGTTGCAAGGAAAACAATGAACCCAGCACTCGCAAATGCCAGCCTGTTGCCGACTAGCTCTGAAAGCAGTCCGCCAAGCAGCGGACCGACTATTCCTCCTGTAGCACTTGCGGTGGAGATCATCGATAAAGCGTAACCTACTTTCTCTGTCGGTGTATTCGTCCCGACTAAAGCAATTGCCCCTGGAATAAAGCCGGAAAGAAGCCCTTGCAATATTCGTAAAACCAATAACTCATATGGGTTAGTCACAAAAGCAGCTAATGTGTAGATAATAAATAAAACGAAGCCTGCTCTGACTATCATTGGCTTTCTGCCATACTTATCTGCTATCCTGCCCCAAAACGGCGAGGAAAGCGCTCCTGCAAAAAAAGCCGAACTGAACAAAATGCCTGCCCATAATTCTGTATGGTCATGAACATTAATCTCCAGCAGGAAAATCGGCAAAAACGGGATGACCATATAAAAACTCGCTGCCGTAAAAAACACTCCGACCCATAAAACAAGCAAATTACGCTTCCACCTTAACATGCCGTTCGCGCTCCTAAGCTGCATCAGAGTATATCTGATGAGTAGTTTCAATATTCTCAATAATAACATATATAGGAATTACTTTCATTCTCGAAATTTATGTTTCACGAAGAAAAGGCTGCTGCAATGGTTACTCTGCCTACCTTTAGAAGCTTTTCGACTATTTTGTGAAAATTTTTCGTGTAAAAAAAATGTACAGAGCTGTCTGTACATTTCCCTTACATAATATTATAACTCTGAATCCTGTAAAGCCTTTTTCAGTTTCAATACCTCGTCCAAATCAAGGGTAACCCCCTTGCCCATTTTCTCATGATTTGGAGCCCAGTCCCGAATATCGTACTTCGGTTCCCGTCCATTCCAGCTAATTAGATTCAGCTCTTTCGTCCAGCCTTTCGGCGATTCAGACAGGACTGTAATATGCTCGGTGATTTCAAATTTTATCTCTGCCACAAAACTACCTCCTAATATGTATATGAATGCTTAAATTATTTAACGTATATATTCTTATATTATATATCTTCTGCAAAGATTTAGGCGCTTATTTACATGCAAATAAAATAGGCGGGCTCTTACCCGCCTAAGAAAAGGTTGTCCTTGGCTTTAATGACGCATTGTCAGCACAATAAATAAATAGTAGAGTATCCAAACTAAAGAAGGAAGAGCTTCAGGAAACATCATTTATTCCCCCTTCCTTTTATTATTAATACATCATATGTTCACCTCTACTGTTTTGTAAGCGTATTCCTATAGTTTTTCGACTAATTTTTTAAAAATAGGTTCAAAAAAAAGCACTCTTGGAAGAGTGCTTTGCAGCCTTTAACGATCTCTATTTACAAAGTAGTCTAATAAGTGCTTTAGGAAAGCCGGATTTCGGGGGGCCTGTTCTAATGACTCCACAGCAAGGCAATAATGCTCCCACATTGCTTTTTTCGCTCCTTCAATCCCGAGTATAGATACAAACGTTGTCTGGTTGTTGTCTGCATCAATGCCAGCCTGTTTGCCAAGCAAGCTAGTATTACCTTCCACATCAAGGAGATCATCCTTAATTTGAAAAGCGATGCCTGCATGGTAGGAGAATTTTTTCCAAATGTCCATTTCCGCTTCACTTGCTTGTGCAAGTATAGCCGGCATCAATAAACAAACCTCAAATGCCATGCCTGTTTTGTAAAAACTCTTTTTGTTCAATTCCGCAAGAGTCAGCTGTCTACCTTTCGAGTCAAGATCCATCGCCTGACCTTTACACATATCCGCCGTTCGTTGAGA
Organism: Niallia sp. MER 6; assembly: GCF_023714395.1. NCBI lineage: Bacteria > Bacillati > Bacillota > Bacilli > Caryophanales > Bacillaceae > Niallia > Niallia sp. MER 6. The sequence goes on along the minus strand of NZ_JAMAUK010000009.1, from coordinate 104,414 downwards.
TGAATATTTAATCAGCTGCAGTACTGCCCGCGAATCGAAGGAGTCGATTGAGGTCTGCTCCTCAACTGCCTTTTGTGTCAGAAAAAGGCCCGTCAATTCAGCAACCGCCGTATTAGCAACTTGATGCAATGTTTCCTTCCCTCTGCGAATATTGGCATTATCCTGTGACGGCAGATCATCAAAAATCAATGATGCTGTATGCATATATTCCAAGGAACGCAATAGCGGCATCAGTGCTTTATCGTCCAAGCCATAGCCTTGTGTGCCCATAAACCATGTCATAATTGGTCTTAACCGTTTACCATCGCCAATAAGACTGTAGTTCGCCCCATCAGTAAGAGGCTCATGATGCGGACCGTCAGCTGATTTTGTAATCGCAAGTGCGCTGTTAATTTGACCTCGGACCTCTTTAACCTTTTCAAAAAACTCCTCCCGCTCCCTCTTATCGCTTTGGAGATTTTCAACCATATGATCTCTTAAAAGCTTATCAAAGAAATCAACATCATCAGCCTTCTTGACCATCTTTTGAATGAGACGATTAAACTCTGGCATACGAGAGGCAAAAAGCTCCATTGTTTCATTATATTTATCATTGCCCCACTTTTTCTTAAACCGTTTCAAGCCATTAATGGCCCTGTCTAATATGACCTCACATGTCTTTTTATCTGAATGATAGACGTTGTGAATCAAATGGGATATCACTGTCCAATACAATTCATACGGATTGACTAAGTCAGGGCGTACAGTATGATGCTTCATATAATACGTATACGGAGTCACAGCTCCTTCCTGCCAGTCATCAAACATATCAGCAAAATCATCTGCAAGCTGATTGTATATACCATAGAAAAACGACCGCTTTTCAAAGCCTTCTTCAAGCTCCGCACTAATCACAGACCTGACAATCAGCCGTGAAGACGCAGATTTTAAGATGACTGGAATAAACAACTCTTCATTTGTATATTCGCTGTTGGAAAGGTCCTTGTCACGATCAATCTCCTGTGAATGGAAAAACACATATGCCTGCTCTAAAAATGGCTGAATCGTTTCTTCACGCTGATTGGTCTTAATATATTCAAATGCTTCCCGCAGTTCAGTATGAACATAAGCAATCAATTCTGCATTGGCACCAGACCAGTCACCTAATTCAGGCACACTGCCTGTTGTCAGTGCCGTACGGATTAAACCTGCATATCGTCTTTCCTCATCTGGCGACAATATCTTCGCATCGAAAAGGTCATCAATAAACGGATAAGTTAAGCCATAAGAGTAACCAAGCCTAATTGCTTCTCCAAGTCTTTGGGAGCGGACAGCCTGAGCAGTATCTTCAGGCAAATCGTCAAGAACATGCATGATAACACCAGCAATAATTTTGATGAGCTTGCGCTGTGCATTTGCTGCATCCATTCCCTCTGGAATATGAATGGAGACGGACTCAAGCTTAGCCATAAGCCAAATCATTGTCGGTTCTATTCCTTCCTTTTCCGCAAACCGGTATAAGCCAGCCATGCTGAATACCCCGATTTTTTTCTCATTACTGCCAGTGAGATGCTTTTTTAAACTTTCAACAGAGCGACTTATGCCTCTAAGCGTTGCCTGTGATTCTAAAGATTTGCCCAAGTCCCTCATATAGAGGTAGGAAATGCTCCGATCGAGATAATTATCAAGCTTGCCTGTGTGCTTAAGCCACTGAATATAGGGCAGATATCCTGACGGTGATTGTTTGCCCTTGCTTCTTGAAAAAAAGGAGAAAAGAGAAGGATGGTGAATATGATTATGCTTCCATTGTTGAATATCATTAGTGAGGATAGGAATAAAAGCCTTTTTTGCAACCTGCCCATAAAGCTCCTGAAAATATAGAGACGCCTTTTGCTCCTCTTTAGAGAAACAAACCTCGGCATTAATTGTAAACTCCTTATTCATACGGTAAAGTACCTCAAATCTTTTCATTTAGCTATCTACTTAATAATATAGTACTAGAAAAACAGGTTTATAACCAGAAAGGAGTACCTAGCAAAAATACCCGTTTTGTTAGGGGTGAATTGAAAGCCTTACCATATCCAGACTATGTAAAATCCATTGCTTCGCTATAGCTTTTCGCTATATCCACTTATCTAAATTAACAGTTACTCTATACTTGCTTTAACATGCTATTATACAAGCACAATCTTACATAACAAGGAGAACAAAGAATGACAACAAAATCAACTACGCTTAAAACACGCAGCATCAACCCGTCTGATGTAATTGCGGCAAGCAAGTTCAATCGCTTTCATTTATTAGTTTATTTATGGTGTGTATACGCAATTGCATTTGATGGTTTTGATATAGCCATGTACGGTGTTGGCCTGCCATTAATGATGGAGGATTTTAACCTGACACCTGTCGAAGCAGGAGCTGTCGGGAGCTATACCCTTGTCGGAATGATGCTCGGTTCCTTCATTCTCGGTCCTGTAGCTGATATTATCGGCCGGAAAAAGGTGCTGGCAATCTGTATGTTCCTGTTCAGTGTATTTACACTTGGTTCTGGATTGGCACCTTCGGTTACTATCTTTACAATCATGAGATTCATCGCATCAATCGGAATGGGCGGACTGATGCCAAATGTTATCGCTATGATGACCGACTATTCCCCTAAGAAAAATAGAGCATTAATTGTTGCAACAATGTACTGCGGTTATTCTGTCGGAGGAATCTTAGCATCGCTGCTGGGCATGTACTTGCTGGAGGACTTCGGCTGGAGAATATTATATTGGCTTGGCATTCTGCCATTATTCACATTGCCAATTTTCATGAAGAAATTCCCTGAATCAGTATCGTACTACTTATTGCGCAAGCAAAATGACAAAGTAGCAAACATCTTGAATCAAGTAGACCCAAACGGCAATTATCAATCAACAGATAACTATGTAAGTACAACAGGAAAAGAAGCCGAAAGCGGCGCACCAATCAAAAAGCTGTTCTCAAACGGCCGTGCAATCAGCACATTCGCTTTCTGGATTTTCGTAGTCTGCAGTCTCTTAATGGTATCAGGCCTAAACACATGGCTGCCAAAAATCATGCAGGAATCCGGCTATGGCTTAACATCCGCCCTTTCCTTCACACTTGTGTTAAGTGTCGGCCAAATTATCGGCTCATTGCTTGGCGGCTATCTCGTTGACAAAATCGGCCATCGCAACGTGTTAGTATCCATGCTGCTGATCGGCGCAGTCTGCTTCGTTGCATTAAGCCTGACATCAAATGTAATCCTGCTGTACGTATTAATCGCACTAGGAGGAGCTTGCACAGGCGGAACCCAAAACCTGGCAAACCCGTATATTTCTGAGTTTTATCCGAAGGAAATCCGCTCTACAGGAGTCGGCATAACAGTAGGATTCGGCCGGATTGGCTCCATTCTTGCCCCGACCGTTATCGGCCTGCTGCTGGCAACAAATCTCGAACCGAAAAGCGCCTTTATGGCTTTTGCGATTCCGAGCATTCTTGGAGGAGCTGTCCTATTATTGGTGAGAGAGAAATACGGCAGCTTTGACCGACTCGGTGCTGCATCGCGTGATAATGTGGTGTTAAAGGTGACAGATGAGGTTGGGAGCAGATAGGCAACAGATGAAGGCAACGGCTAGTTCGTTGCCTTTTTTTATTACATATTTTTTAAGCTTAGCTATTCTGACTAAATGTTAAAAATTACTTGTCCTGCCACTTAGTAATATTCGCTACCTAAATTCACCATCGAATCCCGAGCTGCTATGTCCCATTTTTGAAAAGCAGCAACCCATTAATGAAGCTCCAAAAATTCACACCAATAAAAAACCCCATAAAGCAAATAAAGTTACCTCTATCCGCCTTATTGGAGCAGCAATTTTTATTTTTTATTTTGCATTTTCATCTGGCTGATGAATCCCAAAAACATTCCCCTCTGTATCCTTATAATAGCCTTGCCAAGCCATTCCAGGCAGGGCGTATTTCGGCAAAGCAACCGCGCCGCCATTTTCGAGAATGATTGCTTCAGTATGATTGTAATCTCCTACTCCCATCGTACAGGCAAAGCCGTTTAAAGCTTGATTTCCTTCAGGAGCTGAACCTTGCCGCTGCACTAGTGCTCCATTTATTCCCGGCTCTTCCTCTGTCCCTGTTACTGCCCCAAAGTAAGGCATTCCTGCATATCCCGTCCAATCCTGAAACGTCCAGCCGAAGACCTCTCCATAAAACTTCTTTGCCCGCTCCATATCACTTACATGAATCTCGAAATGTACTAATCTTCCCATGGTTTCCTCCTAGGTATATTAAAAATGAGACTGCTATTATTAATTCCGTATTTCTTATAATTTTTCCTATTCAAAATGCAGAGTCTTGAAAAGTTTTTCATCCTCTATTATTAGTTGAAAGGGCAATTTTAAAACCCCAATAAATGATTTATTGGGGTAATCCCGTTATCCCTTTAATAGACTCCAGAGATAAACAATAATTACGGGAAGATTATATGCTTCTGCCACCCTCACCGAATCGGAACACACAACTCACAATAATGCTCCTCAACAAGCTCAAGGCTGTACCTCTCCAACACAGGCCTCGTTTCATCATGCTTTAACCCTTGTTCATCTAATACTAAAGGAAATTCAACCCAAGCCTTTTGAACAGCTTCTGCAGTGTGGGCAATTTTAAAGACTGCGTACTTCCCTCCACTCATATGCCCAGTTTTGACTTCCTCCCTATCTGTTACAAACCCTTGTGGGACAATTAAGCATGTGTCGTATCGGCAATCTTGTGGTGCAGTTAACAGTGGATTGTCTTGGGCAATACCGAGAATGCTAGATTTCTGATTCAGTAAGTTATTAGCCTTCAGCCAGCCTTTGAACTTCTTCATTAATTGTTCGTTTCTACGTCCATACGGACCAATTTGTCTCATATAGGCTACTAGGCAAGACGGCATGTTTTCGATTCTAAGTTTCATTTCATATCCCTTTCCAATTAAAGTACATCGATGTCTGAACACATCGTATAATGTACTAAAATGGAAAACAACTGGAATTTAAAAAGTTTTCGTTTTTTTTACCTTCCGAGCTCGTCAGGAGCAGCGATTACTTGGATATTATGCTTTTCTAGCAGTTCAAGCATATTTTTCGGTATTTCTTTTTCCGTAATGACTATGTCGATGTCTTCTAAGCCGCATACTTTTTGAAAAAAGGTTTTATTAAACTTCGTAGAGTCTACAAGGACAATAACTGTATCAGCACACTTTACCATTTCACGGTTAAGAAGACCTTCCTCTTCAATAGATGTAGACAGACCAGTTTCAGATATACCGCAAGTTCCGATAAAGCATTTGTTCACTTTATAGTCTTGAATATCTTTCATTGCCCGTGATCCGTATATAGCACGGTGATTCTTTGACAGAGTTCCGCCTAACAGGTTAATGCGGATGTTTTCTCTTACTAATAATTCATTGGCCACATCCATTGAGTTCGTTACAATATTATGGTTCTGGCTTGTTAAGTATTTTGTTAAAGCGAGTACTGTTGTTGATGCGTCCAAAATAAGATGGTCTCCATCACGAATCAATGTGGCTGCTAGTTTGCCAATCTCATTTTTTGCTTTTAGTGCCATTTCTGCACGCTCATCGAAATTATAAACCTCGTTGGATAATTGTGCTCTTTTTGCTCCGCCTCTGATTCTAATTACTTTTTTTGCTTCTTCTAGCAGTATTAAATCTCTTCGTGCTGTATCTTTAGATACATGATTCATTTCACAGATTGTTTCTATATCAACTCTCTCATTTACATGTAAATATTGGACAATTGCTTCGAGTCTTTCATCTTGTAACATTATTTCACCTCGTTCTTTTATTATAAGTTTTTTTAAGTCAATTTGCAAAATATTGCATTTTATTTAAGTTTTTTTGCTTGAATATGCATTTTTAGTTCGTTATGATTACTGTAAACAACTATGTATAACTTATTTCTCCTTAACTAATTATCACAAAGAAAGTGGTGACACAATGTCTTCATCCTACTGGCTAACAAATGTATGTTTAGAAAAAGGGTATCGCTATGAACATGGGGCGATTATTGGCACAATAACGGAAAACTGCCACCTGTTTGTCGAAAATGGCAAAATCGCCAACATCATCTCTGCTGATACGTTGCTGGACGATCATTTACCAAAAAAAAATGTTCATAATTTATTAGCTTTACCCTCCTTTGTTGAAAAGCATGTTCATTTAGACAAGACATTACTTGGAGATAAATGGCGTGCAGTTACACCTGTTTCAAGCATTTTTGAACGGTTTGAACTTGAAAAAAACGTGTTGCCCACCCTTCCAACGACAACAAAAGAAAGGGCTCAAGCACTTATTGAAGTTCTGCTACAAGCTGGTTCTACACATATTCGCACACATGTGGATATCTATCAAGAAGCAGGCCTAAAAAACTTCTTTGAGGTTCAGGAAGCACTTGCAGAATATGAAGGGAAATTATCTTACGAGATTGTTGCTTTTCCACAGCATGGCTTGCTATTGAATAACTGCGCAGATTTAGTAAGAGATGCTGTCCGCAATGGAGCAGGCTTAGTGGGTGGTGTTGACCCTGCCAATGTTGATGGAAATATGGAAAAATCCTTACAGCAGATGATGGATATTGCTGTGGAAGAAAATGTAGGTATTGATTTGCATTTACATGATCCTGGTCAGCTTGGGTTAGCGACAATTAGAAGGCTGGCAAAACTGACAGAAGAGGCCGGCTGGCATGGACGAGTGGCCATCAGCCATGCTTTTGCATTAGGAGACATGGTTAAAGGGGAAGCTGATGAAATGGCACAGATGCTTGCTGAACTTGGCATTTCCATTATTACTAGTGTACCAATTGGCAGAACCATCCCCCCCGTCAGCTTTCTTCATGATAAAGGAGTTCAAGTTGCAGTTGCTTGTGACAATATTTTTGACTCATGGTCGCCCTTTGGCAATGGAGATATTTTAGAGAGAGCCAGCACATTAGCCCAGCTTTCCGGCAGATCAACAGAACAAAAGCTTGCAGAAACTCTTGGTTTTATAACAGGCGGAATTACACCATTGAACAAAAATGGAAAGCAGGTTTGGCCGAAAATCGGCGATGAGGCAAGCATTGTCTTTACAGAAGCAAGCTGCTCTGCTGAAGCAATTGCCAGAAGATCAAACCGCCCAGCAGTTCTGTATAAAGGAAAATTAGTAGCAGGTGGATTTACGAAAGGATGATTCATAGATGACACATTCTTCTTATTGGCTGAAAAATGTCCGTTTAGAAACAGGATATCAATTTAAAGACGATATAGTTACTGGCACAAACACATCCATTTTCCATATTCTCATTGAAAACGGAAAATTTGCTGAGATTGTTCCTGAGTCAACATTCATTAGTGATGATGTTATCAAGTATGATGCAAGAAAATCTCTAATGCTGCCAACATTTAAAGAAATGCATATTCACATTGATAAAACTTATTATGGCGGTCCATGGAAAGCTGTTACACCAGCAAAAAACATCTTTGATCGCTTTGCAGAGGAAAAAGAACTGCTGCCTCAACTGCTGCCGACTGCCAAAGAAAGAGCAATGAAAATCTTAGATTTACTGATTGGGTTCGGTTCAACCCATGTCCGCACCCATGTTAACATTGATCCTGTCATCGGACTGAAAAATTTAGAAGCTTCACTAGAAGCTCTTGCTTCCTTCTCGGGAAAGATTTCACATGAGATTGTTGCTTTCCCTCAGCATGGTTTGCTTCATTCTGGTGTAGCGAGTCTTGTCAAAGAAGCACTAACAAATGGTGCTACACATGTTGGCGGAGTGGATCCACATTCAGTAGACAGGAATATAGAAAAATCGTTGAATACGATTATAGAGATGGCCGTTGATACTAATTCAGAGGTGGATATCCATATCCATGACAGAGACCATTTAGGGTTGTTTACAATGAATCGATTGGCTGATTTAACGGAGCAAGCAGGTTTGCACAACAAAGTAACCGTCAGCCACGCCTTTGGATTTGCCGGTGTTCCTGATATAAAAGCTGCTGAACTGGCCGAGCGCTTTGCTCATCTTGGAATCGCAGTGACTACAACAGTCCCTATTGGTAAATTAATCATGCCTATTCCATTATTAACAGAGAAAGGTGTTCCAGTATTACTAGGCACAGACAGCCTTACTGACCATTGGTCCCCGTTTGGCAACGGCGATAATTTAGAAAAGGTTGGCCGTCTCGCAGAGCTTTACGGCTATGTGGATGAATGGTCTTTATCACAGTCACTGCGGTTTGCGACTGGGGGAAAAACACCGTTAAATAAGCAAGGCAAACAAGTTTGGCCAATTGTTGGAGATGATGCTGATATGAATCTTGTTAAAGCATCATGCAGTGCTGAAGCAGTGGCAAGACGGGCAACTAGAGAAGCAGTCTTTTATAAAGGAACATTGCTATCAGGGTCTCTTTCCCGCTAATACCGACAAAGGATAAAGGAGGGAAAATTCTTTTTGCGAACTCTATTAATCTTATTTTTAACCACAATCATTTTGGTTGGTTGTCAAGCAGCTCCAGAACAACAGAAAACGGCTAACCAAGACAAAGAGAACAACTCAGAAGAAACAATGATGAAACATAAGGAGGCTGACTCAGAAGAACCGATGAGTAATCAAGAAAAAGAGCAGTTTTTTCAAGCAGTGGAGACTGGCAATATATCTGAAATTACGAATTTCATAGAAAAGGGAATCGATATTAACAGTGTCGGTCAAGAGGGCCGGACTGCAGCAATGGTTGCTACTTACAACAATGATCCTGAAACAGTAAAGCTTCTGATTGAAAATGGTGCTGATGTTAATATTCAAGATAATATGAAAAATAACCCTTTCTTGTATGCTGGGGCAGAAGGATATTTAGAAATTGTTAAGCTGACTATAAATGCTGGAGCAGATCCAAAGCTGGTAAATAGATTTGGCGGAACAGCATTAATTCCTGCATCTGAGCACGGCTATGTGGATGTTATTAAAGAGCTTCTCGACAACACGGATATAGATGTTAACCATGTTAATAATCTTGGCTGGACAGCTATGCTAGAAGCAATTGTGCTTAGTGATGGCGGGGAAAATCAACAGGAAACAATTCAATTATTAATAAAGCATGGAGCAGATGTTAACATCCCTGACTCGAATGGGGTTACTCCCCTTCAACATGCAAAGGAGCTAGGTTTTACGGAGATAAAAGATATTCTTATAGATGCAGGCGCTAAAAAATAGGAAGAGGGGCAAGTTATAATTGGATAACTTGCCCTCTTCCTATTTTTTTGTGAATAAATTCACATAATATTATATTATGCTTCCTTCTTAAAAGACTTAACAACCGCTTGTGTCTTTTCTGAAATATTATACCAATACGCAGCACCTACAAAAACAGCGCCTCCGATAATATTGCCAAGTGTTACTGGCAGCAAATTAGCAAACATCCCCCCAAAAGAGACTGTCTCAGGATGCGGGATGATTAACGCAATAGATAGCAACGTCATATTTGCAATGCTATGTTCAAAGCCAGAAGTGATAAATGCAAAGAGACACCAAAATATCATAATTAATTTAGCCGTTTCATCCTTGAGCTTGACGGAGCACCATACAGCTAAACAAACTAATATATTACAAAGAATGCCGCGGATAAGCAATTCCATAAAAGGAGCATTCATCTTTGCTGCTGCTCCACTTGTTACAAAATCAGCTACACCGCCAATAGCTAAACCAGAATAACTGAATAATAATGCCACAAGGATAGAGCCGATAAAGTTGCCGATATAGCTGAATCCCCATACTTTGCCCGTGTCTTTCCAGGTCACTTTATTTTCCAGCATCCCAATTGTCATCACCATATTATTGCCAGTAAAAAGATCTGCGCCTGCCATAATCACTAAGCTCAAAGCAATACCAAAGGAGACTCCCATGATAATTTTTGTACCAGCAAACTCAGCTGGAGCCAGCATACCGCCAATTGTAAAAATAAGAATTATCCCTAATCCAACGAAAAAACCAGCAAGCATTGAGCCTACTATATACTTACTTTTGTTTGCATTAAGTGCATTTGTCTTCATTAATGCAGTGTTACTAAAAGCTGTAATTACATCTTTCATGTTAAACACTCCTCATCTTGCTTCATTTCCCCGTTCAGCCATTATTTGCTCTTGCATCCTTTCTAACAGCACCTGCTTCAGGCGTGAATCGTATTGCAGCGGATCACAAAGAATGACCTCTTGGCGGCTGTTCGCAACAGCACTTTCCATTCTTTTTAACAGCATACCTGTAAATAATAGATATGGGACAATATAAATTTTGCTGTACTCTTGCTGAAGTTTATTCAACTCATTAACAAAGTCCGGCTTACCAGCAGTTAAAAAGGCAGTATAGACAGGTGCATCTAATCTGCGGTAAATATGATGGCTCATTTCCAACAGCTTCAGAATTGGTTCAGGATCACTGCTGCCTCTGCCGACAATTAGAATACTTCCTTCATTGTCGATTCGTTTTTCTTGAATTCGTTTTATGACTAAGTCTATCATTTTGGGATGAACATCAAATGGTCTAGAAACATAGAAGTTTACCTCTGGAAATATCACTTTCATTTTAGCTAGCTCTTCTGGAATATCTCTCTTAAAATGAGTTGCCGCAAACAGCAAAACAGGAACTACTAAAATATCTTTTGCTCCGCCTGTAATTACCTTTTTCATTGTTTCGGAAATTGATGGTGAAACAAGCTCTAAAAAGGCAACTTCTTGAACCTGTATATTCACTTCTTTTTTTACTTCTTCAACAAACGTTGTAAACTGTTTGTTTCCTATAGGCTTAATGCTGCCATGTCCAATGTATACAATTGCGTCCATTCGTGATCACGCATCCATTCTTTTTTATCTAATTCTTGCTGGACCTTCTCATCTACACGCCTGAATCCCATTTGTAATGCATATTTTTTTACTGATTGACCTATTGCAGCAAAAGACAATTCCTTAGGATCTCTTTTAGTATAATAATTCCATTCTTGCAGAAAGAGATCGATTGAGCGTTTATTCGAAAAAACAACTGTTTCCCAAGCATCTTCTGTCAATAATCGTTCATTTATCTCATCAAATCTAGTATCGATATCCACATGATGACTTGGTATTACGAGCAAATTATTCGAAAATGTATTTTCAGTTAATGCCTGCATGTCACCAATTAAAACCGCTTTGCTTCTATCAAAGGATGCCTTATTACTGTGCACTCCTCTTTTTTGTAGCTCTTCACGGACTTTTTCAGACAGATGTTCAATCCGCCGCGGAAGATTCCTTATATCATACCCAGCCTTAAATAGCTGGGAGAATAAGATATCTATTCCTTCCGGAGAAGCAAAAATTAATCTTTCAGCTTCCATCACTATTTGCAATTCTTCATTTGAAAAGGAATGAGGGATTGTTAGTAAAGCAGGAAATGCATAAGCTTCTGCTCCGTTGATTGTAAAATGCCTTTCAAGGATGCTTTCTTCTTGGTCACCTGCAATCAGCAGCTTTCGTTGATAAAAAGGTTTTTTCTCAAACCAAGCAATGCTTGACCGCAGCTTGACCACATCACCAACTATCGTTAAAGCAGGGTTTTTCACATTTGCTTCCGTTACCTTTTCAACAATTGTCTTTAACGTGCCTTCTACCACCCTCTGTTTTCCTAAAGTCCCCCATTCAATAACAGCTGCCTTTGTATTACTAGCATAGCCTTCTAATAATAACTGCTCGCAGATGTCCGGCAAGCCTTGTACCCCCATATAGTACGCTAGTGTTTCTCCTGCCGCTTCCTGCTTAGGTAAGGATGTTAAACCTTCATTTTTCTTGCATCTATGCCCTGTTCTAATCGTAAAACTATTGCTGTAATCGCGGTGCGTTACTGGAATGCCTGCATAGATGCTCGCGGCAATGCTTGCTGTTATTCCAGGCACTATCTCAAACGGTATATTGTATTTGGCAATTGCTTCTGCTTCTTCGCCGACTCTGCCAAAAACAGAAGGATCACCGCCTTTTAACCGGACTACATATTTTCCCTTTAATGACTCCCTTACTAATGTTTCATTAATCTTTTCTTGCCGCATAATATGATGATTTGGCAGCTTTCCGCAGTATATGAAAACACAGTCATTCTTTGTGAAGCGTAAAAGCCGCGGATTGGCGAGACGGTCGTACAAAACAACATCCGCTTTCCGTAAGCACTCCATCCCCTTTGCAGTAATCAAGCCAATATCTCCAGGTCCTGCTCCCACAAATGCTACATACCCCTTGTTTGTTTTCATTTTTTACACCATTACATAAATTTCGTCGTCTTTTATTAATGTTTCATATACTTCTACACAGCCCTCGTCTGGTTTTTGCACGAGCCCTGTAACTAAAGAAATCTTCCAATCATGCAGCGGGCAGAAAACATACTCTCCAGACACAATACCCTCTGCCAAAGGGCCATTTTGATGTGGGCAGCGGTTCTCTATCGCTCTTACTTCACCATTAGAAAGATGAAATAAAGCAATTGATTTTCCTTTCAGATGCACTTCTTTGCCGATTTGAACTGGCAGATCCGCTTTTTTCATAATTTTCGTCCATTCTTTTGTTGCTGTCATTTTTACTTCCCCCTCCATTTTTATCCTTAACGATTATCCTTTAATTACTTCATACATTTCTCGTTTCGTTTCATCACTCAATATGGAAGACCAAGCCTCTTTATATGTTAATCGCGCCTTTTCAAAACGGCTTACAAACTGTTTAACATTCTCTTCATTTAATAGTGTTTCTTTCACCTTATCAGCGCCTGTGCGCTCTACCCATGGAGCTGTTCTTTCTCCGTAATTCGCATTTTCCCGGTAATATTGTACATATGCTTTTGCAAATGTTATAACCTCTTCTTCTGTTTTAACAGTAGTTAAGCTGTCACACTCTCGAACTTCGGTGCCTCCATTTCCGCCGAAATACAGCTGATAGCCATTTTCTACACAAACAACCCCAAAGTCTTTTGTCAGCACTTCAGCACAGTTACGCGGACAGCCAGTAACTCCCATCTTCATTTTATGCGGCGTATCCACCATCTCTATCGCTTGTTCAAGTTTAATGCCAAGCCCTAAAGAGTCCTTAGTCCCAAAACGACAGAATGTTGAACCGACACAGGATTTGACGTTTCGAAGTGATTTAGAATAAGCATAGCCAGAACGCATTCCTAAGTCTTCCCATACATGTGGTACATCCTCTTTTTTCACTCCGTACAGTCCGATGCGGCTTGCACCTGTAATTTTCACTAACGGAACATTATACTTTTTCGCTGCTTCGCCCAGTTTAATTAATTCGTCTGCCGTCGTTGTTCCGCCATACATCCGAGGGACAACAGAAAATGTACCATCTTTTTGAATATTTCCTTCCATCTTTTCATTCACGAATCTTGATGCTTTATCATCCTCGTATTCTTCCGGGAACAGCATGCGCATATAGTAATTCAAAGCTGGACGACATTTAGAACATCCTTCTTCACTTGCAAACTCAAGAACCATTCGCACTTCCTTCGGTGATTTCAGCTGCTTCTCTTTTATTTGCGCGACTACTTCGTCACGAGTTAATGCTGTACAGCTGCACATTCCTGTCTTTTGCAAAGATGCATCAAAACCGTCTCCAAGGGTATGTGCTAAAATACTCTCTACCATTGGTTTACATTTGCCGCAAGATCCGCCTGCTTTTGTACAGCCTTTCACTTCTTCAAATGTGCTTAGTCCTTGCTCTAGAATGGATTGGACGATTGTTCCTTTTGTTACCCCGTTACAGCCGCACACTGTATCTTCCGCACTCATGCTTGCAACTAAATCTTCTTCTCTTTCCTGACCCGCTTTACTCAAAACAGACGAGCTTGTGTATTCACTGATGTCTGCCTGTTTTTTCAGCATATTAAACAGGCGATTGCCGTCTGAAGCGTCTCCGTAAAGAACAATCCCCACGATTTTATTCTCTGTTACTAAGATTTTTTTGTATAATCCTGCAAATTGGTCATGAACAATAATTGCTTGCGTATTTTCATCTTCATGGATCTTTCCACCTGAAAATAAGTCACAGCCGGCTACTTTCAGCTGAGTAGAAAGCACACTTCCTTGATAGCCCTCACTCTGTCTCCCTGTTATATAATCAGCTAAGACAGTACCTTGCTCATAAAGAGGTGCAACTAATCCATATGCTATCCCGTTATGTTCCGCACATTCTCCGACTGCATAGATAGAAGGATCAGATGTTACCATATAATCATTAACAATAATTCCGCGGTTCACTTCTAAGTCAGCTTCTTTAGCAATTGCAATATTCGGACGAATCCCGACAGCCATCACAACAAGATCACATTCAACAGATGATCCATCTGTGAACGTTAAGCCTTGCACACGGTTCTCTCCATAAATTTCAGCTGTTTGTTTTTCCATCAAAAACTTCATACCTTGTGCTTCCAAATCTTTTCTTAAGAGATCCGCTGCTGCTGCATCCAGCTGCTGCTCCATTAAGGTCGGCAATAAATGAACAACATGGACATCCATGCCACGGTCAATTAACCCTCTTGCCGCTTCTAATCCCAATAAGCCACCGCCAATAACAACAGCCTTTTTATAGTTTTGAGCTGTTTCCAGCATTTTTTCTGTATCTTCAATCGTCCTAAATCCGATAACTCCTTCTAATTCACTTCCGGGAATCGGCAGGATAAAGGCACTCGATCCTGTAGCAATAATTAGCTCATCATAGTTAATGAGTTGGTTTTTATCTGTGATTAGTTCTTTTTTATTTCTATCAATCTTAATAACCTTTTCTCCCGTTATTAAGTGAATGTGATTTTCCTCATACCAGCTCCAGTCATTAATGTAAATATCATCGACCGTCGTCTTTCCTTGCAAAACATTTGAAAGCATAATGCGATTATAGTTTGGATAAGGTTCATCTCCAATAATGGTAATATCAAAGCTATCAGTATTTCTCTTTAGTATTTCTTCAACAGTTCGGACTCCTGCCATGCCGTTTCCAATCATGACTAATTTCTTTTTCATTGTCTTCCCCTCCAAGATAAGGACTAGAAAATCGATATGATTGTGAAATGAATCACATATATAGTTGTTACACTTAAACTATAAGTTTTTCAAAACTATATTGAATATTCCCCCCTAAATACAAAACCTTATAAAGAAGTAGTGGAAATGCATCTTTTATAGTTCCATTATATCTGCTTCATTAGGTAGAAAAGACTTAAAAATTCGACGATTTTATGACAACTACTTTCATACCGTTAACCTAATAAAAATTTCCAACGCCGAAAAAGCCTTTAAACACTATTGAAATAAGGCTTTTCATTAGAAATCTTGCGCCATGTTAGCCTATAATAAATAGAGGTTTATTATTCACACAATTGTCACAATATTTAGCACAGTAAATTGTAAGCGTTATTTTTTTAGAGGAGGTTATCATTTTGTCAAGATTAGCGAACAAAGTAGCCCTTATTACTGGAGGAGCAGGCGGAATTGGGAAAGTAACAGCAAAACGTTTTTTAGAGGAAGGTGCCAAAGTAGTTCTAGTAGATTTATTTCAAGAACCTCTTAATCAGGCAAAAGCAGAATTAGAAGCCTTCGGAGAAGTTATCGTTATACAAGCAGACGTATCCCAAGAGGAAGATGTGAAAAACTATGTAAAGAAAACTGTCGAGAAGTTCGGCAGAATAGATGTCTTCTTTAACAACGCAGGAATCGAAGGTAAAGTAGCTCCAATCACAGAACAAAAAGTAGAAGACTTAGACAAAGTTCTTGCCGTTAACGTTCGCGGCGTATTCTTAGGACTAAAACATGTGTTAGCCGTCATGAAGGAACAAGGAAGCGGAAGTGTTATCAATACTTCTTCTGTAGCCGGACTAAGCGGCAGCCCGAACGTAACACCTTATATCGCATCCAAACACGCAGTCGTCGGCCTAACAAAAGCCACTGCAGTAGAAGTTGCTCCATACAAAGTACGTGTCAATTCCGTTCACCCGTCCCCAGTGAACACAAGAATGATGCGCTCATTAGAAGAAGGCTTCGCACCAGGACAAGCTGAAGCAGCGAAAGCAGACATGGAAAAATCAATTCCATTAGGAAGATACGGAGAATCCGAGGACATCTCCAATCTCGTTCTATTCCTTGCTTCGGATGAAAGTGCGTTTATTACAGGTGTGCAGTATCGGGTTGATGGTGGTATGGGGGCTTTGTGATTTAAATAGAGAAATAGTCAGTTCCTCGTTTTTGTGGAGCTGGCTATTATTTTAATTACATGGAATTGTAATTCACTTAAACTTCACTTTTGGAAAAAAAATAGACACAACCCCTGCAAAGCTTTTACAGGTGTTGGTCTATTTTTTTATCATTATTAATTGTAAAAATATTATCTTATCTTAACTGAAAGTGTCGTCTTTTTACTTCTCTAGCAAGTTAACAGATTTCTCCATACTCTCTATCACTTCTTGCAGTGATCTATCTGCCATACTCGCTAATTTCAAATGATAATTCTCGAATGGAAGATGCTCTGTAATTTTATTTGGAACTACTACACAGTTTAGACCGGCTGCAAGTGCAGCTTTAGAACCATTAGCTGAATCTTCAAATGCTATTGCTTCTTGCGGATTAACTCCTAAAAGCTTGATTGTATTTTTATAAAGCTCTGGATCTGGCTTCACTTTTTTGACATCATCTCTTGTTTGAATAACATCAAAATAATGAAGGATGTCCAACTCCTTTAAAAAATGTTCAACCCAATCCCTATAAGAGCTTGATGCCAAGCCAATCTTTAACCCTAGCTCTTTAGCTGCTTTCAAATAATTCTCGATTCCATCTCGTGCAAAAGGCTTACTCAATTTTGCTTTATGTAAAACAGCTGATTTTTCGATGATTTCGTCTCTTGTTAAAAGCCCATTCGATTGGCTTTGGATAAAATTATAAAGGCTGCTAGAATCAGTGCCAATATGGACAGCATATTCACTTATTGGCAGTTTTCCTGGTTCCATTTCTAAAATATCACAAAAACTTTCATATAAAGCGTATTCTGTATCAATCGTTAATCCGTCAAAATCAAAAACAATCGCTTTTATCATCTGCTTCCCCTTCTTTCCACTTAATCCAAAAGGCTTTTATTTCCGTATAATTCATACCATTCTCTACTGAATGTTTCTACATTCTCTTTAATAGATGGAACTTTAAGAAATGCTTCAATAATGTCTGGAGAAGCTGTAACCCCATGTGCTCCTGCTAGGCAAACCTCTAGTACTTGTTGGGTATTTTTAAAACTTGCTGCTAATACTTCACAATTAAAATTAGATTTTACGAATATTTCTACTATATCTTTGACAACTTGGATACCGTTGCCTGTCAAGTTATCAATTCGGTTCACATATGGAGCTACATAGTTTGCACCTGCTTTGGCAGCTAAGTATGCATTTAAGGGAGTATAAACTGTTGTTGCTAATGTCCGAATTCCAATGCCGCTCAACAATTTAATTGCTTTTAAGCCTTCGCTTGTCACAGGTATCTTGATTACTATATTCCCTTGTAATGACTTCTGAATGTACTCTGCTTCTTCCACTATGTTTTCTGCCTTGTCAGCAATTGTTTGCACAAAAAGTTCCTTCTCTACGCCTAGACTGCTTTGGATTTCTTTTAGTAAAGGTAAAAAAGGTTTGCCTTCTTTAACGATAATACTTGGGTTTGTGGTTACGCCGTCAATAGAATAGTATTCAGTAAGCATTTTAATTTTGTTTATGTCTGCAGAATCAATGAATAGTTTCATATTTCCACTCCCTTTAGGAAAAAATAAAATAGCTTAACTTCCGACGACCATTTATCTGATTACCTAGAAATGTTAAGCTATTAACTTTACTGAAAAAAAATAATTAATATATTCGGATGATGTCGCCTTGCTTCACATCAGCTATTTCACTGTCTTCTAAATATAGAGTTCCTGGTAATTCTGGATTCTCCGATCCATCAAATTTGAGAGTGATATGTCCTAGGGCTGTCAGGTTTTTTTCCACAGCATCTCCGACCGATGTAATTGTATAGTTTTTATCCCCTAGTTGAAGTGTATCTCCTGCTTTTATTTCATTGTCAATATTATTTACCGTAATGGATAAGCAATAATCAGCAAGTTCTGCTGGTGCATTTTCTCCAAAAAGAATCAACATTTTGTCGCCAAGAAATGCGGATACTGAAGGACCTATTTTATTAATGACTGTTTCATATTTCTTTTGCATGGTTTTTTACTCCTTTTACTCTAAAATTTTTTGTGCTATTCAAACTGTGTTGTTATATGGTTATTCATAAAGTCCAAAACTAGCAAGCCAAGCGATAAAAACGGTTGGCGCTCCTGTCAAAAACCTGCCATACAGCACAGCCGGCACTCCGACTTCCACTGTCTCAGGCTCTGCCTCAGCTAATCCTAACCCTACGGGAACAAAGTCGGCTGCAGCTTGTGAATTGATTGCAAATAATGCAGGAAGTGCTAAGTGTGGTGGAATATTGCCTTTACCGATTTCTACACCAATTAGCGTTCCTACTACTTGAGCAATAACAGCACCAGGTCCTAAAAATGGTGATAACAGCGGGAAGGAACAAACAAGTGCTATCGCCATCAATCCCCAAACATTACCGATAAATGGTGATAAAATACTTGCAAAAAGATCGCCAATGCCTGTTTCTAAGATAATTCCAATTAGCATGGCAACAAAGGCCATAAATGGAAGGATCGTTTTAATTACGGTATCAATTGCATCTCGGCCTGCTTGATAGAAAACACTTGTGATATTCCCCATTCCCATGCCAACTCTTGCCATTAAACCTTTTGGTTTCTGTTGCTCACTAATTTTTTTGCTGGAATCATATTTATATTCTTTTTCTTCCGTTTTCTCAGCAGGAGTATTCGCTGTGTTTTGCAGCACTTCCCCGTCTGCAAGCTGGATATTATCTTTTTTTACACCTGACACATAGATGTCTTCCGTAATATGTTTCGCCAATGGACCACTTTGACCTGTAGGCATTATATTAATTGTTGGTATGCGTTTTTGCGGGTATAAACCACAACGCAATGTTCCGCCGCAATCAATAATGACACATGCCATTTCTGTTTCAGGAACACTTGTTTTAAAACCATTCACTAATTCACAACCAGTTAATTCAGCAATTTTATCTGCAATATCAGGTTTTTCGCCACCTGTAATATACACAACCTTATTTTTTTCTTCTGTTGGTGTAATGACTAATGGTCCGCCAAATCCGCCTGAACCTTTTGATATTTTAATAGCTTGATATGTTTTCATTTTCCTTCACCACCATTTATTATAGTTTAACAGTATCTTTTAATTTTACATTTTGTTGTTTAGCTACATAGGCTGTCATATAATCTGTGATCCAGCCTCGCAAGAAGTTCGTTACAATACCAACTAGGAAATAACGAAGAGCTAATTCTGCAGTATCAAAACCTAGTGCCGTAATCCCTGCTGCAACACCTAAGAAAACAAATAATTCTCCTGGGTTAACATGCGGGAATAACCCGTTATGAGTGTGGCATGAATAGGAAGCAGCTGCGTAATAGCTTGGCTTATATTTTTCAGGCAAGAACTTGCCTAATGATAATGTCATTGGATTAGCTAAAATAAATGTACCGATGATCGGTAAGATAAAATAGCGGGTAAATGGGTTTTTCGCAGACTTTCTTGCCAGCTTCTCCACCCTTTCTTCCCCTACCAAACGGACAAGTGCATTCATCGCAACCAGCAGCATGATTAACAAAGGAACAATATCTGTTACCATTCCTATAAATGTCTCGCCCCCATGCCGGAACAAGTCCATAAATTTCTCTGCGCCTTTAATTAAGATATCCATATACTAATCTCTCCTTTTCTGTCAGCTTTTTTTAGGAATTAGATAATCAATCCAGCCTTTTTTAACTCTTAACTCTCCGCCTTTAGAAATAACATCGTAGCTTTTTAAAGCATCTTCTATTGCATACTTTGTTAATTTGTTTATACCTTTATAATCTCCATCTGAAATTTTCAATAGATTTTTCCCTTCAAACCCTTTTAGTTCTCGCACTCGGGAAAACACCGTAACTCCTTGCATTTTAGCGGCTTTTATAATGTTATTTCGCTTATCAATGGCGAACATAACAACCGTTCCTGCTCTGAACATACCGGTTTTTTTGCCAATAGCTACACGGCCTAAGCGCCTTAATTCACTATACTTCCTATTGAAATGTTTAATTTGTAGAAAACCAAAAATACTTTGTAACAGCCATGCAATACCAATCAATATAATAAATCCTAAAAACATTTCCTTACCCCTTTTCATTAAATTCTCCAGCTGCAAAGATAAACGCTTACAAAATATTGCATAACGATTAACTAAACTTACTAATCTTTTTTAAACATTCTGATACATCCTCATAATTTGCTGCACTAGCTAGCTGGTTTATCACCTTTTCGTCATTTGCTATTCGAATAATTTCATCATAAACACTCACTAGCTGATGTTCGGTCATTTCAGATTGTGGTTCTGGAATGCCTAATAAGAAAATAAGTTTTATATCTTTTCCATCAGAGATTACTGTATCGGGGAAAACTCCTAGTGCCAGCTTAATTTGATCAGATTGATAATTAAAGGTATGTGGTATTGCAATGTAACGATCAAATACCATTGATCCTTTTTTCTCTCTTTCCTTAAGTCGGTTTATGAACTCATGATCCAAGTGTCCGGTCTTAACCAGTTCATCCACCATCGTGTATAAGTTATCATGATAATCAACCTTACTATTTAAAAGGAAGAAGCTTTCTTTGCTTATTAAATGATTTAAAATGGATGAATGCGAATTAGAATCAGCCTTTATCCTAAACGCTTGCATATATGCTACTTCGTCTATTTTTCGAGAAATAGCTTGTTCATCAAAGATTTCATTTATCAAAATAACCGGTTTGCTAGTTTGAATAGAAAGTTTTACTGTAGAAAAGATAATATCAAACTCATTTAGAAGTTCTTTTGTTACCTCTGTTTCTGAGAAAAGTTTTAATTCTGTCTCTTTATTGAGGATGCGCTGCAGCTGATTGGAGACTAGCTTAGCTGTTCCTCTTCCTGTTCCACAGATAACTGCTGCTTTTCTAATGCTTTTAACCTTCACTTCACTCTGCGAAATGAACACCCCAAAATAGAAAGCGATGTAACCGAGTTCATCATCTGAAACATCTAAATCATATTCCTTGTTAATGATGTCCCCTGCAATCTTTGCCATTTGAAAAGCTACTGGATACTTTTCTTTGACATCCATTAACATCGGATTTTCTATTCGCAAACCAAACATTAATCGGTTAATCATAAATGTTAAATGATATTGCAAATCGATAAAGAATGATTCATTTTCTTCGATAATATCTTTTTTGAAGCCAATATTTTCGACAATTAACTCTAGTAATATCTTAATCTCACCTGGTATTGCAATATTTTCTATTGAGCGATTATTTGTTGGCGTCCTTCTCCCCGCGATTGGAATAGTAATGAAAATTATCTCACTTTCCGGGATTGTGATTGGAAGACATTTTTCAATGACGGCGGCAATCTCTAAACCGATTTGATAATCATGCGTATGCTTGAGCTTTAAATGACTGTCCTTTACTTTTTTTAATGGTTGATTTTTCAACAGTCGATCGAGCATTACTATTACAAATTCCATCAATCGCTTTTGTGTACTAGATTCGAAATCGTGGCGGGCAGCAATTGTTGTTATTTCTTCTTCGATGTCTTGATCTAATGGATAGGACCTGTAAATCATTTCAAAGACATTATTGATGATAAAAAAGCGAATATCCAGCTCGACACCATCTAAGCTAATTCCTGTATTTGGTTTACCATGAATTTTAAGATTATAGGCTTCCAACGATACAGAAGCTTTTTTCAATTCATTTACGAGTGTGGTTCGGCTTATATTCATCTCGTAAGCCAGCTCATCTAAAGTGATTATGACCTCATTATTAATAAGCCTTTCAATGATATAAGCTATACGGCGCTTCGATGAATCCATTAAATTTTTTTTAGAGCTGATGTGATTCATTAGAAGGTCAAAGCTAGATTGATCTTGTATGGATAACCAGAAGCCTTTGCCTCTTTTGTTATCAAGACATGCAATGCCCTCTAATTCCTCATTTACCTTCTTGATATAGTTTCGGACAGATCTAGTTCCTACTCCTAAAGCTTCTGCTAAAAACTCTAAAGAGCTATAGTCTCTTTGTTGCGATAATTCTATAATCTGAATTACTTTATCCTCTAATGTAAAGTCAGACATTCTACCACCTCTTTGCTAAATGAATGCCAAAACAGCAGGTTAGAAAAACTTAAAGTGAATGACAGTCAACCTCGTTTTAAACAATCATTAAAGGCATTCTGACTTCACTGTTAACCTCTAGATTTTCCTCCTGAAATATTCAATGTTGTACCCGTGATATAGCTGGAACGATCGGAAGCTAAATAGGTTACCAAATCGCCAATCTCTGTTAGTTTGCCTTCTCTTCCAAGAGGAATGGATTTGCTGTAATCTGTGGATAATCCATCTACAGTAACGCCGCGAGTGTATGCTAACGCTTCATTATAAGCATCTGTTCTTAAACCTGTTGTTTCAATGATACCGGGAGCAATACCAACAACTCGGATATTAAACTTTCCAAGTTCCTTTGCCCATGCACGAGTGAAAGAAATAACGGCACCTTTTGTAGCAGAGTAACAGCTTTGCCCAGCAGAACCTTCTTGACCAGCTTCAGACGAAACGTTAATAATGACACCTTTCTTTTCCTTTAACATTTCCTTAGCAGCAGCTTGAGCAAAAAGATAAGGACCTTTTTGATTTACTGCTACCATAAAGTCAAAATCACCCTCGCTCAATTCATACTCCGGTCTTTCCCCTTTATCATCCACTAACAATCTTGGCAAGTTAACACCAGCATTATTTACTAAGATATCTACAGTGCCAAACATTTCAACTGTTTTAGAAACAGTTTTATCAACACTTTCTTTATTTGTCACATCACATTTTAGAAAATAAGAACCATCTTCTCTAGCTCCTTCTTCTCCATTTAAATCTGCAACTACAACTTTAACTCCATTATTTAAAAGTCCCTTCGTAATTTCCAAACCAATACCAGAGGCACCGCCTGTTACGATCGCAACTTTTCCTTTTAAATTTAACCATGTATCACTCATTAGTAATTCCTCCTCCACATTTGTGTTTTGAAAGCACTTTCTATCACTGATTTCAGTATAGGAGGAATACTAAAATAATTTAATACAGACTTTTTCACACAAAAGTGAAAAAGTCTGTATTATTACTCTGTTTAATTAAATACATGGTTAATTAGGCATTTTGTTAGTGAAACAATACTTAAAATAAACCCTACAATCGCAAATTATTTTACGAAAGCAGGGTCTGATTTGCTTTATGTGATTGTTATTTTAATACGAGCTGTGCCACACATTCAACGTGTGTGGAGTACTGACGGTAGATTAAAACACAAAAATTAATGAGATGTAGTGGTGCATCTTTATTGTTAATTTGCTTTATTCATAATGACTTAATAAAATAAAATAAATTAATTTAATTCAACTAAGCTGATTTTAGTTTTAAGGATAACGACTTAGGACTTTTTTATATTAATTTCTGAAATTTAAACCTATTATATTAACTCAAATTAGTTCAAATACATACGGTACTACCTTTAAAATTATTATTTTATTTTCCCCGCACTTTAAAATACTTCAAAATAAATATTAATTAACTGTAAAGCATAGATAGTGCTTGTATTGCTCCTGTATTCCCTTGATTCGCCGCTTCTTTCCACCACTTCTCCGCTAATAGTGGATTTTTAGCAACACCTCGTCCATTTATATAAGATAATCCTAAATTAAATTGTGCTTCTGAATTCCCTTTCTCTGCTGCAATCTTAAACCATTCAACTGCTTTTTTATAGTTTAAATCACAACCAGTTCCAGTAGCATAGAATGACCCTAAAAGGCTTTGAGCTTTCATATTGTCCCTCTCCGCCTCCTTAACCAAGATATTAAACGCTTTTCTTGGATCTTTTTTTGTTCCTATCCCCCTTACTAATAAGTCTACCAAACTGACATTGGCATCCTGATCTCCACTTTTAGCAGCTAATGAGATATATTTAAATGCTTTATCAACGCTTTTCTTTACCCCTACACCTTCAAAATACATAGTTCCTAAAATATATTGTGCTGAAGCAATTTCTTGCATTGCAGCCTGCTCCATATATTTAAATGCTTTATTTAAGTCTTTTTCAACATTAATTCCAAATCTATATAACAATGATAAAACTATTTGGCAGTTCCCGTTATTGTCTGTATCAGCTACAAATTTTAGGTAATCAATTTGTGTATGATTTAATGTTTCAAGCGTGAGACCCTCAGTATCAGTTAACTCTAAGTATCTATTTAAAATGCTTAATAGAGGATTAGCTTTAGTTTTGATATCTTTTTTAATTTCTTTATTTACTTTATTCATAACGACTCCCCCATTATATATTGTTATTTAAATTTAAAAGCTAAAATAAAATAAGTATATTTTGTGTTAAAATACTGAATATATTTTTCTTTGATACAGTTTAAATAATATATAATTTTGTTCTTTTATTCTAACTGCAAATTGCTTATATGGAATAAGCTTTGAGTAATTACATTTTTCTAAATCATTCAACGAAGCAATCGTTACATTTAAAACATTTTAATATTTTCAGATGAATACGATGTTAAACAATTGTAGTAACACTAATTGTTTATTGTACGCTAACTAAAGATATCATCTAAAAAATCTTTAGCGCTTTTTTTCTGATTTGCTTTTTCTCGATGAATATCTACATTAAATGTTTCTAGCAAGCCTTGCCATTCATATCGGTTCTGATCAAAGCTATGAAAACTTTCCTTAGTAGAATGCTGCTCGAATAAACTAGTAGCTTTAACGGTCACTTTGTTATTGTTAAAAAGCATCAATAGATCTCTGGATTGAGTATCATCCACTGTAAACAATTCATAAATATGAATAGGTTCATTACCTTTATAAAAACATCCTGAAATAAATAACGTTTGTTTTAATGCATAATCATAATCAATTAACGAATAAATCTCATTCCCTTGCTCTTTAACACTAGAACTTGGTGATAAATAATGCTGACGATACAAAATTTGTCCGTCCATTTTTGTTACAAAATAAGAAATATTTCCAACCATTCTTATCCCATATTCTTCTTCTAACACTGTTAAGCATTTAACTAATTGATTTGCATCATCAATATGCCATCCAAACTTCAAAATTGCTTCGTACTCTTGTAAATGGTCATAATTTTTCGTACGTGCTAGTAAGTTATTACATTGTTGGATTTCTTCATTTTCCCCGGCTTTCGTAAAGGCATCAATTGCTTGCTCATATTTTCCTAATAGTTTTAATTGAAATCCTTCTTGTAACCATTCTTCCTTCGATGTTTCTGTAGCTGGTTCACATAAGAGTGAATCTAAACTTGTTTGTTCTAGATATGGCATTTGTACATTTAATAGGCCACTTGTTTCCACTTCAATAAAACAAAGCTGTTCAATAGCTCTTGAAGCTGCTAAATATAGTTGATTAAGATACACACTATTTAGTTGTGCATGTTTCCTCGGTGTTTCTTTTAACTTCAGATGTTTATCACTAAATTTCATTATATTAATGCAAAATACATTTTCATACTGTAGTCCTTGTACCTCATCAATTATAAAAATTCGGTCAAAACCATATTGTTTTATTTTTTGTTTTTCGTTTACATTCGCTACAATCACAATTGCATTGGCGTTTTGATTTATGTGGGTAGCCAAGCTTTGCAACTTTATCGGATTAATGATTACTTTTGGTATGTTGCTTTCACGAACAGCTACTTCTTTTTCAGGAATTATTGAGGGATGATATGACTGTTTTAATTGTTTAATTTCATTTAATAGTTTGACAGTGTTAGAACCCGACCTGAAGTTTTTCGAAATTGATATAATTTCGTAAGGCCAAGCTTTTTCTGCTAGATGTTGTTTTAGTTGCTCAATAGAAAACTTATAATTCTGCAACACTTGATAGTAATCACCAAAAACCATTAATTGATTCGGTCCATTTGCCAAATGGGTAATACTGTCTAATTGTTTTTGGGTTAACTCCTGCATTTCATCAACAATTAAACTGATATACTGTCCTTTATTCTTCAATACCATAGTTGCAAGATCATTTAAATCAACGTATTTATTAGTTTGTAGCCATTGCTGATAAAGACTTACTATGAAATACACAAACTTTTTCTCTGTAATGGATAAAACAGACGAGCTAACTAAATATTCATCTAAGCTAAGTAATTCTTTCTGTTTGGCCTCCCCCTTTATCACTGTATTAATTTCTAGAAAGACTGCTTGTGGGGTTAAAGCAATTTGCTCATTTTGTAATCTATTTTGCTCATACCATTTTATAAAGTCTTGTAAACTTACAACTGTAAACTTTCTTTGTAAAACACGTTCATATAGTTGCTGTAACGAACAAAACGAGATGTGTTCGGGCTTGCTTATATAAGAAAAAAATGTTTCCTTCACTGTATTCATTAAATATGATGAATGACTTACATATATCGTTGGAATAGCCAGTTCTTCGTTTAGGAGTAATTTTCGTAATCCAATACTTGTTTTCCCACTTCCGGCACATCCATGTATTACTACGACCTTTTCCAAAAATGTAAGACATTCAAATTGTTCTCGTGTTAATACGTTAGATGTATGCAACAATGGATTTTCAATCAATAAGGAAATATATTCTTCATCTAATACATCTTGTTGCTCAATTACATACAATTTCGAGAGCAATTCTTGTGTTGCATACTGATCAATTTTGATGTCAATGTCTTCATCTGCATATTCTGCCATGTTAATTTCATACGCTTCTAAATCCACATCCTGAAATGATCGAGCAGAACGTACTTGATCATCATGCGTTTCATAGCTCAAGAAGTTGATAGTTCCATCAGATTCGCCAAAACGAAATAAAATACGGTCTCCACTATTAACACGAAACTTGTAAATATTCGTTCCAATAATTCTTCGAATCCAAAATCCTTTCGGGACATCTGAAAACACTTTGGATTTTGTTATAGCTTCAGCAAATTGATTCAATTTATTTTGGACAATTTTTCGCTTTTCTATTGGAACATGCTTGTAAAAGTCTTTTGCAATCTTCATATTATACCTTCTTATATCTCTACTTGTTCATTCATATAAGATATAGCTGATTGTACACATCTCTTATCATATTCAGTCATTTCAGACTCTTTTGCACGTTGTAATTGTAGTCGATAATATGGATCTACCATTTTACGATACGTTGCGACAATATGAGCCTCTTTTTCGCTTACATCCTGATCGATTAATGCATGTCCTAAATGACGCATTGTTTCTGTTTTGTCATAACCTAATTCCAAAGCTGTTTTAAATGATTTAACAGCAGCTTTATACTCTTCCTGAATATATAGTAATTTCCCTAAGTTATAGTAAGCAATAGAACGCTTTGGATATAACTGAATTGCTTTAATATAATATTTACGTGCTTGATCGTAATGTCCAGCACGTTTATACATAATACCTCTATCTAAAATAGCTACATAATTATCATCTTCAGTTATATTCATTGTCAGCTTTTGACTTTGACTTCCGTTCATACAGCATTTTTTATACTTTTTCCCTGATCCACATGTGCAGAGATCGTTTCGTCCTACCATTTTGAAAACCTCCTTATGATTTTTATTTATTACCCTCTATAAATCGAACATATTTAACTGTTCAATATTTTCTTCTAAAATTTGCTTTGATATTTTTTCTTCTTTTTCAAAACGCTCCTTGTGTTCCCTATCTAACCGTAATTTGTATTCCTTTAGCTCTTCATGAATAAATTCGTAAGACTCTTTATCTTTTAATACGGCAATTCCATTTTCAATCAATACAATATTACCTTGAACAGCATTCTCATGTTCATCTTGTTTTAAAGGAATGGGTGTAAACAAATAGCGTTTTTGTTTTCTTGCAAATTCAATGGTATGTTGAGTACCACTTTTTATTGGAGTTTGTACTGGACAAACGCCCAAAGATAATCCACTTTGAATGCGATCTCGCTTCACAAAATTGCCTCTAGTATTTGCCTGACCGATTGGGGTTTCAGAAAGCCATAATCCATTCCGTTCTAATATTTCCATTGCGAGTTTTTTATTTTTTGCCGGATAAATTTGCATTAAGTCCCCTGCCAAAACCGCAATAGTTTTGCCATTTTGTACTTTTAATGCTCCTTCATGACCAGCTGTATCTATACCTAATGCTAGCCCACTCACAATTGTATAGCCCATTGTAGCAAATGTCGCCGCAATCTTTCCTGCAGCCTTTATACCTATTGCAGTGGGTTCTCTAGTTCCAACAATGGCGATTGTATTTTCATCTTTTAATAATTCTAAATTCCCTTTTGCATATAAAATTGTTGGCGGATCTTCAATTAAGCGCAAATATTTAGGATACAATTCGCTAGAGATCGGTATAACCTCTATTTTTTTTTCTTCATGTGATTTAACTAAATTTTCAGCACGTTTCTTAGCAAATTCAATATTCTCAACTGTTAGCAATTTGATTAAACTTTTTTTATTAATAGTATTTATATGTTCATTGAGATTATCAAAATTTAACATTGGATAATTTTCATATAGTTCAATTACAGTTTTATTACCTACTCCCTTAATACAACTAATTGTTATCCAAAATAAATCATTCAAGTTTTTCACTCCTATTACGTTGCTAAACCTTGTTTTTTATAAATTATTTTTTCTAATACATTTGTCGAAATTACTGTATTAATGTCTAAATTCATCATTCTAGCATTATTTCCAGCTTCAATATCCGACAGTTGGTCTCCTATATTTAATACATATTCTGGATTAACCTTTAGTTTTAAAGCACATTTTAATAAAGGATCAGGAGAAGGTTTGCTCCTTAATGTATCTTTTGCTGCAACTAAATAATCAAATGGATATTGACAGGCTGATAACAACCTTATAGCGTAATTTCTAGGGGAGCTTGTAACTACCCCAATACGAATTCCTACATGTTTCAACCTCTTCAATAAACTAGGATCTATAATAATATGCCCTTTATTGATAAGAGATAAATTTTCAATACCTATATTTCTCTGTCTATAAAGTTCTAAATGATCCGTATGTATTAATGTATTATCTAAATCAAAAATAATTGCTTTCACTTCTTTTTTATCAGTATATTCCTGCGTCCAACCTAGTTTAGTAGACCAATAACCATGATATTCTAGGTATTCTTTGTTTACTAAATGAAAATCCCGATAATTATATACTCCATTATCATTTTTACTATACCAATATGCGCCTGAGTCATTATTTCGAAAACCTATAAAATACTCATTAGCTTCTGAATCAAAAATTACTGGCATAATAGATTGCTCGTGATAATTCACAACTTGAGTAAAAGCCAATGGTAAAATGGTAACTTTATTAGCACCAGCTTTATATAAAACTCTAGCACATTCAGCAGTAGTTGCTCCAGATGTAAAAACATCATCTATTAATAAAACATGCCCGGCAATTTTTCTTTTACATCCTATATTTCCATAAACACATTGATATTTATCTACAAATGTAGAATATTTTTTTGGAGATGGATAATCATTAATAGAAAACAATAAATCATACTCCAGATTTCTATTAGTACGAACAAAATTTTCTAAACCCATAAAACGGCTATTTTTATTGGGTCTTGGTGGTACAAATGTTATATGAGAAACTGTAGAATCATGCATTAAAGTACTATCTATCAATTGACCAAATGTTCTCTTGACTGCAGTAACACAACTTGATAAATTATTTTTAAACCCTATGATGGCCCTAGAAAGTGGATGATTATAATTTCGATTGTCTTTCAATGTAAAGTATCGTCCTGTAAAAATAACATCAGATTTGTAATTAGTATGGGGTATATGCATAATATTTGAATATCTAATTAAATTGGTTTGTGGCAACATAATATTCGGGAATCCTGTTTTTTCACTGGTGTAGGTTAATCTATAATTTGTATTATCTACAAAACTATTAAAAGTATTATAATTCCAAACTTCATCAGGCATATAGCCCCACTCTTTGTATGACTCCCAGTTGTCTGTCAATAAAACTGTATTGAAACCTAATTCTATCCACCTTCTAATATGCGCGATATTATTTGAAATTATTAATATACCTGATTGATCAGTATCCATATCATCAAAAATAATCTGGGTCATACTATCTACTGAATCCACAAAATTATAGTGTGACTCTGGCAATATTCCCTCTATGTAAATATTGCTTACATAAACAATACTCTTTTTTTGAGCCAATAATGATATTTGCGCTAAGAAACCTTCATTCGTATTCCAATTATCTGAACCAGTTAAATCTAATAATATTTGGAAGTCTGTACCACAATATAAAATCATTTAGTCAGCCCCTTATATTCCCCATATTAATGACTAAAACACTTTTTAGCAATATGACGCCGAAACTAATGGTCAATTGACTGTATTCTTAGTCTTATAATTTGGTATGTTGTTACTTTAGTTATCGGCAAAGAAATGAAATTAGTAAATATAAATTTACCAACAATAACCACAAATGCATTCTCAGTAATATCCTTTTAGGTATTATGATATGAAATTATGACAATTCCTTCAAATTAAGAGCTAAGTTTAGTATGGTAATTGAAGATGACTATATAAATCAGCAACTACTAAAATGGTTAGAAAACATACAGTATAAAAAAATTAAACACCTTTTAGCAGGAGCAAGTCTATTAACATGGAGGATTTCATTCTGTGATTTCTTTATCAAATGCTAGAAAAGAACACTAAATTAAACCCAACAATAGGAGCTTATGCTACAATACCCCTTTCAAGAAAATCTAGGAGGGGAAGCTATTTGTAACCGCTATAAATTTTAGCAAAATAAAATTCAATTTATTAATGAGGTATATCATGATTGTAATAGAAACTAATGTAAAAAGTATCGTGAAAGGTAAAACTTCTAAATTTACTGTTAGTTATATAGAAAACGACTCGAATTCAATAGTTAAGGAAATATTTATTCTGCACGTTTATAAAGGTCTACTTTCTATCGAATGGAATGGAAGAACAATTCATTTACAACCTATCACCGTAAACTGGGGTACTAGATGCTTTCAATTGAGAAATGTGCATAGGTTGGGAAAACCCGAATTAAAAGTCGAAGAAATTAAAGATAAGCTTAAAACATTAAAAGGAATAGAGAAAAAGGATTTTGCAATATACTGCTTAGAAATTCTAAAAATATACAAGTATATTGTAGAATTACTAGGTGAATATAAAATTGAAAGGTCAGATGACGAGTGGTCTAAACATACTTGTGTTCAACTTCGTACGCCCTACTCCACAATTGAGATTGGTTCGATACAAGGAAGTATGTCTGGACTAAATCCTTCTATTGATCGGATGCAAGACCTATTCATTAAAGAGTTAAATATTAAATAGCACTCTGCTACTAAGTAAATTAGCAGTACAAGAGCTAGTTATTAATATTAAAAAAGGCGAGTGCTATAAAATAGCCCTTATCGCACTTTGTTATATTTATTAAACTTTATCCGAGTACTATCATAGCCCATTTGGCAACCTCACTGCATTAAATAGTTATTTAGTGTAGTGAGTATATTTCTCTAGATGTTTTCATCCCAAGAAATTTCTAAATGCTCACTTCTTTAAATATACCTTTTTATCATTAAAAATAAATACTAATCTTGTATTTAACCATCAAAAAACAGACAGAATACAAATTTTCTGTCTGTTTTGTTCATTTATTGGAATTCTTAAATACTAGTAATACTGGATGCCTTTAACCACCTATAAAACTATAGAGCAATCTCTATCTAATTAATTTAATTTTGCTTGTATGTTTCAGTAATACACACCATACTAAAGAGCATTAATTCACTAGATTACCCTTTTTGATTAAGTCAAGGAGTCCATCAGCTCGCTTCTGAAACTCACTTATTTTTTCTTCTCTTACGCTTCTTCGTTCTTCCATTATTGTATTCATTGATTTACTTTGATCTATACTTCTTGGCCACTGATTAATATTAACTATCTTCTTGTACATCCCTACACATCACTTTCTAAAAAAAGTCTCACAGTTCTTAGGAATAACAAAAGCAGTGAACTCCTTACCGATTCCTTCATTCGGTTGATCTTTAATTGCTTGTATAAATGATGGGTTAGAAAATCCAAGAGGTACCGCAGACTTTCCCGTATATTCAGCAAGCTGCTGGTTTATATATTTCCCCTTACTTCTTCCGCAACTGCAACTCTTTTCTGACAGGTCTAGATTAAATATATCATTACATTCAAGGCACATTAGAAGCTTCATTTGCATCCCTCAATCTTTATTAGTGTTCTTTTCCTTATCAATCATTTCTTGAATGTGGGTTATTACTTTGGGATCTTTTCTATACTCTGTTATTTTTTCAGTTATTAGCTTGTTTTCAAACATGCCTCTTAACAGCCTATAGTTATTAGCTTTCATTTTAAAATTATAAGAGTCATCGAGTATTAGCTTTGCAAGTAACGTCATAATAAACTCTTCTTCCCGAATTCCTACAATCCATAGCCAAGCATCTTCTGTAAGAAACATCCGAAACTTTTCAGTAAGCATCTTTCCCAGTATTAGCTTCATCGATCCAATTTCATACCCATACAACCGTTCTTTAATTTCAGGATTTTTGGTTAAAAATTTTTCAATGCTATATGCTACTGTTTTTAAATGAAAGTCCTGCTCTTCGGAAAGCAAAACTGAATGATTATTAAAATAAAGAAAAGCATCTTCATTATCCAAAATACTACCTTCGCTTTCCTTCTCATTATTAAGAGCCAACATAGGAGCAATACTTCTATAGAATTCCTGAAGTTCTTCTTCTATCTTACTATTACCTTGTTGCAATAGAAGGCTCGCTTTATTATCCCATTCCGGAAAACAATTGATAAACTTCTCCATAACCTCATTTAAAGGTATATAGGTTTTAATTTCCCTGCCCGGAAATTTGATATCCATTACCATCATTCCAAATGTTCTTTCAACAATGGCTGGATGACCTTCAATTTTGCGAAAGGCTTCCAAAAAATCGTAGTTTTGTGGAGGGATACTTACCCAAGTAAGAGTAATTGCCCTTAACATTTCTTCAGGTTTATACTTGGGGCCACCTTCCTCCTTGCAAGCCATAGAAATCAAACTATTAATATCCCTAACTAGATTCAGATAATAGACTAAGAGCTTAACAGCTCCAATTTGTGTTGGAGAAGAGTACTTAACTAATTTTTCCTTAATCCACTTGTGGAAAGTTTCTTTATCAGAGTACGTATAAACTAGTTCTAAGATTTTTTCCTGATCTGCAATTGTCCATTTTTCAACCAATTCTATTTTTTCACTTTCATTTTTAGGAGAAAATCGGTTAAGCAACTGCCGTGGATCAACGCGTACCGGTAACTTTATTGGGGTTGAGAGATGAGTGTCTGCCCATTGTTTTGCTTTTACACACTGCAGATGGTCTATATCTCCACTTACACTAGCAAATTTGGGGAACCGGCTCTCAATTAGCATAGCTATGGCTAATATATAAAGATGGTATGGATATCCTTGAGTCTTAGCATTATAAACAACAACTGAGCTTTCGTATCCCTTTAAAATATCTGTTTCATTATTAGAAGCTGGCGTAGCCTCCCTATACATTTTAATATCAGAGTAAAGCCTGAAAGTTTCTGCAAATTTCTTACTGCCTAAGTTCCCACATGTTCTCCAATATCGAGAAGGCTCTTCATGTTCTTCGGATTTAACATATACAGGGATCTGAATATCAAATAACTTTTTTTCTCCTAACTCTGCAAAATCATAAACTTGCAGTAATTTCACTGTTTCTTTATAAACATTTATCCAATCATGTTGTGAAATCTGATGAGGAAGAATAGACAGACGAACATACGTACTCACCCAAAACCACACCCCTTTTTTCAGTTACAATTAAAAGAGAACTCTCTTCTCCTTTATTGCGATGTTTTAATATCGCAATAAAAAGGCTATCTCAACATTAATAAGATAACTTTTTGTTGTGTTCTAGAATTGCCTGCACAGCCCAGAATTATAAAAAGCTGCAAGCCCTATATTATTTGCACAATGTTACTCAATTGTATAAGTTTCTCTATTGGCTTTGTTATATACTCGTTGTACATCTTTCTTGGATTGTTCTACATATGACTTAATCATTGAATAATCGTTCGGGTTAGCATCTTCTACTTTCTCCAATGTTGCTCCTACACTTCCAGCCAAATATCCAGCTGCCCCCAGTATTGTTCGCAGTTCTTGTGTCACTTCTGAAGTTAATGCTTCATGAGCATTATTTTTCATAATGTTTTCATCTGCATCATCAACAATTGTTGCTAAATCTATTATCAATTTTCCTGAATATATCTGCACTTCAGATACCTCCCTCATATTACTATTTTATAGTCTTCCCTAGCGCTCACCTTTAATAGCGAATATACTGCTTTTTTCAGCTGTTATTTTCCCTCTCTATTCTCTTACCTGCCTTTATAAGTGACAGGTGAAAAATATCCTTTTTCTTGCAGTCTTCACTACTAGTAAAATTAAAAATAAAGTTATCCGTTACAACCTCGTACTTTGCTAGGACGGTTATTATATCATCTAAAAGTTCATCATAAATATCAGTACGAGGATCCTGAAATATTTCTGTAATTCTATATAAGTCGACTTGAATAAATCCTAAATGTTTAGAATATGCCAAAGATAAACCTCC
Source organism: Niallia sp. MER 6 (assembly GCF_023714395.1). Lineage (NCBI taxonomy): Bacteria > Bacillati > Bacillota > Bacilli > Caryophanales > Bacillaceae > Niallia > Niallia sp. MER 6. Next base: position 69,413 of record NZ_JAMAUK010000009.1, on the reverse strand, counting down.
CATTAAAACATTTTCTGCGGATTTACTAATGTGTTTATAGCAAACACAAGGGCATCATTAAAAGCAGTGCGATATGCTAATTTCGTTTGGATATGTACCTGCTCAAAAATGTTAGCTCTAATATCATCAATAAATTCATCTTTTTTTGTTTCATCCTCAAACTTCCCAAATTGGGCAAGTTTTTCATCTAGATCTTTATGAAGTAATTCTGAATACATCACATACTCATCACTTGTGATAATTTGTTCGAGCCTGTCTTCAATTAACCTATTCACAACCTTTTGAAATCCATCAATCATAAAAAAACCACCATCCTTTATTCTAATAAAGAATATATTCATAATTAGAATATAACACGATATATATTGATTGTAAAATTCAATAACGATACGATTACTAATAATGTTGTGTAGAAGGTTGGAATTGAAATATGAGTGATTTATTAATTGGAAGACTAATCAAGGAACTTAGAAAGAAAAATAATATGACAATGGTTGACTTCGCAAAAAAAATAAAAATATCACAACCGTCCTTATCTAAGATTGAATCAGGAAGACAAGAAGTAACGTTTTCCCTGTTGGAATCTATATGTAAGGAATTTGGAATTACAAGAAGTCAATTTTTTCAAATGCTTGAAAGGGATAATATATATCACCAAACTTCTTTGACTTTGAATTTCGAGGAATCTGTGGATGCAAACAAAGAAATTGAACATAAAATAGGAAAGTTAGTTTCAAAGATGACGTTTGAACAAAAAAGAGCATTGTTCATTTTTTTATTTTCCAATAGCAGGGAATAGTAATACTCTTCAAAACTTTAACTTTTTATATCAACAAGACCTAAATCAACGGAACCTCTTTATCCGTGATTCAGGTCTTTTTCTTTTGCAGCATTGTTCTATTCTATCCGCATCACTCCCATTGTTACCCAGCATTTAAGGTATTTAGGGTACTTTCGTAAATGTTACTCCCCCTAACTTCTCTCCTTGATAGACTTACTTTCAAGTGCAATTAGGGTACTTAGGACCCTTTTAGTGAAAAAAACTATATTTTTTTATAAAAGGGGTTCGAACGAAAAAAGACTGGTGGTATCGTATTACAGCTTCGGCAAACAATATATTACTATCAGAAAGGTACGGTTTAACTAATGAGAAAAGAAAACGTAGTAAAAAGCCAAAAAGAATATTTAACAGTCGATGAGAAGTTGGCTATGCAAGAAAACAGAAAGAAATCAGAAGGAAATACTGAACTCTTTAATGATGTCGTAAAGGCATTGGAGACAGACCGTGTAAGTAAACCATCTTTATCTGAAGAAGAAGAGTGGGCAATGCCTGTAACTTTTGATGAGTACGATACAATTCCATTTCCAATCGAAATTTTTCCAGCCACCATTCAAAAAATGGTGAAAGCAGTGGCTATCGATACTCAAACTCCAATCGATTTAGCGGCGATGGTTTGCATTGGAGTGTTATCGACTGCATTAAGTAAGAAATTCGCAATTGAACCAAAAGCCGGTTGGAAGGAACCATTAAATACGTATACAGCAACACTTTTACCTTCGGGATTAAGGAAATCAGCTATTTATAATGCTATGACGAAAGTTTTATATAAATATGCCCAAGAACTTTATGAAGAGATGGAACCAAAAATCGAAAAAAGGAAATTAATGAGGCAGGCTCTCGAAAAAAGGATTGATAAACTTCAAACCGATTATGCAAAAACGAATAATCCTGAATTACTACAAGAAATTGAAGCCATCAGCGACGAACTGCAAAAACATCCAGAGCTTTCAGCGCCTAAACTAACGGTCGATAATGAAACTTCCGAAAATTTGGTTATAGAATTAAAGAAGAATAACGGAAAAATTTCTATTATGTCCCCCGAAGGTGACTTATTTATTAAATTTAATGATCCAGCTGAAAAAGGAAAGCATGATGTTTATCTTAAAGGATATAGTGGAGATCACCTCCAAGTAGGCCGAGTTTCACGACCGGGGGAAATTTTAACTGAGCCGTTATTGACCATCTGCATCGTAGCGCAGCCAACAGTAGTTCAAAATTTCCCATCCTACGTCCATGAAAGAGGAATACCTGCAAGGTTTCTATTTTCTATGCCAAACGATAATCAGGGCTTCCGTGAGCCTTTTCCTCCTTCAACAGCAGTTGAAATTTCTAGGGCATATAAAGAATTGATTAGAAAGCTGCTGATGTTTACGCCGAACGAAACAATTTGCTTACGGTTAAGTGAAGACTCTATAAACATTTTAAAAGATTTCATTATGGATATTGAAAAAGAGTTCAGAGACAATGGCATTTTCGAAGGTCATCTAAGGTTTTGGGGAAGTAAATTGGTTGGCCAGATTTTACGGGTAGCTGGGTTATTGCATGTTGCTCATTCAGCTGATTCTTCTAATCTGGAGGAAATAACATCCGAAGTCAGTCTGGACATTTGCAAAAAGGCCTTTTTGCTAAAAGATTACTTCATTACTCATGCACAAAAGGTATTTGGGGTGATGAAACGCAATGATACATTCAATGACGCAATTTATTTACGTGATAAAATCTTAAATGAGAAAAAACTAGTAGTCGATAAACAGACAATTCATCAGAAGACGAAAAAGAGAATTCAAGGCAAAGACCGGTTTTCACGTGCTTATGACCTGCTTGAATATCACTCTTACATTAAACAAGTGAAAGGCGGTAAATACGGAAACAAGGGAATGATCCTAGTAAATCCTGCTCTATTGAAAAATGATAGCAATTAAGGTCCTATTCCCCCTAAAATACTGTAAACTATTGATATCCCTACTCAAAAACAAGGGGATGAGAGAATCCTAAAGTTCCCTCATTCCCCTAATTTACATAACGGAAAATGTATTTCTTAAACTACTAGGAGGATCAACAATGAAATTCAAGTTCTTTAACGATACTGGCAGAATAGTAACAATACATCAAGCTACATATGAACACGGCTGCTATGTTGATAATAGTGATGCAATTATGCCATTACAAGAACGCTTATTTTTTCTGCCAGACGGTACCTATCCCTTCGTCAAACTATGGAACTACGGGGCAAGAAATGGACTTCAGCTACTCGTTTCACCAATAGAGTAATAAAGCGTTGTCATTTGAGGCTCCTAAGTATAACTTTTCTAAATATCTAAAAAGGAGCGCTTTTCAGCTGCCCCCTTCAAAAAGTATTTAAAATCCTAATTGCTTCGCAACCCACTCTTGACCAGCTTTCCCTTTCATATCTTCCCATCCGGAAAATCTACTATGGTTTCGTACGTACTCATCAAGCTCACTTTCATTAATTTTATCAAAGTCTTCTTCAGTCAGAATCTCAAAAGGACTCTTATCAAAGAATTCATCAATATTATTAAATTTAGTGTGTATCTGCATGAACCGGTCGTTAAATAAGTCTGTAAAGCTTACTGTTGTTCCTTTTTCCAATTCTTTTGCTTTATTACCCATTTTCTTTAATCGTTTGTTGAAATCGTCGAAACCCTTTGTTTTTACACCCATTCAAAATCCTCCCAATTTTGTTTTAGAAGAAAATATCCTCAGATGAAATCACTATTTCTAGTATATCGCATAGAATTGGTGACATTGCAACTTTTAGAAAGGGGATTTTTGAATTTCAATCTAATCGATGTCTTAACTGCTTTAGACTTTACAAAGTCTAAAGAAAGTTTGAATGTATAACTGGATTTTCTATGGCAGTGCGAAACTAAAATACTCTCTCCCTTATTGATGAATAGGAAGGGAATTCAACAAATAATTCCATATTGATAGATCCGTAAGTCCTTTGAAAATTTTACTTTTGAGTAAATTACCGTTCCGATAGAATTTATTAACTACCTGAAACACTTGTTAAACATCAAATCTAATTAAAGTTAGCTATAACTTAAATGAAATTAAACTGAATCTTAATTAAGTGAACTAGAAACGATTATTTTTCATTTGATTTAAATATAACTCAATAATAGTTCAACCTAAATTTTAATTTAAGCCAATATTTTTTATTCCTGCTCTTCGAATAGGCTTAATTCCAAGCTAAAATGTTTTTACCTTTAAGTGAAAGGAGGGAATAATTAAAATGGAAATAGACATCGATAAAGCAACTTTACAAGATATCATTTCACTAATTGAAGGTGGAACTACAGAACAAGAAATCTGTAACTCGAAAGGCTACAAAGCCGCTTCGACTGTTTCTAAAAGATTAAAAGCCGTTGGAGCCACCTGTGAGATTAACGGCGCATGGAACTTCACCAAAATTGATCCAAGAATCCTTACTAAGCAATTTTGGACAATATCTTATTCAAAAGATAGATCAAAAACCACCTTTGAAAATTTCGATTTGAATGAACAGGAAATAACCACCCTAAAGAAAATTGCGGAAGAATATATAAAAGGGAATTATGAAAGGAAGACTGAAACGCTAAAATACGAATTGTTTGGAAAACTTCTGTTTGAACATGCTGCTTATAGGAATACAGATTCCTTAACAAAACAGCTGAACGTTCCAGTCCAAGAGCATGTAATGCAGCGACTAGACGACTTTGCCAACACTAGTGGACTTGAGAAGAAGTTTATTGTTAACAAAGCACTTGAGACATTTTTAGATTTATATGATGGCAATTTCCAATAATAAACTTATAGTGCAAAGAGGCATATAAAAGTTAAATCAAGCATGCTTTTCAAGCAACAAAAAGGATAAATATGCACGTTGAAGTATATCCGTTAAAGGGGTCCGTTCAACGAGTATACTATCTCTTTCTCTAATACCAGTAATATCAATGGTTTATGTGCCATATGGACAATCCTTTTAAATTCCGACTATATAGAAAAAGAATGACCTTTTTGATATAAATTAAACCTACACAAATTAATCGCATCCAATAACCTTTACTAGTTTGTTACTAGGATGCTCCTAATTTATAATCGGGAAATATAGTCAGAATATAATTTAAGGGAGGACAGCTCATGGACTTCAACAAAATAATACAATACGCTAACATCCTAGGTATCTGTTTTACTGTGGCTCTGACATATACAATTGTGGTAACATTTTCGTTGGCCTCCCTGTTCAGCCTGTTGCTGTTGCTATGCTTGCAATTGGATATGTAGTCATGATAAAAAGAAATACACTATTTCAAGAACTTCGGGATAGGTGGTTCTCCGGCAGAAGAAAGTAAAACACTTTTTAACTTCCTTTAAGTGACATGTCATTTTAATTAAACCATTCATAAAATCGTCGTTACGTGTAATTTATATAAATTTAAAATGGAATAAGGGAAAGCCCCATTGCTGAGTTTAAACGAACGTTCTATTGCGTTTAAACATCATTATGGGGTTTTTATTTTTGCTTAAAATATATTGGAGGAATCTATGTGATATTAAATAAAAAGGATTATGATGCGCTTTACGAAGAGCTAATGCTAATTAATGAAGAGAATTATCAAGGAAAATTTTATGTAACAAATGTTAAGGATCTAGAAGAGCAAGCGTTGCAATTTTTAATCGATGAAAATTACATTGATGAGAAGGACAAAGATATTGATGAGAACCTTTCCTTGAAAATATCTTGGAAAGGGGAAGGCATGTACTGTTTTTCTGGGCTTGGATTCATTCATGAATATTCACTTAAAAATGTTATCGATCTTTTCGAGACTGAAACTGAGGTAAGCCACAAAATATTTTTAGGTGACCATAATGAAATTGAGAAGGCAAAGAGTAAATTCACAAATGTATATGTCGAATGGAATATAGATATCTTCAGTCAAACCTTCTCTATCAAAGAAATTATTGAAGATAAAAAAGCCATCAATAATTCAAGATCCCTTAGCAATAAAGAAAACAGTCAACAAAAAAATTGCGAATTTGAAAGCATAAAGGAAATGGATAATAACACCTTTTATGAGTTTTTAAAGCAGTATAACAAACACTTGCTAACTTCATAGAGAACGAATAACCCGATGGCACATTTTCCTCTAGAGATTGTGCCTGTATCTTTTGTAAGGAAAAAAGGAGAATAGGAATTTGAAAGTATATTATTATTTATCTAAATCGAAAAAACGGCGTATTCAATTAGAAAGCGTCGATATATACGCACTTCTTTTCTTGAACGAACAGGTCATATTATCACAACCTCAGTTTTATGAATTTTATTCTCTCTTAAAACATATAAGTGATGCTGCTTTCCGTAGAAAAATGAGTCGGTGGGACAATGCTAACATTATAGAAAAAAGTAAAGAAAAAATGCAAAATGGATATGAAATTGCAATTATCAACTTAACACCTGCAGGCCAAACAATTCTCAAAAAACTCGGCTACTTGGGTATGGAAGAAAAACTGAAATATCAAGCAAAAAGCAACTTAGATCATACCCTCGCTATTAAACAATCGGTTATAGAAGTTTTAAAATGCGTTAGTCAAAAAGAGCCTTTTTATATTGCTGATGGAGGAAAATATGTTATTCCGTTCAGAGAAGATAAGGATGAAGAGTTAGAAGAACCTATCATTATTTTTAAGAAGCAAAACTTCGGTAATGATTTTATTCCTCCATTAAAATCGTTATCACAGTACAAGGCTACATTTATCGACAGACACAAAGAATTAGATGTGCTACAATCTTTTGTCCCACAGGAATTCACCCTTATTAATAAGCAACTTGGTGAAAAGACTAGATTAATACCAGATTGGATATTCAAAATTAGGGACACATACCTCTACATCGAAGTGGATAGTGGAAATGAAAAAATAAAAACTAAACGTGATCATACCAATACTATAATCGAAAAGCATGATGTTAAATCTATCGAAGGAAAATTGTATCGCTATGAAAAGTTGGCTAAGAGCGATAGGGAGCATAACCACAAAGTCATCTTCGCTTTAATGGATGATAGTGACGTGGTAATAACCAAGAACATCCATAGCAACAAAGACATTCGTATTGCCAACTTAAAACATGAAATTGCTCATATGAACGACTACAAAGACTGGAAAATTGAGGTTTATGTTACCGGTATGAAAAGATTTTACACAGTTGTTGAAGCAGTATATCTAGAACTGTTCAATAACATAAAATCATATTCCTATGAAGTTTACAAAAAAACATTTATCACTTTAATTAAGGCAGGGTTGAAACCAAATTGGAAAAATTTAAAGTTTATGGTTGTCACTAAACACTTTTATCCAACTCTTGGCATATCGACAAACAGTCTAAACTTTATTCCAGATTTTTTGTTTAGATACTATCAGGATTCAGAAGATAAATACGAACAATACTTTATTCCTGTATTTATTAGAGAAGGAAGCGTAAAAGACATGGAGAGGTTGGCTTATTATACAATTCCTACAGCAAATGGCCGGTTCAAGTACAATGCAAAGATCTTGGCATTGTATGAAAGAAAAGAAGAACTATTCAATGATGTCATTAGGAAAACAAAGAAAGTAAATACCATTAAGATAACGAGAGAAATAGTTGATAATAACGGAATGGATATAGACAATATAGTATTCGCTGCTATAGATGAAATATCCAACGGTAAACTCCTTCTTTACAATGCTAATAAGAAGCAAATCGATAAAAGCCAGTTATTCTAGTCTTATGAATAACTGGCTTTTGTATATACTTCTTCCTAAAAAGTTCTCCATTTTGGTGTACTCTCTTGCCTTGTAAACACCTCGCTGGCTGGTAGTAGTTGAACGGTTTTTTATCCATGAAGTACTCTTTTTGTACATTTTCTCTTAAAAAGTTCTCCATTTCGGTGTACTCTCTTACCTTATAAACATCCGGCTGATAGCATTTATAATAGGTTTTTTCCCTAAGATCTCTCTTATCAGCGCATTTTATCTTAAAAAGTTCTCCATTTTGGTGTACTCTCTTTACCTTATGTACATCCGCTGTTAGCAATTATTATGGATTTCCCCCCCCTAACATATGTATTATCAGCGCATTCATCTTAAAAAGTTCTCCATTTTAGTGTACTCTCTTTACCTTGTGCATTTTGCTAAAAGGTTTTATTGCTAACAGACAATTTATGTAACTGAATAAAATAAGAGTGCGATAATAACTACTTTCGCACGCAAAGTTCTCTACAAAAAACTAATTTACCTAATATACTTTATATTAAAGGCCAGTACAATTTTTAATTTCTACTTGTGTATAAGCAGCTTTTTTCTTTCCTCTTACGATCAAGGTTCCAGAATATAAAGTATAATGTTCAACTTTCCTAAAAATTTCTTCATATGAAGAGATATTTTCAAATTCACAAGAATCTGCAAGAATGGTCGCACCATTACTATTCCCACCAATAAAGTAGTTAGAAAGTCCCCAATCACTACCCTCTAAATCAATGTTTTTAAATATACAATCCTTGAATAGACTATTTTTTCCAACCTCTATTGGTATTGAAACAGAATAATTATAATGATGTAGATATGGGACTGCCTTTTCTAGGTTCCAATTAGTTAATATACAATGTTCCATTGTTACTTGCTCACGTGTTTGAAGAATCATAAAACCTTCATTAATTGTAGTGTTCCTCATGTAAAATGGTCTTACTGCATTACTTAACAATCCTTTACAATTTTCTAATCTACAGTCGATAAACTTCACAGCATACTTTTCATCAAAACCCTCACCTGTAAAAATATCTACACAATTTTCAAAATAACTATCTGTTATTAAAATTTCTTTAGCACCACCATTATCACAAATGGCCCCGTTACAGTTTATGAAACTAGAATCAGTAATCTCAATCAAATCAATCGAATCCATATCGTTTGGATTAAAATTAAAAAAGGTAATTAGACTTGGAATATCAAGAACTCCATATTGAAAGTTAGAAAACTGACAATTTCTAACCACTAGGTTAGGTGCTGAGAATGCATATTGACGATTTTCATAAAATTCTCCGTTACCATCATTCGATGAAATAAAATCACAATCTGTCAACCGCAAGATATTTCTCTTCATGTCTGAAGTCACCTGAATCCCAAGATTATTACTTACACAATGGCTAAATTCAATTACGGTATCCTCTGTTGTATGACTAAGTAATCGATGACAGTCTACCAATTCAGTGTTCTGAATTAATAATTTGGAATTTTTCGCCGTAAAAAACTGTTTATCATCAAGCCCAAAATAGTCAATAACGCATCCTGAAATAATGACCTCCGCATCATCTGATAAAATGGCTGTATCCAAGGTCCTTTTTGTTTTTATTGTACAATTATTAATTACTAATTTACCACCTTTATTGACCGTTATACATTCTTCAAAAAGGAGATTAAGATTTTCAAAGGTTTTAGTTTCGCTCGTATTAACTGCCAAACCTTCTGAAATTTTAAGGTTTGGAAAATCAGAATAGACCCTTTTTTCACTACCAAGATAATTATTATTAGTATTTTGAACCGGCTCTTCTGGTACATATCCATAATTTTCAGCAATACCTTCTAACCCAGTTGCTTTATATATTTTATCAATACAATCCTGAATTTCTCTTATTCCTTTTTTGTTAACACTAAAATATTCCATCACATCACTGTATTCGTCCATATATCCATGACTAGCATTTTCAAGAAAAAGAAATTCCATAACAGTCTGAAGAATAGCCTTTTGGTCATTAAGATTTTCAATATTTTCAATGACCGATAAATCAATAGACGATTGCCTACCTATGACCTGAAGATGATTTTTTACTGACCTTAAAAACGCCTGTTGGTATTCTGTTACATATTCTGTCATATCTACTAACGTATATAAAATAGCCATTAAAAGCTCTTTTTCATCATCGCCTAAGTTGGCGATATCAATTAACGTATTTAAATCATATAGACGTTTCTTTTCCATTGCATTTAATTCATCAATAATTCGATCGTTTGTAAAACTAAAGTCATCAAGCTTATTGTTGATAGATTGAGCTAATTCTTCAAAAGCCTGAGACTGTTTTTGGAATTTCTCTTCAAATGGTTTTGCTGCTGCTTCCATTCCTTTATAAAAATCTTTTCTTGACATATCTTCTCCACCTAACCCTCCAAATTAACCTTCACCCATAACAATATTGTAAAATTCCTGTTCTAAAAACTCTTGCTTGACCTCTTTAATAAATTTATGGTCATTGACAATGCGATAAATTGTTAACATTATTCCACCAATATCCAAATAATTAAGTGATTTCTTCACCATAGCCGGATTTTCAGTAAATATCCCTATTCCAGAAGCTATAGCAACAGCAATAACATTACTTGTTGTTGCTAAAACATTTGAATAGCTCAATATTTTTCTAGTTTTCACCGAATACATATTCCAGCTGCTATATTTACTTTCATCATAAAATAAGCCATGAATCATCGCCACTAATGAATTTATTAACACCGCATATCCAGCTTGTTTCCCTACTTTCAATGTATTTCCCATATCTAAACCATAAGTAGCCAATTTACGCGCGAATTCCACTGATATTGGAGAAATTAAAGGCAAAGGTAGACTTGCTGTTGAATATAAATCAGACTTTAAGTGTAATGCTTCCTTTATCAATGAAGCGCCAATTATTTCTTTTCCCTTTTTTCCCTCGTCCATAAGTTTACTTTTGGAATAAGCAAAAACTTTAAGAGTGTCTGCATTACTATGAATCTTATCTCTTGCATCACCACGCGCTGTTTTCCCTGTCTTAATATGATATGATTTCGGGATTCCTAAATCAGCAACTGTCATTGTACTTGTTGCAATGTTCATTGTTCCGAATATCCACCCTAATATTGGATCATGGCCTAAAGTTTTAGCTCGATGAGTAAATCCACCACCTATTCCTAAATTTAATTCTTTACTGCCAAAAATTGCATCAAACGGAACCGGATTTGTAAATATTTCTTCTATACTTGGCTTATATAATTGGTGTGACCTGTTAGATTGCTCTTTTTCATAGCCCTTAATTTTTTTTGCAGCAGTTTTATCATCAGTCCTTTGTGTAATAGTTCCTATTATGTATTGTCGTACACATTGAAGTGCAGTTGCAAAGAATAGAAATGTTATATCTATGCCATCTAATTTTGTAGCTTGTTCAAATTGTTGATCTAGATTAGTAATAATGATGTTTACATTCTTACTTATTTCGGCTACTCTTTTAGACTCTGTACCAAGTTTTTGAATGTTATTTGTTCTGATCTTTAAATCTGATATGGCATCTTCCTTTTTCTGTTTTAATTCATCATATTTCCGCATAAAAACACCCTCTATATTCGTTGTAAAATAATTTAACCATAATACTACATATTACCATTTAATCATATAGCAGAATTAGTGTAATTACAGAATTGCGCCGTAGTCTTATCTAGTTAAAAAAACGAGTTTTTATGTACGTTTAAATACTTTGATACTGAGATTGATTATGTTATTTAATAGAAAACAAGAGTGCGATAATGGTAATTTTCGCACTCTACCTTTTCTACTATAAAAATGAAGGGTTGGTAAACCACCCTACATTTTTGTTTTCTAATTCTAATAAAGTTATCCAGCGTTTATCTCTTTATATACTTCCGCAATAATCTTATCAATGAAGTATGACTGGAATTCTTGATCGCCTAAAATTTTATGTGTGTATTTTTCATTTGCTTCCATACGATCAATAACAAAATCAATGATACGTTCTTTCATTGCTAATCTAAAGTTATCATATGAATTGTTTTTAGCTCTTACTTGTACATCTTCACTCTTTGTCATCGTTGACACTACTTGTTCATCAAACAATAAATCTTCTTCAGTAAATTCTGTACCAAATCGGTCATTTAACTTTTCCAATATACTAGACAACTTAGTTTTCTCATCTTCTACTGCTCCACCAGCACCATGTCTTTGTGGATCTAATTCAAAGCCACCTGTTTTTTCAAGCTCGATGCTCCCTTCAAATACTTTTTGATTGCGGTAGTATTCTAGTGCAACATCATCTGCTAAATACACGTCTTTATCGTTTTTGTCACGCGGAAGTTTGCGTAGTAGGTAGTTTAAATAGATATATAACTTGTGTAGGTCTACATCAATAAACGTCGCAATTTGCAAAATGAACCCATACGTACGAGTGAACTTTGTTGCAGCCGTTTTAAAGGCCTCTTTCTCAGCTATTGAAAGTTTTTTAAATCGTTCAACACTTTTATCAATTTCCGCATTTAACGCGGTTTGTGCTGATGTAGATTTCTTTACACCACCATTTAGTTCTATCTCGTTTACCTTCTGTACTTCTTCTTCCGTAAAGATTTGATATGGCTCTAATTCACCTTGTAAGTCATATAAAATGTTGGGATCTGTAACTTCCGAAAGACTTGTTGACTCATAATACGGTTGGAACGACGCCTTAATATCTTCTGGATCATTTACAAAATCTAAAACAAATGTATCTTCTTTACCCGGACAAGTACGATTTAAACGAGATAATGTCTGTACAGCTTTAATCCCACTTAACGGTTTATCTACGTACATAGTATGAAGCAATGGTTCATCAAAGCCTGTTTGATATTTCTCTGCTACAAGCAACACTTTATACTCATCTGAATTAAACTTTTCAGGCAATTCTTTTTCAGAGAATTTGTTCATATCCGGCTCTGTATAAGAAATTTCGCCGTCCTTTACAGTACCCGAAAATGCTACGACTGTTTTTAAATCATCGTAACCCTTTTCATCAATGTACTTATCAAACGCTAATTTATACCTCACTGCATGTAAACGACTCGCTGTGACCACCATCGCCTTTGCACGACCACCAATTTTACGTTTTACAAAATGGCGGTAATGTTCGATAATGATTTCCGTTTTCTGTGCAACGCTGTGTGGATGCAATGAAACATACTGAGCTAGCTTTTTGGTAGCTTGTTTTCTTGATACTTCTGGATCATCTTCAATCGTCTTGGCAATTTTCCAGAACGTTTTATATGTTGTGTAGTTTTGTAAAACGTCTAAAATAAACCCCTCTTCAATGGCTTGACGCATCGTGTACTCATGAAACGCACGTGGTTTTCCATTCATGCCAAGTGTACCGAATTTCTCTAATGTTTTTGGCTTCGGTGTAGCGGTGAAAGCAAAGAACGATACATTATCTTGCTTACCACTTTTCATAATGGTTTCGATAATTTGTTCATCAAGAGATTCTAAATTTTCTTCGGCAATACGATCTTCATTGTAGGCATCTTCTAATGTCTTGTCCGATAAAATATTCGTTAATGCCGTTGATGCTTTTCCTCCTTGTGATGAATGGGCTTCGTCAATAATCACTGCATACTTTTTACGATCTAATCCCGCTACTTTTTCCATAATGAATGGGAATTTTTGTAGAGTGGTAATAATAATACGTGTTTCATTACTAATCGCATTGGCAAGCTGCGCAGAGTCTTTATTAATACGTTCGACCATCCCCGCCTTATGCTCTAACTGATATACAGCATCTTGTAATTGCTTATCTAATACACGACGATCTGTAATCACTATAACGCTACTAAAAATCGATTCGTTATTTTCGTCATGCAGCTTTGCTAAACGATGGGCTAACCATGAAATCGAATTTGTTTTTCCGGAACCTGCACTATGTTGAATTAAGTAATTATGCCCAACAAGACGTTCTTTTACATCTTCTTCAAGTTTACGCACTGCATCTAACTGATGGAATCGAGGGAAAATCAACATTTTGCGTTCCTCAATTGTTTCACCGTTTGAGTCTAAAATATCGTCCTTCTTAATAAAGACAAAACGGAATAAAATATCCAACAAGCTATCAGGTGCTAATATTTCTTCCCATAAATAATGCGTACGGTAGTTTTCATATACAAGTGGATTTCCTTTTCCACCTTGGTTCCCTTTATTGAATGGTAAGAAATACGTTTTCCCTTTTTTCAGCTCTGTCGTCATAAATACTTCATCTGGGTCAACCGCAAAATAAACAACAACACGTTCATTAAATTTAAACAACTGCTCTTTTGGGTCTCGATCAAATTTTAATTGTTTCATTGCATGTTCGACTGTTTGGTTTGTTAATGGGTTTTTCAGCTCCATTACCACAAGCGGTAGGCCATTTAAAAACAGCACCATATCTAAACTATTGTTATGTTTGTCGCTATAGTAGACTTGGCGAGCAACATTAAAACGATTTTTCGAATACCACTCATTCGTTAATTGATTCATCGTTGTAGCTGGTTTATTGTAAGCAAATTTTATTGTCACACCACGATCTTTAATCCCTTTCCGTAAACATTCCACAAGCCCTTGCTTATGTAACTGATCAACAATACGTTTTAAAACCTGCTCTTTATAATCTGGACCGTACGACTTCTCTAAAGCACGTAAAGACTTGGCTTGCGTACCTTCTAAGAAAGCAAATAACTCTTCTACATCAATCGCATACTGTTTAAAAAGCACACTTGCCCGACCTTCAAGCACTCGCTTTTTATAACCATTTTCAATCAATACTGCTTCAATATTTGTTTCAAACCCTTTTTCCGACGTATCCACTGCCATCTAAACTCACCTCACTTAATTAAGTTCCAATTCACGTACATCAATTTTTCCTGTTACTGCTTCGTAGATTAATGATTGGCGGTATTCTTTGAGTTTTTCGATCTGTTTATTAACTAGCGAAATACTCTCATCAATTGAATGGGTTTTCGATTCTAAATATGACGCTATTTGCTCTTGTTCTTCTAATGGTGGTAAAAGCACTGTAAAGCCTCGAAGTAATCCTTGTCCTAATGAAGCCCTAGTAACAAGATTCATTTCTTTTACAAAATAACGTCTACCTAAATTGCTTCTAAAATAAAACCTTGCAAAATGAGGACTTAATCTATTTGTTGTAGGTCTAAAACGGATTAAAAAACCTGCAAATGTAGCATCTTCAATAGTTTGAAGACAGGTCGAAGCTATGCCAATCTCGTCTACTGTTTCAGAGGTGCGAGTAAAGAAAACATCGCCATATTGCACTGAATATAATTTTCTATCCTCTTCAGATGCATTTACTAAACCACTAGCTACAGTAGGTAAGACTTCATTTTTATATACATCTCCATAGCTAACGAAAGGTGTTCCATAGCCAAATTCCTCTGAGGATTTACTAATACCATTTTGTAGTCTACCTAAATAACCTATTTTACTAAAGAGCCAATGCTCAGGAATCTCACCAATCCACTCAACACCTGAATCTTTCATTTTCACATTTGGATTTAATCCTTTTGTAACAGCTTCTGTGATAATTGATTGGCGTTGATCACTAAGCATTTCAAGTTGATTTTCCTTTAAACGTATTAAAGTGTTTAAACTTTTTTCTTTGTAGTCCAAATATTCACCAATAATCTTTTGTTCACTAAATGGAGGAATAGGTAACTGCAAACTACCAAAATCATCTTTTCTCGTACTCCATAAATCTGAAACAATCCCCCTTCCCCATCTAAAAAACTCTTGAGAGAACATATTGTTTCTAAATAAATAATGCATATACTTTTCATGTAAGATATCTTTATACCTTGCCTTTAATACGTGACAGATCATTGAAACAGAACCGTCATAATTAGAGATACCACAAGCACCCGGTCTATCTGCACGACTATTTATTACAAAATCCCCTTTTTCTACACGTTTTCGAGAATCTCCATTTTGAGTTTTAGCTACATTCTCCATTTGAGGTGTGATTCCATACTTACTACTTACTGTTAACGCAGGATATTCAGTATCGCTTACTTTTACACTAACAAATTCGTAAACTTCTTTAACTTTTTTCACACTCCAATTAACGGGAATTTCTTTAATCCAGCCAGCATTAACTTCTTTTAACTTTAAACTCATCCCATCACCTTCTTCAACTGCTCAGCAATCTCCGCCTCTAGCATTCGGATTTCTTCCATAATCTCAGTTGAGCTGCGTAATGCTGTATATTTATAAAAATGACGAGTAAATGGAATCTCGTACCCAATCTTTGTTTTGGATTTATCAATCCATGCATCTGGAATATGTGGTATTACTTCACGTTCAAAGTATTCATGAACATTTTCTTTAAGCGGTACATTTTCTGTATCACGTAAGTCGGTATCCGGTTCCATTTCTGTTTTATTTTTCATACAAGGATCAGCTGTTTCATCTTTCTCAGAAAGACCATTTAAAATCGCTTTTAATACTGGCGCACCTACTGTAATTCCTGCTTCTTTAAATGCATCTTTTAATATTTTTGTAAATGCTTCACGATTTTTATATAATTCATTACTCACTAAGCTGCGTAATACATTAATAATTTGTGTTTGCAATTCTTTTCCTGCTTCAATTTCTTTAAGCCCCGCTTCACCTTTTTTCTTCGATGTCGCAAGATTCATAAACCCTTTTTCTTCTGTAATCCGTGCAATCCGTTCTTCGTTTACTTGGAAATTTAAGCGTAATGGACGTTCTACTGTAATTTTGGCATAACCGAGATCTTCATTATCAAAGATTTTTACATATTCTCCTTCTTGGAAATCTCCATATAAACTAACGATTCTATTAATTTGTTCTTCTGTGATTTCATTCCGTTTGCTGCCCATACTTTTCTTCATTTTCCTATAGAAATCAACTGCATTGACTAACTCTACTTTCCCTTTACGTAATGGTGCTTTATTATTCGTCAAAATCCAAATATATGTGGCAATCCCTGTGTTGTAGAATAAATCGTTTGGTAATGCGACAATGCCTTCTACTAAATCGTTTTCTAACACATACTTACGAATTTCGCTTTCCCCTGATCCTGCATCCCCTGTAAATAATGGAGAGCCGTTCATAATAATCGCTAAACGTGACCCTTGTGGATTTTCAGCAGTGACAGGTTTCATTTTAGACAGTAAGTGCAGTAAGAATAATAATTGCCCATCACTTGTACGCGGTGTACCGGGACCAAAACGACCATTAAATCCCTGCTTCTCATGTTCATCAACAATAGGCTTTTGATAGGATTTCCAATCTACTCCATAAGGTGGGTTACTAATTAAATAGTCAAATTTATCATATGGGAATTGGTCATTCGATAATGTGTTCCCTAATCGAATGTTCTTTGCATCTGCACCTTTTATTAAAATATCTGCTTTACAGATTGCATACGATTCACCATTAATTTCTTGTCCAAAGAATTCTAAATGTGCGGAAGAGTTTACACTTGATAAATATTCTTGAGCAACTGAACCCATGCCCCCTGTTCCTGCTGCACAGTCATATAGTGTTTGTGTTAATCCGGGCTTTGCTAAAATACTTGCATCATCATGCAAGAATAATAAATGCGTCATTAAGCGAATCACTTCACGTGGGGTATAGTGGTCCCCTGCTTCTGCATTCTCATTGAAACGACGAATTAATTCTTCAAAAATATAACCCATTTCTACGTTAGAAACGACTTCTGGATGTAAATCAATTTCACTAAAACGTTTTATCGTCAAATATAACAGATTATTTGTTTCTAACTTGTCAATTTGTCGGTCAAAATCAAAATGATCCATAATATCTCGTGCCGTTTTTGAAAAGCCATTTATGTAATCACGCAAGTTATCTGCTATGTTATCGGAATCACTTAGTAATTTGTTGAAATCATATTTACTTATATTATGGAAATTTTGTTTTGCTACACGGTTTAAAATTGGCTCTCGTGCCTCCTCATTCATGGAGGCAAACTTTTCTGTCGAAGCTAATATTTCTTCTTTTGTACTATCTAATACGCAGTCAAAACGGCGTAATACAGCTAACGGTAAAACCACTTTCCCATAATCTTCTGGCTTGTATGGACCTCGCAAAATCTCTGCAATGGACCAAATAAAACTTACTTTATCCTGAAAGTTAATCATGTTTTCTCATCCTTTAAATATATTTATATTTATATTTTACATTTATTGAGTAGTTCTTAAAAGCTTTAAAAAAAGTTAGCCAAAATCCCCAACAGACGGGGGGAATTTCCAACGAGGACGAACATCCGTTAAGCACAAACCTACTAGTCTATCTAACCGATAAAATTTTTTGCTACACCAATATAAAGCACATATTTTTGAACATAAGTATTGATTATGCTTAACAGCCTAATCTATAGTACTAGGAAATCATGTTCAATACTTTGGAGTTTTGAGCAAATATGTAGACCTTTTCACTTAATTCTTCAAAGTTATAAACAAAAAAGGACTGAAAAGGATTCAGTCCATAAGGTTGTTAAGCTTCTTTTTTCTTCACTTTGTAAAATAAACCGCCAAAAAGGCCAATTAAACCTCCCAATGAAAGAATAAGAAATGGAAATGTAAAACCATGAGTAATTATATTGTACATCCCGCTAAATAATAGAAGGAGGCAGCTAATTATACTAATAAGATATCTTATCAATTGTTTTCCCCCTTAACTATTTGTTCTAGCTTAAATGATTTGTTATGATTTTTCTCCCGGTAAGTGAACCACTTATTGAAACAGACACTTTTCAAGGAAGGTGATTTTAATTCAAAACTTCTATTGAGAAAATATTATTTTTCTCGAAATCAGTTATTATTTCCGGAGACAATAGTAATCTCAATTGTTCTTTAGTGGCCCACTTGAAACTAGAATGTTCCTTAGAAAGAATAGCATTACTACTATTACTACGACATAGATAAGTCAAAATAACAACTTGTCTTGTTGGGTCAGTTTTGAAGGTAGTAGCATATAAAAGTTTCTCTACTGTAACAGATAATCCTACTTCTTCTTTAATTTCTCGTAAGAGTGCAGATTCTAAGTCTTCTCCAAACTCTATTTTTCCACCAACACATTCCCAAGTCCCACCGCCGATTTTATCTTCTTTTGCACGTTGAACTATTAATACCCTGCCTTCATTTACAATAACACCTTTAACAGCAACAACTATTTTATTTGAACTTTTCATTCTTCATACTCCTGTTTATATTCTTATCTCGGTTAGTAACTATGGGGCAAAATTTTGCACAACATCTCTGATAAACATAATTCCACCAATAGTAAGCAGAAACAGTATAACAGCTAAAACTAGGGCTAATTTTTTATTGTTTCTCTTTATAACAATTAGAATGATTAATACCATAAGAACTAAGAAAAATAGTAAAAAATACATATCCGCCCTCCGTCCCCCTCTTACTTTATAAAAAGAAATCATATAATTGTCATTTTAGAGCAGTAAATAAATAATCCACCCCGCTACACTTTGAACCGTTAGGGTGGATTATAATGCTCTAAATCCACAATGGCACAGCCATTTGGATAGCAAGGGGTTTTATCCCTTACTTTCCTCATTTTAACATTTTATATCACCCCTTTCATCTTTTTAAAAATCTTTACAGTCAATTTATGCGAATATAGATTTCCATAATATCATCCATAAAAGTAACTCAAAGAAATAAAAAAGAATCACTCCCTTTATTTCTTACTTTCATTTTTTAAAATATCTGAAAATAAAAATTTTTTATCCCCTATTAAAATATATAAAATCCGAGAGTATCATGTTTCAGCTAGATCAGAAAGCCGGCTGAAACATCTAGCCACCAAACTTAAATGGAGGCTAAGTTAAAAATGAAAGTAGAAAGAATTTATTCTGGAGAAATTACAATAGATAAAATCTTAAAGGAATTATTAAACACACAAATTGATAACCTTATTAAAATTCAGTCAAACAATAATGATGCGAATCACGATTTCGTTAAAGGAAGTGAAAAATCATGAGATTCGCAATGGCAAATGATGTATACAATGACAAAGCTAATAAAATACTTGAAGATTATCTATTAGGAAAGCCTTTGCGGGTTGCTGTAATAATAAGGGTATCTTCTACTAAAGAGGAACAAAAAACATCTCTTGCAAACCAAGAGAAATTATTTAAGCAAATGATTGCGGAAAAAGGATGGATTTTATATGACTTCTATGCCGATGTCAAATCTGGTACTAAATACAATAGAAAAGGCCTAGATCAATTAATTCAAGATGCTAAGGATGAAAAATTTGATTTAATTTTATCTAAAGAACTTTCACGTTTAGCAAGAAACGTACCACTTTCTTACAAATTAAAAGATATAATTAGCAAAAATAATATTCATATCAAAACACTTGATGGGGCAATTGACACTTTAAATAATAATCAAGATAACTTCGGATTATACGCTTGGCTTTATCAAAAAGAATCTCAGAATACCAGTGATAGAATTAAACAAGCACTTCGAACTAATGCAAAAGATGGCGAATTCATAGGTTCACTAGCCCCGTATGGATACTATGTAAAAAATAAAACTCTATATATAAGAAATGACAATACGCCTGAAATTGTTAGACGTATTTTTCGAGAATATATAGAGGGTCGCGGATTTGATGCTATTGCAAGAAATTTATATAACGAAGGAATCCCCACACCATCTCAAATTAGTGAGAAAATTAATGCTAGCGATAAATGGCATGGCTCGACCATCAAGAAAATATTAATGAATCCTCATTATATTGGGATGCTAGTTCAATGTAGAGATACAAAACCATCAGTAATTGATGAACGGAAAAAAGTACAAGAAAAAGAATATGCAATTAAAGAAAATACGCATGAGGCAATAGTGTCTCCTGAAATTTATTGGGCTGCACAAGATTTAATCATTTCTAGAAGCCGTACAAAACCACAGCAAGAAAAACACTTTTTCACTAATACAATTTTTTGTGAAGATTGTGGTAGAGGAATGCATTATAAAAAAAATAGAAAAGGGTATGTATGCGGTAATTATAATAAGCATGGTGAAAAAGCTTGCACACCTCACTATATTAAAGAGGATCAAATAATTAATGTCATCTTGAATGATTTATCAAAAGTTTCTTTACAAATAAGATTAGAAGACAAGTTTGATATCATTAAAAGTAAAATTAATAAGAAGATTGCCAACGAAACTAAAGAAATAGCTCGTGCGGAAAGAGAATTAACAACTTTGAAGAAAGATATCATAAAACTAACAAAAGATTACTCAAAAAAGAAAATTCGTCCAAAGGCTTATGAATTAACAATCAACGATATAGAAGAAGATATCAATAAAATCGAAAAGAAAAAACTTGAACTAGAACTCAAAATTTCTAATATTAAGCAAAAAATCAATATCAATAAAATTCAAGATGAAATCAATGATTATATAAGATTTGATCAATTAACTTCCGAGTTAATACACTTGTTAATTAATAGAATTGAAGTAAAGGATAATGGTGATATTAAAATTTATTATCGTGTATCCGAAAAATCATTTATGAATTAAATAAAAAAAATTATTAGATCCACTCGTTATCGCTTGTTATAGAGATTCGAGTGGTTTTTTATTTTCAGCTATAACGCCCATTATCTAAATTGACGGAATACAAATAAGTAATTATGATTACTATACACCACTACATCTCATGAAAAACGAAAGGACAGAAATTTCATGAGATGCGCTATAGTAGTAAGGGTTTCAACAGGACGTATAGAACAAGAGTCGTCATTAGAAAATCAGCAAAGAATGTTTTACAAATATGTTGCTGATAACGGTTGGGATATTTTTGATTTTTACATTGATCAAAAATCCGGTACAACTGAAAAACGTGAAGGGCTTCAAAGACTATTTGAAGATGGTATTAATGGCAAATACGATATTATTTTAGCAAAAGAACTATCTAGGCTAGCGAGAAATGTTTCATTAGCATACAAAATAAAAGATATGGTTGAGCAGCATAATTTGGATTTGATTACATTAGACGGCGCAATCAATACCCTTGAAAAAAAGGGAAATATGTTTGGATTATATGCATGGATCTATGAACTTGAATCACAAAACACTAGCGAACGCTTAAAACTCATGTTTAAAACGAAAGCACAGATGGCTGAATTTAATGGTTCTAATCCTCCGTATGGTTATGAAGTCGTAGATAAGAAACTTAAAGTCCGCAACGATTCAACACCCGACACAGTAAGAAGAATCTTTTCAGAATATATTGCTGGAAAAGGCTTTGATGCAATAGCAAGGGGATTGTATAACGAAGGGGTCACTAGTCCCTCGCAGCTTGCCCGCAAAAAGAACGCTACTGACAAATGGCACGGATCTTCAATAAGAAAAATTCTCGAAAATCCTCACTATACTGGGACACTACAACAATGCAGAGAATATAGACCGAGTGTTACCAGTAAAAGAAGAAGGTCAGTTAATGAGGAAAACCAAATAATTATTGAAAAAAGCCACGAACCAATCATACCTTTAGAAGACTTTCTTATTGTACAAGAGATTTTAAAAACTAGAAAAAGAAGGAGACCTCAAGCTGAAGTACATCTCTTTACAAATACTGCGGTTTGCAAAGATTGCAGGAAGTCAATGCATTTTAAAAAGAATCGAAAAGGTTATATTTGTGGAAGTTATAATAAACATGGTTTAAAAGCATGTAGTAATCATTACGTAAGTGAAATAGATTTAACTGATAAAGTAATATCCAACCTAAATAGGATATATTTGAAATTCAGTAAGGAAAATTATTTTAAAGAATTAAGTGAAAAAGCGTTAAAGTATAAAGAAAAAATCGAATCTAAGATAATCGAAATTAATGAAAAATTAAACGATAAAAAGAGAGATAAATCCAATTTAGTTATCTCTCTTGCTAATGGTGTTATATCTAAAGAAGATTATCAATTAGCCATAAATATCACCAATGAAGACATTTCAAATTTTGAAACTACCCTTCACCAACTATCTAAGGAGCTAGAATTTCAAAAGATTGAAAAAGAAATAATTGATTTTAAAAAGAGCTTAGATAAATTCATGAAGGAAGGTACACTTACCCCTGAAATGCTTCATTTGTTAGTAGATGAAATAGAAGTACATGCAAATGGAACCATTGAAATCAATTATCGTTTTAGAGAACCAACAGTTCCATCAGCATAGATTTTTGACTATTTATTCTTTTAATTTTATCAACGCACAGCACTCCACATGCGCTGTGTGCGGGAACATGTCCACAGGCTGCAAATACTCTACCTTATAATCCTTGCTCAAATAATCAATATCCTTCGCCAATGTTGATGGGTTGCAGGATACGTAAATAAACTTTTTCGGCTTGACCTTTTTGATGGCGTCAAGCAGCTTACGGTCACAGCCGGTTCTTGGCGGATCGACTACTACTACGTCTGGGCGCCAGCCTTCTTCGACCCATTTTGGAAGCCAGTGCTCAGCTGTGCCGGTTACGTATGTGGCGTTTTTGATGCCGTGTCTATCGGCATTTTTTTGGGCATCGAGAACGGCTGCTTCGATTGTATCCATGCCGCGGACTTCGCTGGCACCGTCTGCAAGCCATAAGCCGATTGTTCCGACTCCGCAATAGGCGTCAGCAATCTTCTCTTTGCCTGTCAGTCTGGCTGCTTTTTTAACTTCGTCGTACAGCTTGACTGTTTGCACTGGATTCAGCTGGAAGAAGGCGCGGGCTGACAGCTCAAAGTTCAAGTCACCGAGTGTTTCCTGGATAACTTCCTCTCCTCTTAGATGAATCGTTTTCTCGCCAAATATTAAGGATGTTTTGTTGCCATTAATGTTTTGCACGAGTGACTTCACTTCAGGCAGACGTTTTTGAATTTCCGCCATAATTTGCTTTTTGCGCGGCACTTCTTTTTGGGTCGTGATTAAGACGACCTGTACTTCTCCTGATTGGAAGCCTGCTCTTGTTACAATGGTACGGACGATGCCTTTTTGGGTCCGTTCATTATAGATTGGCACCTGTAGCTCTTCTAAGATGTTGCGGACTTCTTCTGACACTTTGTTAGTGAGCGGGTGCTGAACCATACAGTTTTGGATTGGCACAAGGCGATGGGAATCAATACCGTAAAGCCCTGCGATCACTTTGCCGTTTTTTTGCTGGCCGATTTGGAATTGGCTTTTGTTACGGTAATTCCATGGGTCTTCCATACCGATTGTCGGACGGATTTCGAGATTTTCAATTTTCAGCTTAGTATGTCTTTCAAGTGATTGAATAACAATATCGCGTTTTTCGCGAAGCTGCTGATCATAAGCCAAATGCTGAAGCTGGCAGCCGCCGCATTGTTCATAAAAAGGACAAGGTGCCTGTACACGGAATGGTGATGCTTTGCGGATTTTTTTGACCTTTGCCTCTGAGAACTTCGGCATAACTTTTGTTGTCTCAACAACAACCTCTTCCCCTGGAAGGGCGCCTGGGACAAAAACGACTTGCCGTTTAAAATAACCGACACCTTCTCCGTTAATTCCGAGCCGCTTAATTGTCAGTGGGAAGGTTTGTCCTAGCTTTATTTTTACCGTGCTTGTTTGTTTAATATCATTCATTCTTTTGCTCCTGTAATTAGGTTCTATTTTTTATTCATTATAATCAGTCTAATCTGCAACCTTTATACTAATACTTCTTTATTCGATAATCTAGTTATCCTGCAAATAAAAATCCCTCAAAATGAATTCTTTGAGGGATTTTTTTCTTATTCTATTCTAGCCCTTTTCTTTTTAAAAAGAAACGCACATGCACCAATCACAATCATGGCAATACCTGCCAGTAAATAATTGAAGGTATTTGTTGCCGTATTAGGCAGTCCATGTCCTTCCCCTTTCACACTGTCCTTCTCACCATCTTCCGTCGTATTACTGCTTCCTTCTTCGTTATCATTCGTGTCATTGCCGCCACTTTCTTGACTGCCGTTATCGTCCGGTTTATCTGTTCCATCTTCTGGACTTGGCGTGCCGTTCTCATCCGGCTTGTCTATTTCTTCTTCATCATCTGGAGCTGGTGTTTCTGGTTCCGCAACTACTGGAATTGTTCCAGTAGTGTAATAGTCCTTAACCGCATCTTCTGTCAAAGCAACAGAATCATACACAAGCACTTCATCCATCAGCCCTTTGAATGGGGTGTCCCAATAATTCACACCTAGAGCGAACAGGGCATTTTTGTCTGTGAAAACATTAAAGAATTCTGTGCCGCTGAATGCTTTTTCGCCATTGATATAAATATTGATTTGTCCGTTATCAACAGTAAAGGCAATATGAGACCATTCATTGACGGGAATTTGTGTGCCTGCATCTGCATCATACCAACCGTCGCTATTCGACCAGATCATGCTGTTATTGCTGACAGCATCATTGCCTTTCGGTACAAAACTAATCCAGTTTGCATCTGTTTTGGCTCCAAAAAACGCAGACGTATAATTAGTAAGCTGCTCAGGGTTCAGCCAGAAGGATACGCTGTATTTATTGCTGGAAATCAGTCCCTTTGGCAATAGTACGCCTGATGCACCGTCAAAAATTGCACCTTGGCCAGTTTTACCTTCTGTGTAAGAAATTGTACCACCTGTGTTAGAAATGAGATTTCCTGTTGGCTGTCCATCTGCTTGCGTGCCTGTGCTGTCCTTTAAATCGCCTTCAAACGCATAGTGTGCAGCAAGTTTGCCTTGTTCCTCTGGCAAGACCGTAATCTCAAAGGCTTTACTAGCCGTAGCTTCCCCTTTTGTGATTGTTGCCGTCAATGTCACTTTAACAGCCTCTCCATTAGTCGGTCTTGTGACTTTTCCTTCACTTGTGACAACCTCTTCATTGGAGGAGCTCCAGCTAATAACCGCACCGCGCAGCCCTTCTGTTACAAGCTTCAAGTTGC
Source organism: Niallia sp. MER 6 (assembly GCF_023714395.1). Taxonomy (NCBI): domain Bacteria; kingdom Bacillati; phylum Bacillota; class Bacilli; order Caryophanales; family Bacillaceae; genus Niallia; species Niallia sp. MER 6. The sequence goes on along the minus strand of NZ_JAMAUK010000009.1, from coordinate 43,800 downwards.
TGATAACAGCTGTTGTATCACCTAAATCAAGACCAGCTTTCACTGCCTCGACTATTTCTTCATCTGATTTACTTTCCGCTTTGCTGCCCCAGACAGATACACCTTCATCTGATGTAGCTGTAAATGTCATTACATTCGATTTCGAAGTTGGGTCCCACTGGCTGACAAACACGCCATTGTATACCTTACCGTCAATCGTCAGCTCTGCTTTATTAGAACCTTGTTCCTTCCACGTACCTGAAACCTGACCGGTAATGCTTCCATCATTGTTCAAACTTATTAAAACAGACTGTTTAATGTCTGCTGAAATATCTTTGCCATGGTTAATAAACTTATAGTCGCCGGATATATCCGCTGCAGCTACATCCTGCAGGCTTTCACCAGCATATTCATATGGAGACACAACAGGCCAAGCCTCGTCGTTCATATACATTTTGTGAACACGAAGTTCATGCTGCTCTCCTCTTTCAGGAAAACGGGTATGGAAAATTAAATATTGTTCATCTGTGCTTTCATCGTAATAAACAGAGTTATGTCCTGGTGAGACATAGCCTGTGCCAATTCCTGTTCCGCTTTCCCCAATCTCTCGTTTGAACAGGTAGCTGCCCATCAGCTTAACGCCATACGGTTCAATTGATTTGTCGTCGAATAATGGCAATGTCGGATCTGCCTTTACATTCGTCATATCATTGCCTGCCGCGTCATAATACGGACCATCTGGAGTTTTTGAACGGACGACCCTCATGTTGTAGCCGCCAGTCGAATCCAATCCTCCAAACGACAAGTACATATAGTAATAATCTGTTTCCTTGCTGTATTGAATATAGGCGCCTTCAATTCTGCTGTGATTGCCGCCAAGAAGCTTTTTCCCATAGCCTTGGCCTGGAAGCTGCTTGCCTGTTACCGGGTCCATTTCAAGGATGAAAATCCCGCCGGAATAGGAGCCATACACCATCCAAAGCTTGCCGTTTTTATCGAAAAACACATCAGGATCAACAGCATTCGGATGCTTTGTCGCATCATAAATCGTGCCGTCCTCGCTTTCCTCATCCCACATGCCTGATTTCAAGATAATGCCAAGATCCTTGTATGGTCCATCTACACTATCAGAAACGGCAACACCAAGTGCTGAACGGGGAGAATCACCTTTACAGGCATTATAGTACATATAATATTTTCCATCCTCAAGCTGGATAACATCTGCCGCCCAGAGTGTATCGGACTCTGCCCAATCAAATGTTTCCTTCAGCTCTTCTAAAACATTCTCAAACAGAGGATTTTCTGCAGACACAGTGGAGGAGACTTGCTCCCATTGCATAAAATCCTTCGTTTTTGCAGAGGCAAGATGAGAACCGAAAACATAAAACTCCCCATCTGCCTCAATAACAGAAGGGTCATGAACAGAAGCCCTTTTAAAGACCGGCTCTGTGGCAGCCTTAACTACTGCTGAATTTGTGCTTAAAAGAAAAAACTGCGGAATTACGAGAACAACTGCCAAGAAAAACATCAAAAACCTTCGAGATCCATTCCTTTTCATTGTGAATTCCTCCCTGCCGTGTCAGCTTTGTTGAGTAGCATTTATACTTGTCCATTTAAGCCAATACGGTTTCTCTATTATTGCTACGAAAGCTTATCCCCTCTTGCTTTAGCTCTATTATGTAAACACTTTCATAACTTTGATTATCGTATTACACATATACGTACGTGTCAATATATCAATTATAATTGTTCGTACATATTTACGAATAAAACAAGGAACTTATACGAATGAATTATCAAGAAAACACCTTTTTCTTTAGGTTTTTTTACCATTAAATAGACAATATAACAATAAAAGAGTAAAATTACACTAAAATGGAGGTGTTGTAATATTGGCTAAAAATTTATTTGTTTTTTTAGTTTCGCTTGTAATAATCGGATTTTCGGTCTACCTATATGGAGAATTATACGGATTTTCTTGGATGGAAAAAAAGTCTGAAACAGCTGTGTTGCAATATTTAGAGGCTAACGGAGAACTTGAGGAAAACATCAAAAAAATAGAACCGTGGTATGATGAAAAATCAGGTCATTATTACGTCACTGTCGTATTTAAAGATGAAAAGGGTTTAAACTATGAATTTATATATAGACATAAAGAAGCAATCTTTATTAATACGTATGATAACAGCAACAATGAATATGAAGGCAAGCATCTTCAATAAAAAAACAGCTCATTTGAGCTGTTTTCATTTTTATTTAGCTGGATGAAACACTATTTCAGTTCCCTTCTTAGCGGCTTCCTCTTTGTCCATGCTTTCTTGGAGTGCAGCCATTTTCTTTAGTGACTGAATAGCTGTTTCAAGATGTTCTGCGGCAGGTTTCGTTGTGAAAAGAAGGTACTGCAGACCATATCCGATAAAATAAATCGGTCTCAACAGCTTCTTCACATGCTTGTTTCGGATGATGTACAGCTCATATGCAAGTGCCAGTACAACGAAAAGCACAACAATACCGTCGATTTGATTAGAATAGGGAATAAGCCAAACCGTTACACTGAAGAGCGCAATAAAAATGACAAGATTCAAATGGCAGTCTTCGCTGATGCGGGACTGGCTTTGCACATTTTTTAATGTAAGGTCTTCTCTTCTATTAAAACAGTTGGCTGCCATATGTTCGGCAGCATGGTACTTTCCGAGCGGTGTGAGCTTGTAGATCAGTAAGTATAAAATTATAAGTAGTATAACTGCTGTTTCGATCTCTGCTGCACTTAAACCTCCGATTGACCAGCTTCCTTTGGACATGACAAAAAGAAACGTAAACCCAAAAGCTAATATAGACAAAAACGACTTCCATGTATCAAGGAATGATGTGATGAAAAACCACATACCTCTGACTATCGGCACTCTTTTTAAATATTTATCGATATCAAAGTCATCTATATCCTCTTCTTCCCTCCCCTTTATTTGGTGGGTTGTCGTAATCTTGCCATCTTTTCGGATTGATTTAACACTAACATTTTTTGAATGAAACTTTACGCCATTAAAAAGCGCTTTTCCTCCATAGTTCATAAATGTCTCCATTTTTCACAAGATTTTTTTCTCTTCCTTTATATAATATATTCCCGAATTGCACAATACATGTGTTACCATAATCATGTTTGTCTAATTTTATAGACGTAAAGGCTTATCCGTTGGTTTCATGAAATCATTCAATACTTCGCCATAAATATAAAGAAGCATAGCTTAAATATGGCTCCCAAGCCGGAATCATTGCCTCCATTTGCTCTTTTGTCGGCTTGGCCTTTAAGCCAAGCAGCTTTTTTAAGGCATTTTGGATGCCGATATCTGCAATCGGGAACAGATTTTTCCTTCCTAGCCCAAACAGAAGCACATTTTGAATTGTCCATTGCCCAATTCCTCTGTACACTATCAGTTCTTTCATAATTTCTTCCTCTGTTTTATCATGCAGACTCTCTATATTCAGTCTTCCTAAAGCAATCTCCTTCGAAATATCAATGATGTATTCAGCTTTTCTTGTACTGAATTGCAGCTCTCTTAAGTTTGCCACTGTAAGGCTGGCAACACGTTCTGGTTCCGGGTAAAACCATGCTCCGTCTTTTTCAAATCCATATGTTTTCACAAATCTTTCTGTCAATATATGGGCAAACTTTAAATTAAGCTGCTGATGGATAATGCACTTCACAAGACAGTTATATGGATGGAAATCAAGGACAAGCGGTGTTCCGAAATGGCTGTTAAACAGCTCGTGTAATTGTGTGTGCTGGAAATGTTCATGCACCTCGATAAGAGAGCTTTCCCATTGAAAAATCCGCGTCAGCTCTCGAATAACACTCTCTTCAAATTCGTCCGTATAGCCTTCTATTTGGAATGCTGGCTTCTCTGTTGTGCCAATCGCTTTTACAGTTGTAACCATTTGCTTTTGACCAATAACAAGCGGAACTTTAACAGACCTCTCCTGAAAATCTATTTGCTGCAACGGATCTAACGCTAATCGGCTTAACACAAGATCAAAATTATATGGTCCTGCAACTGGAAGAATATGCAATAGAATCACCTGTTCTGTTTTCCACTCATTATAGCATGGATATATGTGGAAGTTCTATGCATTAACTAATCTTTACAAAAAAAGAAAAAAGCCCGATTTAATTCGGACTTTTCTCTTTAGCTTTTTGCTGCTTTTCCATAAAGTCATCAAGGCTTTTAAAAGTATAGCCTCTTTTCTTTAAGTCTTTAATCGCAGCTTCTAACGCATCTGCATTATCTTTTGATACAGTATGCAAAAGCATTATGCAGCCAGGATGCGCCTGCTTCATCATATTGTCGTAGCTGTATTGCCAGCCCCTTTGCTGATCGGTTTTCCAGTCAACAAACGCTAAAGACCAGAACACTTGTGTATAGCCGAGATCTTTAGCAAGCTTCAAAGTACGTTCACTAAATACACCGCGGGGAGGCCGTAAGTATTTCATCCCTTTTTTGCCTGTAATCTCTTCTGTTTCTTTCGCCACCTTATCCAGTTCCTCTTTTAGTCTAGAATCAGATACTTGTGTGAAATCAGGATGATGGTACGAGTGATTCCCGATAATATGCCCTTCATCAGCCATTCGTTTCACCAAATCTGTGGCGCTTTGTAAGTAATGTCCTGTTACGAAGAAGGTTGCTGGTACCTTTTCTTTTTTCAGCACATCAAGGATTTTCCCTGTATAGCCATTTTCATAGCCATTATCAAAAGTTAAGTACAATACCTTCTCATCGGTGCTGTCCTTATAAAATGCTCCATATTTCTGGAGAAGTTGATCAAGCGGCTGCCCTGCTTCTGCCGGCTGCTCATTGCTTGATTTTTTGAAGCCCCAATGCTGAGGCTGGTTGGAAACGTTCGCCAGCACAGGATGCTGTACTAGCATAAATAATGCAAAAAAAGCACATATTAGTTTAAACTGCTTCACCTTTCTCCCTCCTTTATAAGCTATCTAAGCTTATTATTTGTTGTGACAGAGGGAGTATGATTGGTAAATTAAACAATCAACTATAGACAGCTTCCTTGAACTGAGAAAGTTTTTCCAATGATGACTTCTCTATATCCTCGTGCAAGGAATTGCCGTGTGAATCCATTGTTACAACGGCACGAAAATTCTCGACTTGAAGATGCCACATTGCTTCCGGTATGCCGAATTGCATCAGATCAACACCTTGAACAGACTTAATGCAGTCAGCGTAATATTGAGCAGCTCCGCCGATTGCATTTAAATAAACACCGCCATGCTCGCCTAATGCTTTTAAGGTTTTGGGACCCATTCCGCCTTTACCCATAACAGCTCGGATGCCGAATTTTTTCATAATATCGCCTTGATACGGCTCTTCACGAATACTCGTTGTTGGTCCTGCTGCCTTTACATGCCATACATCATCTTCACTTTTAAGCATAACCGGACCGCAATGATAGATAATTTGTCCATTTAAATCAATTGGTGAATCGTTTGTGCTCAAATATTTATGGATTGCATCTCTGCCTGTATACATCATTCCGCTGATTTCAACTACATCGCCGACCTTTAAGGAACGGATTTTTGCTTCTGTTATTGGTGCTGTCAGCTTAATAACTTTATCCTCTTCTTGTGAATCAGCTTCTTGTTTGCCTGCAAAGTTTATTTTCTCTCCATCATCATATTTCCACGCAAGTATACTGCCTGATATGGCGTCAATCTTAATTCCTAAGCGGCGGAATGCCCAGCAGTTATAAGCGACAGAGACAAAGAAACTTGCTGGAATACGGTTCATCACACCAATCTTGCAGCCAAGCAAGGTTGTTTCACCGCCAAACCCCATCGTACCGATTCCAAGCTTATTAGCATTTTCCAAAATATACTCTTCTAAGGCTGCAAGCTCTGCGTTTTCATTGATATCATCTACGGAACGGAAAAGCTGCTCCTTAGCCAGATCATAGCCGCTTGAGCGGTCGCCGCCGATGCCGACACCGATAAAGCCTGCACTGCAGCCTTGCCCTTGGGCCTGGTAAACAGAATGGAGGATGCATTTACGGATACCGTCCAAGTCTCTGCCAGCTCGGCCAAGACCATCAAGCTCACAAGGCAGGCTGTACTGGATATTCTTGTTTTCACAGCCTCCACCTTTAAGAATAAGGCCAATGTCTATGTAGTCTTTTTCCCATTGTTCAAACTTAATAACAGGCGTTCCTGCTCCTAGGTTGTTGCCGCTGTTATCTCCTGTCAGTGAATCAACAGAATTCGGGCGAAGCTTCCCCCTTTGTGTCGCCAATTCCATGCACTCATAGATTACAGCTTTTATTTCAAGCTGATTTGTACCGACTGGTGTCTTAATTTTAAAGGTAGGCAGACCGGTATCCTGGCAAATGGGCGATATTTCCATATCTGCCATGCCTATATTGGCTTGAATTGTATCAAGGCTCATTGCCGATCTTGTTCCTGCGTTTTCCCTTAGCGCTGCCTTTTTAATAGCCCGGCGGACATCTTTTGGAAGATTTGTGGATGTTTCTTCAATCAACTGATAAATGCTTGTGTTTAAATTCTTGATATTCACTAATTTTCTCCCCCTCAACCCTTTTAACGATCTTTCTCTTAAATTATACTCTTACATCGGAGTTTGTGAACAGTGTAATGAAATCGTTTACATAAATACTAACAAAAAAAGCCCCAACTGGAGCTCTTCGCTAATTAAATGTCTCTATGTTTAAATTCATTGCATTTCGATTCAATATCGTCAATCATTTCAATCAAGCGGTCAATATCCTCAAGCTCCGCTTCTTCTGGATCAATCGCATCCAATACATCAAGAAACATATTTAATCTCGTTTTTAAAAAATCAACTTGTTCATTTTTGTCTGTAATCGAACTGCCCAACAAAAATCTCTCCTTTCACTCTCATATCCATCGTACCGAAAATATTAGCTTCCGGCAATCTTTTTCCTCTATTCTATATGTTTGCTCAATTCCGCTGATTTTACACCTGTGCTTCTCTTTCCTTTCTAAAAAAAGTCACCTATAGGCATTATAGGTGACTTTTTTTATGTTAAACTATACTATACGTGCGTCTGCTCACATAATTATAGGGTAGCCTTTTCCCTTTCCATCAGGGAGTGGTCCTGTGCGACTACTGGCAACAGCTGATTGTCACTGGATGAGTTTCCGTTCATGCCAATCTGTTCTTTTGTCTGTTGCAATTTATGTTGGATAGACTGATATTGGCGTTTCGATTGAAAGTAAAGCTGCTTGAAATCGCCTGCTATTTCTTTTAAATCTTGTGTCCTTGCATTGATTGTGTTTTGAATATGCTGAAACATTGTTTGGCTGTCATTCATAACCTCTCGCATTGTATCACTTAAATAATGCAGTTTTTCACTAGTATCTTGCTTTACCTGACTAGGGTTTTCTCTCAGCTCATGCACAAGCTGGTTGGTTGATTCCTTCCACTGCTGCACTTTCACCTTAGCATTTGTCCTTGTTGTACGGTCCATGAGGGATAATGTTGTCCCAATGACACTTCCAATGACGATTCCAGCCAATAGTTTACTGTTTCCCTTGTTTTCATTAGACATAAGATCATCTCCCTTTTTATTATCATTACTTGTCTTTTCCCGTCTAATGAATACTTAAACAAGCGGGCGCTTTATTTCGCAATTTTTTTAAAGGAGCAATATCATGATTTCTCAAAAAAATCCGATTGTAAACCCTAAGAATGATCCTTGGGAAGCTTATATGGATATAACTCAGCATGGAGGGCTGACACTCTCCAATATAGAATTTACGACAACAACATTATGTAATATGCGCTGTGAGCATTGTGCTGTCGGCTACACACTTCAGCCGAAAGACCCGAATGCATTGCCGATTGATCTGCTTTTAAAGAGACTTGATGAGATTCCTCATCTCCGCTCTATGAGCATCACAGGCGGTGAGCCGATGATGAGCCGCAGATCTGTCGAAAACTATGTTGTTCCGCTGTTCAAATATGCCCATAGCAGAGGTGTAAAGACACAGATTAACTCCAATCTGACACTAGGTCTTGACAGATATGAACCAATCATTCCATATTTAGATGTTTTGCATATATCTCATAACTGGGGTACGGAAGAGGAGTTTGCTGAACGAGGCTTTGCGATGATGGCAAGAAAGCCGTCTTACGAACAAAGAGGCAAACTTTTCAAAAATATCATTACTAACAGCAGGGCATTAGTGGAAGCAGGTGTGGTCGTTTCTGCAGAAACGATGCTGAATAAACAGACACTTCCTTACTTAGAGCATATTCACCGTCAAATTGTTGATGAGATGAAATGTCAACGCCATGAAATACATCCAATGTATCCATCTGATTTCGCTTCAACGATGGAAACATTAACACTGGAGGAAATGCGTCAAAGCATCCATCACTTGCTAGACATAAGAGATGAAAATGTCTGGATGCTGTTTGGAACACTGCCATTTTATCCATGCAGCAGTACAAAAGAAGATCAAGAGCTGCTGAAACGCCTGTATGCAAGTAAAAATGTTACTGTCCGCAACGATCCTGACGGCCGTTCCCGTCTGAATGTTAATATCTTCTCAGGAGATGTTATCGTTACAGACTTTGGGGATACACCACCATTAGGTAATATTCAAACAGATAACCTGGAAGATATATTCCAAAAATGGCTGGCAACAGATTTAGCCTCTTCCCTTAACTGCCACTGCCCAAGTGTGCAATGTTTAGGTCCAAATGTGCTTGTTAAAAACAGCTATTACCGAGATATTGATTTCTCGAAAAAAGCAGCATTAATTCAACGTTAAAAAAGTGAGCAGCTAATTAGTCTGAACTAATGCTGCTCACTTTTTTTATTTCGGCTTTTCGCTAGCCACAAATCCGAAGGAAACATGATCTTGAACTGGAATCCATGCACCAATACCTTGGGACGTTACATTTTTAACGACAATTGATTTCTTTCCGCCCTTCAGCATTAAATACACTTCTCCATAAGTGACCTTTCCTTTTTCATTCACAGCAGGTGCGTATCCATATAAATAGCCTAATCTTTTGGCAGGAATATTATAAATCTGGTCTTTTTTCGTGCCAGTTCCTATCACTGTTTCAAAAGCAAGCGGCAGCCCGGAGTTCTGCATTGCTTTGAGCATCATCATTTTTTTGACTTCCTCTGCATTCGGAATTTTTGCAGTCAGGCCGCCTCTGATGATTTTCTGAGACTCTTGCACATAGTGTATTTGATATGGCGCTTTTCCGCCTCTGTTGTCATAAAAGTTTGTGTTTATCTTTTGATACTCCCAGTTAGGGGCTGTTTCTGTTGATTCATAATTTAATGGCCATTGACCCAAATAGACAATCGCCTTATATCCTATCGCAAATGGTGTGCTGTTGACCGTTGTCTCATTCAGCATGCGAATTAAGTCAGGATTTTCAATTTTCACCCTTGAAGAATCAATAAGCGTCTGTGTCAGCTCACTCGGCTGCAGCTTCGGCAAGTCCTGCGAAGGATTCGGATATGTGTTTTCCTTTGTGATGTTCATAGCTGAATTCGGAATGGCAACCAGTTTTGATTTTGGCATATCTTGCTTGTCTTTCGGTTTTTCTGCAAATGCTGGCGCAATGTTAGGCAGCATCATTAGAAAAGCTAGTAGAATAATACCAATTCGTTTCAACAAATTAAAGAACTCCTTTCAAACATAACAGTAATATTTACTGTTATTTTTTTCGGAGTTCGCCTAGATTATGCTTCCTGTCAAAAACAATTTTTTGCATATCTTTATTTAAGCGCTAATTTGTCCATTATTCCACAGCAAAGCGGATGAAACACTTGAATGGCAGGTCCGATTCCAAGAGCAATAATCACTGTTCCGACCCCAATTGGTCCGTTGACTAAAAAAGCAAATACTAATGCCAAAACCTCGCCGATCAGCTTGGAAGCCATGATATTAAGTCCAAATCGCTCTTGCAGGCTGACCATGAACTCATCAATCGGATTCAGCGGAAAGCTTGCCTGCAAATAGGTAGCAATCCCTAAGCCGATAATAGCGAGTCCAGCAATAAGCAGAAGCAGCTGATTAAGGAAAAGAAAATAATTAAAGACATTCGTAAGATGCGCCATCCAAAAATCTACGAAAAAACCTAAAATGAACACGGTGAATAATGACAGCAGCTCAGGTTTTCTCATCAATAGAAGTGCATTGACAAATATCAGCAAGATGCCGATAATAACTATCCAGCTGCCAATTGTCAAACCTAACAGTGCTGACAAGCCTACATTTAAAGCATCCCATGGCCCTGCCCCTAAGTTTGCCTTGATTGTCAATGTCGCGCCGAATGACAAAATCAATAGTCCGATACCATAAAAAAGACTGCGGTAAACCATCGCCATTCTCCTAACTCCCCTCCCGTTTTAATGCTCGTCTTTTATACTTATGCGCACGTCACAGCAAACTTGTACAAAAATGTAAAAAATAAATTATCAGAATATTTACATTTATTTAAATTTATATTATACTAGGCTTATCAAACAAAAGGAGGGCAGCTAATCAAATCGCTTATCACAAAAGGAGGATAGACCATTTTTGGCAAAGCATCAGTTTAGTATGTACAGTATTGTCTACTTAAAAAGAATTGGTGGTGGTCTTAATGGAAGCGACTTGATTTTGTCCCAGAACACATAAGCACACAATTATATACTTATCTTTTCATTTAAACTTAAAGGAGAATGCCTTCTAAAAAAAAACCGTCCAGCTGTAAAGAAAGCTGGACGGTTTTCTGTTTATTTAGGCGAAAAAACTTACAACAAGTAGAATCCTACTCCCATAATCAAGTAGGCAGCAAGCAATGTTGCTCCTTCAAACCAGTTTGTTTCTCCGTCATTCGATATAATAATCATGAGCAGTACAGCTGATGCCATGGATACTAATTCTGGAAGGCTAAAAACAAGGGACAAGTTTGTCGGGAATAAAAGGGACAGCAGTACAAGCACCGGTGCCACAAACATCGCAACCTGTAAGGTTGAACCGATTGCGATTTCAACAGAGATGTCCATCTTATTTTTATACGCCATAAGCACTGCCGAAGCATGCTCTGCCGCGTTTCCGACAATCGCGACAATAATAATCCCGATAAACAGCTCTGACCATCCGAATGATTCAGCTACAATCTCAAATGTATGTACAAGATTTTCAGAGATATAGGCTACCGCTAATGTGGCAAGTGCAAGTATTAGGACACTGCGCTTCACGGTCCACTCAGGCTCCTCATGATGGCTGCTTTCTGTACCTTCTTTGTTCTCAGATTGGTATACTCCCCTGTGTGTAACAAGCTTAAAGAATAGTGCTGCTAAATATAACAAAATAAGGATAATGGAAATTCCCACACTTAACGTTAAGGTTTCTGAGTCATCCATTGATACGGAGAAGACCTCTGGAATAACAAAGGCTACGATAACAGCAAACATCAGCAAGCCAGAATTATGTCTTGCATCAAACACATTATATGTTTGGACCTTGTACTTAAGGCCCCCAATAAAGAATGACAGCCCTGCAACAAGAAGCAGGTTTCCAAGAACGGATCCTGTTAAGGAAGCTAAAACAACCTCTGTCAGTCCTTCTCTCAAAGCAAAAATTGCAATAATCAGTTCGACTGCGTTTCCAAACGTGGCATTCAACAGCCCGCCGATTCTCGGTCCAGCGACAATTGCTAAACTTTCAGTTGCTCTTCCCATAAAGCTAGAGAGGGCAATGATTGTTAGACAGTACACGATAAACATTACAATACTCGGCCAGTGCAGCAAAGAACCAATAATAGATATTGGAACGCCGATGAGGACTGCCACGGTAAAGATTTTATTCACCATTTTCCCCACTCCTTTTATTTTTAACAATTAACATTCCCCTGTTTATAAATTTCCTAAACATTTTTTAAAAACTTCTCCTCTTTTTAGGCTGTAATACTCCTTTATAATCCGCATTACAGACCAATATATTTCAGCTTTATCTAAACCATTCCATAATATACCAACAAAATCAGCTTTTTTCAATAGATAATAGGGTATATAAAATATAGACAAACCACCCATACTAACTAAGAATGGAAAGGAGTTTTTTTATAATGAATGACGCATTACAATCAAAAATACTGGAACTGCTCGATAATCACAAAATAGGCACATTGGCAACCATACAAGACGATAAGCCGTACAGCCGGTTTATGCTGTTCTTTCACGATGAATTGACTCTTTATACAGCAACGAATAAGGAAACACATAAAGTCGATGATCTCGGCCAAAACCCTAATGTCCATATACTGCTTGGTGTTCAGGATGCTGGATTTTCTGGTGCCTACTGTGAAATTGAGGCAACAGCTACAATTGAAGATTCTAAAGAGAAAAAAGAAAAATATTGGAGTGACAAGCTTAGCAAATGGCTGGGCGGTCCAGATGATCCAAATTATGTGCTGCTCCACTTGAAGCCGCAAAAAATCCGCTATTTCGCTGATTCTAGTTCTAAAGCAGAGGTTTTAGAGCTGTAATAAGATAAGAAAGCTGCCGCAAATTCTGCGGCAGCTTTTTCTTCATTATAGGGATAATTTTCTTGTTGCCAATACTTCCCTTTTTAAGTTACCATCATTTAGGGATACTAAATTTTTTCTACCACCATAAGGAGTATTTTACATAATGACTAAAAATAAATTTGCGATTTTAATCAGCATTGTCTCCATCTCTGGCTTTAGTCAAGGAATGCTGCTTCCGCTGATTGCTGTCATCTTTGAAAATGACGGCCTGTCCTCCAGCATGAATGGATTAAATGCGATAGGCTTATATATCGGCATCCTGCTCATCTCACCATTTATGGAATACCCGCTTCGCAAATACGGATACAAACCAGCTATCGTTTTCGGCGGATTGCTCGTCATTATTTCCTTGGCTTTGTTTCCACTATGGAAAACATTCTGGTTTTGGTTTTTACTGCGTCTATTTATCGGCATTGGCGACCACTCTCTCCATTTCGCTACACAAACATGGATCACTACTGTATCCTCTGAAAAGAACAGAGGCAGGAATATTTCCTTATATGGAGTTTTCTTTGGAATTGGATTCGCCGTAGGACCACTAATGACACCATTAGTGAAAGTAAATGAAGCATTTCCTTTTATGCTTTCATCTGCTCTTTGTTTCACAGCGTGGATTTTCACTTTGTTCTTAAAGAACGATTTCCCTGAGCAGACAGCTGAAGCTAATAACTTCAAAGAGACGATTTCCCGTTTTTCTGCTGCTTTAAAATATGCCTGGGCTGCTTTTCTTCCACCGCTTGCATATGGTTTTCTGGAATCAAGCCTAAATTCAAGTTTTCCTGTTTACGGACTCAGACTAAATTTTGAGGTTTCTGAAATCTCTATTTTATTAACCTGCTTTGCGATAGGAGCGATTGTGTTTCAGTTTCCCCTTGGTATTTTAAGTGATAGTTTTGGCAGAAGAAGAACTTTAGTTACAATCCTTTTTGTCGGCTTTGCCTGCTTCCTGACAGCAAGCATGGTGGAACATACCTTTATTGGTCTCGCTATCTGTCTGTTTGCCGCAGGTATGGCAGTAGGCTCTACCTTCTCTTTGGGTGTCAGCTATATGACTGATTTAGTTCCGTCGAGTTTATTGCCGACAGGAAATCTTTTGTGCGGGATGGCATTCAGCATCGGCAGTCTGACAGGCCCTTATCTAGGCGGACTGTTTATAGAATATGTGAATCATCTTAGCTATTTCATCGTCATAAGCATAATGCTATTAATCCTAGGCTTAATCATCTTTATTTCTGGCAGTCAGAAAATCCAGAAAGAAGTAAATTCAGTCCCAAATTAAGGCAAAAGTATACCAAGTGCTTCCGTTTTATGTTAGGATAGGAATAACTAAATAGTAACGAACAGCAGGAACCTCTATTTTTCTATATGAGAGCCTGCATAAATTTTGCTGTCACCTATACAGGTGGCAGCTTTCGTGTTTTTTAAGGGTAATGAAGCTGATTATCTTTCTCATGTACAGATGATAAAACTAAAGGAGGAATAAATATGTTGACGGAAACGAAACCACTTGCACATAAGGGTTCTGAATCACCTTCCCTATTTTCCGAAAAGATTATGCCGCATCTTGAACTAATTGCGGCAGGTATAAGCGGTCTACTCATTTTAACTGGGTGGTTTATGGCCCATCAGGAGGAACAAACATTATCTGTTATCTCCTATGTGCTCGCCTTTATTATCGGCGGTTTTGCTAAAGCAAAAGAAGGCATTGAAGAAACCATTGCCAATAAGGAATTAAATGTGGAAATGCTGATGGTTTTTGCTGCAGTTGGTTCTGCGATAATTGGCTATTGGACAGAGGGTGCCATTCTTATTTTTATTTTTGCAGTTAGCGGAGCACTGGAAACATACACGATGAATAAAAGTCATAAAGAAATATCTGCATTGATGGATCTACAGCCTGAAAAAGCCTGGAAATTAAATACTGACGGTACAACAGAATTAATTCCTGTCGCTGAACTCTCCATCCATGACAGAATATTGATTAAACCAGGTGAAAGAGTGCCGGCTGATGGAAGAATATTATCTGGAACAACTTCTATTGATGAAGCGGCAATTACGGGGGAATCACTGCCTGTTACAAAAGACAGCTCTGATGAGGTTTTTGCGGGAACAGTGAATATAAGCGGCTCTATCACAGTAGAAATTACGAAAAATGCACATGAGACACTCTTTCAAAAGATTATCGCTCTAGTTCAGTCAGCGCAGAGTGAAAAGTCTCCTTCGCAAGCATTTATTGAAAAGTTTGAGGGCACTTATGTTAAGGTCGTTTTGAGCATTGTTGTTATTATGATGTTCCTGCCTCATTTCGTACTAGGCTGGAGCTGGAATGAAACATTTTACAGAGCAATGATTCTTCTTGTGGTCGCATCCCCTTGCGCCCTTGTTGCAAGCATCATGCCAGCTACTTTATCCGCTATATCTAACGGAGCACGAAACGGAATATTATTTAAAGGCGGCATTCATTTAGAAACTTTAGGTGCAGTGCAGGCTATTGCCTTTGATAAAACTGGAACACTTACAAAAGGAATGCCTACAGTAACAGATATCCACGTTAAACAAGGATATTCCGAGGAAGAAATTCTTTTGTATGCTGCAAGTATTGAAAATCACTCTACTCATCCGCTTGCAAAAGCAATTGTCGAAAAAGCTGCCTCAACCATCAATAAGCCGCTCCTTACGCTTGATAGTGTTCAAAATCTGTCTGGCTTTGGTGTAACTGCACAACTAGACGATAAAGAATGGAAAATCGGGAAGGCAGAATTTGTTGGTCAAGACAGTGCTCTAAGCTTTAACCCTACTCTTTTTAATCAGTTGTCAGAGAGTGGGAAAACCGTTGTGTTCGTCAAAGCTGGAGATGAGATTATCGCTTGCATCGCCTTAAAGGATATTGTCCGAACAGAGGCTAAAGCTGCCATTCAATTATTAAAGGACTATCAAATTCATACTATCATGCTTACAGGTGACAATGAAAGAACAGCGAATACAATCGCCAAAGAAAGCCATGTTCAGGAATATATTGCAGAATGCCTTCCTGAACAAAAGGTTAGTCATATAAAAAACCTTAAGGAGCGTTATCCGATTGTGGCGATGGTCGGTGACGGCATCAATGATGCCCCGGCATTAGCGACAGCAAATGTTGGTATCGCCATGGGTGGCGGCACAGATGTTGCCCTTGAAACAGCTGACATTGTCTTAATGAAAAATGACTTGCCAAAGATTGCTGAAGCGATAAAATTGTCAAAACGAATGAATGCTATCATTAAGCAGAACATTATATTTTCGATATCTGTAATTATGCTGCTTGTAATATCAAATCTTCTTCAAGCAGTAGACCTTCCATTTGGGGTGATTGGCCATGAAGGCAGCACCATTCTTGTTATATTAAACAGCCTCCGTCTTTTAAGAGGCTAAAAAAAGGCAGCCAATTGGCTGCCTTTACTTATTTAGTGATAACCATTTTGTCCATTTGAAGAACCAGATGTTTTATGCTTCGGCTTACTTTTACTGTTTTGTTTAGTCTTTTTGCCCATTCGTTATCACCTCTTCAGTAATAGTTTCCCCAAGCTTAGTGTGTGATGACGAACAGCTTTTATGATAGGTAAAAACCGGTTAGCACTGTAAAGTATGCCAAGTTTAGCAAGGCTTCTTTTTACGGCTTGTGAAAATGGCATTAACGATACCGCCGATAATAATAATGATGCCTGTCAAATAAAACCAGATCATCAATACAATGATGGCGCCAATCCCGCCATATGTTGCCGAATAATTACCGAAGTTGCCTACATAAAAAGAAAAGCCTAATGAAACTGCAACCCAGCCCACTGATGCAAAAATAGCGCCTGGAACAGCACTCACACAAGTGATTTTCTTATTTGGTGCAACCCAATATAATGCTAAAAATACAATGAATAAAATTACTGGAGTCACTAAAAATCGCAGTGCTCGCCAAACACTTAAAAACTCATCCGATAAACTAAACTGAGAAAATAAAAACACTCCTATCTGTTCGCCGAATACTGGCAGCAGCAGTGCAATAACCACTACAGCAATCATACCTAATGTCAGTACAACAGACATCGCTCTTGCAACGATAAAGGAACGTGTTTCTTCTACTTCATAAGCTTTATTAAATGCCTTGATAATAGCATTTAAACCATTTGAAGCAGACCAGATTGTTGCGATGATACCAAAGGACAGCAATGTCCCATTTCTGTTCAGAACCTGCTCCAGGTTTGTTTCAATAATATCCATACTTTCCCCTGGAGCAAAGGTTGAAATTAAGTTTAATAAATCATCCTTTGTGATAGGTAAATACGGCAATAACGTCATCATGAAAATGATCAGCGGAAAGATCGACAGCAAAAAGTAATATGCGAGCTGTGCCGCTAAATCAAATACATCATCATTTTTTATTTTTACTGCCAGCTGCTTAACAAAGCCCATTGCCTCTCCCATAAAACTCCACCTGCCTATATATCGGTTTAGCTAATAATGTTCTTTTCCCCTACTTCATGCAAGGACAAACCTTTTATCAGCATTTATCCCCTCACTAGGCATATAAGCTGTTTAGTGTGTATACTGCGGCAAATACTGCGTGCTGGAAGTCAAACCTTGTGGCTTGTACTCTTCCTGAGTACCCTCAGTAGTAAATGCTTCCTTCGTTTCTTTCACAATGCTTGCAATTGTCGGTGTAACTTCTTTCAATTCTTCTACCTTATCCAAAATGAAAGCCACATCATTGGAGACCTTCTCTGCTGTTTGCTTCACCTTCTCAGAAGTTTCTGTAATGCTCGAAGACATCGTGTCAAAGTCAGTGATTGAAGTCGTTAAGCGCTTCATATTGTACACGGAAGCCTTCCTTGTCCGTTTATCAAGCATACTCAACGAAGCTCCTATCAAACCGCCCAATAAAAGTCCTTTTACTAAGCTAAGCTGTGCCATTATGCATCTTCCTTCCTTTTAAGAGTTAGCGGCAATCACAAATGGTATTTACTTCTAATATCCTGAAGCAAGCCTTGACAGCCCACCGTTACCATCTGGAATACCTCATCGAAATTGCCTGTATAATAAGGGTCAGGCACTTCATCATATACCCGAATTTCGGCAAAATCCATCAACAAATGAACTTTATTTTCCTCGAGCTGCTCATTTAGAAGCCTGATATTTTCACGATTGCTGTTATCCATCGCTATTAAATAATCAAAGCTTTCTAAATCAGCTGTATGAAGCTGCCTTGCTAGTATTCCTGCATCACTTATTAGATTCTTTTTTAGAATCTCCCTTGTACCTCTATGCGGCGGATTACCAATATGCCATCCACCAGTTCCTGCTGAATCGCATGTAATGCTGTCCTGCAAATTTTCTTTTTTTACAAGATCCCGAAATACTGCCTCTGCCATTGGTGATCTGCAAATATTTCCTAAGCAAATAAATAACACACGAACTTCCATCCTATTTTCCCTCCAACTTATTTAGAACATACATCATTTCATTTAGATGTTTTGTTTTTAGCTTATCGTAATTTACTTCCAATTGAAAAGGCAAAATTAAATTGACATTTCTCTTTACACATGAAAAGATAGAAAAAAAAGTGGGACATAGATTAAATATGAATCAAGGCCTGCATAAAGGAGAGATATCTTTTGAATTTAGATGTTAAATCGACTGAAAATGTGGAATACATGATTGAACAAATAAAAGAAAAACTGAAAGTACTGAACCTTGGAGCGATTAAACCAACACATTTCGATGAAGAAATGTATACAGAACTGAAGGAAATTTATGATCATATCATGAAAAGAGATTCCTTCAGCCCGAATGAAATGCAAGCATTAGCAGAAGAATTGGGAAATCTCCGCAAAAAATAAAAGAGAAGGCTATCCTTCTCTTTTTTATATACCTTCTTCCTGGTCTGTCAGGATAATCGGCCCGTCCTTCGTTATGGCTATTGTATGTTCATATTGTGCGGAGTATGTACCATCTTTTGTCCGGGCAGTCCAGCCATTTGCGTCCATTTTGACAGGATATGCTCCGATATTAATCATTGGCTCTATGGTGAAAACCATGCCTTCTTTAATTCGCGGTCCTTTACCTTTCTCGCCAAAATGAGGCACCTCAGGTTTTTCGTGAATAACAGCACCAATACCATGGCCGATGAAATCTCTTACAACAGAGTATCCCTCTTCTTCTGCATATTGTTGAATGCTAGCGCCAATATCACCAATCCTGTTGCCAATCTTCGCTTGCTCAATTCCAATATACAAAGCCTTTTTTGTAACTTCCAGCAGCTTTTCCGTTTCATCAGATACTGTTCCAACCTTGTATGTCCACGCAGAATCAGCCAAGCCTCCATGTAAATTCACAACCATATCAACTGTGATAATATCACCAGACTTTAGCTCCTCCTCTCTAGGAAATCCGTGACAAACCTCATCATTAATGCTTGCACAAATGGCATAAGGGTAATCACGATAGCCCTTTTGCTCAGGCGTAGCACCTCTTTCCTTTAAGAAACCCTCAACAAACTTTTCTATCTCCATTGTAGTAATCCCAGGCTTTATCATTTTTGCAATCTCTTTATGACAGGCAGCTAAAATTCGGCCAGCCGCTTTCATCTTTTCGATTTCTCTCATTGACTTCAGTACAATCATGAATAATATTCTCCTTTTTTAGCTGCATGTTATTATTTTCTTTATTGCATATCTTTATCAAGATTATAAGCAAAAACGAAAAAAAATGCCTGCTAGTAAACTAACAGGCACTTTTTTTAAAAACCTTTATTTTTCGAGCAGCTTTAATGATTCTCTTGTGAAAGCAGGAATATCTTCTGGCGTTCTGCTTGTTACAAGCTGTCCGCCGCATACAACAACTTCTTCATCCTTATATGTTGCACCAGCATATTCCATATCGACTTTGATAGATTTATACCCGGTAGCATTTCTGCCCTCTAATGTCTTTGCTGTGATTAACAGCTGCGGACCATGGCAGATTGCAAATACTGGCTTTTTGCTGTCCATAAATTCTTTTGTAAACGCAACAACACGATCATCACCGCGCAGCTGGTCAGGAGAAAATCCTCCAGGAATAAATAAAGCATCAAAATCACCTGCAGAAACCTCATCAATGCCTTTATCAATCTTAACCTCAGCTTTGTTCTGTTTGCCTGTCACCGTTTTGCCGGCCTCGAGTTCAATTGTTACTACTTCATGGCCAGCTTCCTTGAAGGATGTTGCCGGCTCCGTATACTCTGAATCCTCGAACATATTAGTTATTAATGTTGCAATTTTACTCATATAGGGAACATCTCCTTCTATTTTTGATTTCAGAGATAAAGTTCCCTTATTGGACAAGATAAAACATCCTTTAATAAATTTTATTCATTTCTTCTTGCAAAATCTACAAATCGAAACTTATCTGGCCTGTGTCTGGATTCTGTATATTGAAAAAGGGCAGCGTTTTCAAAATAAATATAGTTTTTAACGACCACAATGGCCTGAAACCCCTCTAAATCAAGAAGGCGATAATCCTCCTCAGTAGGTGTTTCCACCGTGAATTCCTTTCTCGCAAAGCCGATTTTCAATTTTAAATCCTTTTCAATATAGTCAAAAATAGAGCGTCTGCATATTTCCTTTGTCAGACCTGGTACAAATTTTTCAATAATATAGTCTTTATCCAGGATAATCTTTTCTTTATTAATTTCCCTTATACGTAAAACTTCCCAAATGGATTCATCCTTCTTCAAGTTCATTTCCTTTTGAAGAACAGGTGACGGGTTCTTTCTTTCAAAGCTTTCAATATGTGTCACCGAACTGGAGCCCATTTTCTCTGCTAGTTCTTTAAAGCTTACAAGACCGGATATTGGGAATTGCAGTTTCTGCATATCCAGGACAAGCGACCCTTTGCCGCGCAATTTCTGAATATATCCCTTCTGAGCAAGAATGTTCAACGCCTTGCGAATTGTTTCGCGTGAAGTGTTATAGCGTTCAGCCAGTTCATTCTCAGAAGGTAATATGCTGTTTGGGGCATAACTGCCGTTTCTAATTGCTGTTTCGATTTCTTCAAATATAATTAGGTATTTATTCATCCTTATCACCATCGCTCAAATCTTCCTCTATCTTCGCCTTTATTCTACCTTTTTTATACGAGCTTGTCTAAATACGAAAAAAATAAAATAATAATAAAAAAAGGTTTAAACGCTAACAGAACAGGGTATTGGATACGATGACACTTTATAAACACTGCTCTTATTAAAAGTGGAAGCATTAAAATTACCAGCAAATAAGGAATAATTGTATATTTTATGAATTTTTTTTGGTAATATTAACAAAACCATCGAACAATTCGTTCTTTATATGGAACTTTTGGATTATATTTGTTATGATATTATTACATATAGTGATAAGGTGTGTGAGACTGTATGATCGGTGATCGTGTAAAAAAACTTCGCTTAGAAAAAAGAATGTCCTTGTCAGAACTTGCTGAACAAGCAGGTGTTGCAAAATCTTATTTAAGTTCCTTGGAGCGGAATCTCCAGTCAAATCCATCCATACAGTTTTTAGAAAAAATAGCTACTGTTTTTAATGTTCCTGTAGATCATCTAATTAATGAACAGCAAAATAAAGATGATCTTGATTCAGAATGGCTGAAAATTGTTAAAGAGGCAATGGACTCAGGCGTTTCCAAATCTGAGTTTCGCGAATTCCTTGAGTATAATAAATGGAGAATTGAACAAAAAAAATAGAACTTTTCACAGTTCGCTTAAATAAGATTACTTAAAGACACAAATATTTTGTGTCTTTTTTATTTTACACATGCACCTAAAGGGAGCAGAAATAACTTTCTTGCCCCTTAAATATTCTGAATATTATAATAATTATAAGCGCAGTTAAATGAATGCATTCATATTGTCTTTAGGGTGTACAGAGTTCTCATTAGGATACTATATTAATTAAGCAATCTCTTAATCGTTATGGATGAAATTGCGCACATCTTGTATGTCCAGCCCGATACTTTTAGCTTCCTTCATTAACTGAATCCATTCTGTGTCTAGTTCTTCTACCATTAATTTTTCTTCAATCACTTAATTATGCCCCTCTCCCAAAAATACTTTTCTTTGTACTTTGGCAGTCCGGCTGTCATTGTTCAGAAACATTAGACCCGTGACTTTGCGTCCCAATCTTTCGAATTGGTTTGCCCTTCAATCTTTTATGCATTTAATTATATATC
Source organism: Niallia sp. MER 6 (assembly GCF_023714395.1). Taxonomy (NCBI): domain Bacteria; kingdom Bacillati; phylum Bacillota; class Bacilli; order Caryophanales; family Bacillaceae; genus Niallia; species Niallia sp. MER 6. The sequence continues at coordinate 22,009 of NZ_JAMAUK010000009.1, read as the reverse complement.
TTTTCTTTTTTCATATGTGCAAAATTTTGTAAGAAATTTATACATTTTACCAAATATTTTTCTACTTTTTTCTACAACAATACCTTTTCTTATTACAATATAACGTTAATTTTGTGGGGAATTGTTATATTTTGTCGAACTCCCCCATGAATCCTCTGGTTTCTTTTTTAATATATTGGTTTCTATAGGACGACAATACTTTTTTAAAAGAGTAATTAATATGAATTTTTTCAAAGGTCATTGCATCAAAAAATGGGTATTTTGTCAGGTCATTGTTGCACACCGGACAGAACCATTCCCCTCTTTCTGCGCTGCTGTAAGATGGTCTGTTGCACTTATCGCAGTTTTTTCTATACATAATCCACCTGCTAACCTATTAGTTTCAAATATATGCTTTATGAATGAACAAAATTAGTTCTTTTTAAATGATTTTTCGTTCTTTTTATCGAACCGATGAGTTTAGTATAGTTCAATTATCTCATTTTGGAAAATTCTAAAATCCGCTATTTTTTCTCTTTAGAGAACGGTTATCGTTCTTTTTCTCGAATTTTCTCGTGAATGCTAGCTTTTTTGTATTTTTTATTGAACAATTCGTTCGTTATAATGAAAATGTGTTTAATAATACATAAGGAGATTATTCTATATGGTTGGTGCTGCACTAAAAAGACTGCGGTTAGAAAAAGGCTATTCCATTAACGAGCTATCTGACCGTGCAGGTGTTTCGAAGTCTTATTTGAGTTATATTGAGCGAGGCATCCAAAAGAATCCCTCTTTACAGGTCCTTTCAAAGCTTGCTACCACGCTTGATACTCATGTGGAAGAACTCCTCGAAACAAATTCTAACGGGGCGGAATACTTAGATTCAGAATGGATTAATTTAGTAGAAGATGCTATAAAAGAAGGAATTACAAAGGAAGAATTCTCATGCTACTTAGAATTCATTAAATTCAAGAAGACATCTGCAGATTAATGACAAGGCTTTTGGAATCGTTTCCTAAAAAAAAGGCATATGGAAGCTTCCCTGTTAAAGAAAGCACCATATAGCCTTTTGCCAGTCATTTATTATTTATTTAGTTCAACAGCAATCTTAGAGCCGACCTCAGCATTATTTTTCACTAATGCGATATTAGCTGTCAGACTTGATCCTTCTGTCAGTTCCTTTACTTTGCTAAGCAAGAATGGTGTAACATTTTTCCCGCTGATGCCGTTTGTTTTTGCTTCATTCAATGCAGTTTCAATGATGTTCGTTATATAGGATTCTTCCATTGCATCCTCTTCTGGTATCGGATTAGCAATTACCACACCGCCTTTTAAGCCAAGCTCCCATTTCGTACGAATCATGTCAGCCGCCAAACCTGGCTCATCAATACGGAAGTTTACATTAAATGGGCTTGTTCTTGTATAGAATGCCGGCAATATTTCAGTGCCATATCCAACAACCGGCACACCAAATGTTTCTAAATACTCAAGTGTCAAGCCGATATCAAGGATTGACTTTGCTCCTGCACACACAACTGCCACACTTGTGTGAGCCAATTCCTGCAAATCAGCAGATATGTCCATTGTCTGTTCTGCCTCACGGTGGACTCCCCCGATGCCTCCTGTAACGAACACTTCAATCCCGGCAAGCTCAGCACAGATCATTGTCGCAGCAACAGTAGTTGCACCATTTTTCTTATTGGCAATCAAATATGGCAAATCTCTTCTGCTTGCTTTCTCAATATCATCGCTTTTCGCCAAAAATTCAATTTCATCATCTGAAAGCCCGATTTTAATCTTTCCGTCAATAATGGCAATCGTTGCTGGAACTGCTCCATTTTTGCGGATGATATCCTCTACTTCTTTCGCTGTCTCCACATTTTGCGGATAAGGCATACCATGTGAAATGATTGTCGACTCAAGGGCTACAATCGCTTTATTGTTCTTCTTTGCTTCTAATACCTCTACTGAATACTCTAGCCATTCTGTTTTCATTTATAATATCTCCTTTAATCAAAGTATTTTTTGAACGTGTCTTGCAATTTCTTCTGATTTAATAACGGGTTGACTGTTTCATGTGATTGCAGTGTCATTAATGAGCAGGCAACCCCAATTTTACAGGAGTTTTCCGTATTTAATCCTTTTAAATACGAGTACATGATTCCGGCAACTAAAGAATCTCCTGCACCTGTTACATCTGCAACCTCAACAGGAGGCGGCAAAATAACACCGGCTTCTCCAAGCTTCGTAAAGAATATTAAGCCCTTGTCACCACGGGTAATTACAACCCGTTCAACACCCTTTTTCATGATGATTTCAGCTGCTTTAAAGAAGTCTCCTTCTTCATAGATTTTCATTTCTGACAATGCCTCTGCCTCGTCCTTATTGGCAATCAGCCATGTCACCCCTCTTAAGTCACTTGGAAGCTTCTTCACTTTAGGAGAAGAAACTGGAGTAACACAAAGCTGGAGATTTTCCTTCCTGCATCTGACAATGATTTGCTCTAGCACGTCTGCAGGGAAATTAGTGTCTAATATAATCAATTCAGATGACGCAATATGCCCCCAGCGTTTTTCAATAACGTCTTGTGTCATACTGTCGTATATCGACATATCAGCTAAAGCGACAGTCATCTCCCCTTCTACATCAAGAAGAGCAGTGTAAGTGCCTGTTGCATACTCTTCTGAGATAATAGTCGGCTTCATATCAGCATAGAGCTTCGTATAATCGATGATCCAATCCCCGCCATGATCTGCTCCAACCATAGTCAATAAGGAGCTGTCCATTCCAAGCCGGCCAAGATTCTCCGCAATATTCCGGGCAACCCCGCCACAGGACTGACTGGTGCTGGCAGGGTTGGAGGTTCCAAACTTAATTCTTTCCTCCACTTGAATCTTCCTGTCAATATTAGCTCCACCAATGCAAATAACTTCTTTTTTCTGCGGCAAAACATAAGCACGCCCAAGAAGTTTTCCTTCACGTGTTAAAGCAGAAATATACCCGGCAACCGCTGATCTGGATAACCCTGTTTTTTCTGCTAGTTCATTTTGTGTTAGAAAAGGGTTCTCTTGGATAAGCTGCAAAATGGTAATCTCTTTTTCATTCATATTTTCACCCCCGAACAGTATGTATCAGCTTTTTAAACTTTTGTTTATATTATAAACTTTTGTTAATTAGAGAACAAGTCTTAATTTCTAATTTTTCCAATTCACTGTTTTTTCACAAAAAAAAGAAGACTATCTCTAGTCTTCTGAAACGGTTCTCGGCTGTATTAAGATTTCAACACGTCTGTTCTTTTCTCTTCCTTCTTCTGTTTTATTGCTGGCAATTGGCTTGAATTCTCCATAGCCTTTTGCACTAAAGGAACTTGGGTTCAGCTTGTTATTATCCATTAACAGCTTCATGAAATTGATTGCTCTTGAAACACTTAAATCCCAGTTTGAATCAAATTCAGAATTTTTGATTGGCACATCGTCTGTATGTCCGCTGACTATGATGCTTCTCGGCGGGTCCATAACTAATAGTTTAGAAATCTCGGAAACTAGATGTTCGTCTTTTCCGCGGATATTGGCGCTACCAGAGGCAAACAGAACATTATCTCTGATGGAAACAAGCAGGCCTTCATCTGTTAACGAGGTTTCCAGCTTGTCCTCCAAATTGTTCTTTTCTATATAACTATTAACTTTATCTTGAATACCTTGCAATTCTTCTTGATCCTGCTTTTGCTGAGCTTCGGTTAACTCTTCTTCTGACACTTCTTTATTAGCAGAGGTTTTTTCTTCTGCAGCGTCACCTTCGGTTTTATTGTTCTCATCTAAGTCAGACTTCTCTTCTACTTCTACAGGAGTAGGACTTGGATATTCAAAGATACCAGTACCTGCTTGAAATTCTTGATTAAAAACTTCTGCCAATGCAGCAAACTTTTTCTGATCAACAGAGCTCATTGCATAAAGAACGATAAACAATGCCAGCAGTAGTGTCAGCAAATCTGCGTATGGAACAAGCCATGATTCGTCTACATGCTCCTCATGATGCTCCTTTTTCTTTCTTTTTTTACTCATTAGCGCTCACGCTGCCTTCCAGTTCTTCTAGGAATTTTTTCCTTTCAGAAATCGGCAAATAAGATGCTAGTTTTTGTTCGATAACACGTGGTGCTTCCCCTTCTAGGATAGAAAGGATACCTTCAATCATTAAATATTTTTGTTTCGCTTCAATTTTTGATTTTCTTTTCAACTTATTGGCAAATGGATGCCATAATACGTACCCTGTAAAGATACCAAGCATTGTTGCAACGAACGCAGCAGAAATTGCATGTCCCAATCCTTCTGAATCATCCATATAACCTAGTGCAGCAATAAGACCAATAACGGCCCCAAGCACTCCAAGTGTCGGTGCATATGTTCCTGCTTGTGTAAAGATTAATGCGGAAGCTTGATGGCGCTCTTCCATTGCTTCAATTTCTTCTGATAGAACATCACGAATATACTCAGCACTTTGTCCGTCTACTGACATAGACAAGCCATTTTTCAAAAATGGGTCTTCTACTTCGTCAGTTTTTGATTCTAATGCCAAAAGACCTTCTTTACGAGCTAATTGTGCCCACTCAGAAAACATGCGGATTAATTCCTTCGTATCTGGAACCTTTTGTTCCTTAAAGATGATGCCAAATAATTTAGGAACCTTTTTAATTTCACTAGTAGGGAAGGCGATGACAACTGCCGCTATAGTCCCTAATACGATAATCAGAAGGGCTGCTGGGTTGGCAAGCACGGAAGGACTTACCCCTTTGAAGACCATTCCGACCCCTACTGCAACGATTGCTAGTATGATACCAATTAATGATGTTTTATCCATAAAAACCACCTATCTTACAGTTTATTTCTTCTATCTTTTATTACTATTGCTTTTTTGTTTCATTACAGTTTGATTACTTTCTCTTCCTTTTCTTCGACATTTCCCAGCAAATTTTTAGAAAAAAAGTGATTTTTATTTATATGATTTTTGTGAACTTTTTTTGAACACTGTTAAAACACAAAAAAAAGATGCCTATTTCAGCATCATCAGAGTATGAACTTAGCGGGTCAGCCTATCTTCTACCTTTTGCTGGTAGCTGCCGAAAAGTTTTGAATGGCTGTTCCCTGTCCGTTTTTTCATCATTTTATGGAATTGTATCTGCTTCTGGTTATATTTCGTCTGCAATTCGGCCGCTTCATCTTTATCAGCACATGCCTTCAAGAGATTCTCTATTGTAAGCAGCTCTTGCTTTAGTTCATTTTCTTCCAGAGAAAAGCCGCTGTTTTTCAAAATCCGGTAAGCCATGCGCAGTTCCTCTGGCACTGCTGCCAAGCTGTCTTTAGGCAGCGGTTTACCAAATCCCGGCAAATTATTAAATTCACCTTCTTGATACGCTCTTTTTATCTTGTCTTCCGAAACGATTGTAGAGAAATCCATGATTTGCTCATCCTTTCCTTTATTTTTATTATAACTTACAACCTATCTTAAAATGCTCGATAATATCCATTTAAAAATTGTTTCGTACAAGAATAGGAATTCTTATTTTTCAGGACAATATAAAAGAAAAGAAAGGGGTGTAATGATGGCAAGAGGAAAAGATTTCGAACATAAGAAAAAACATCATCCTGGTCCGCTTCCAGAGGGTGTAAGAAAACATACACATGCAGAGGATGCACCTGAAGACGAGGAATTTATCGTCACACAAGAAGCATTTAAAAATCGTATAGAAGAAGACTGACTGCTTGGCAAGCCGGCTCCTTGCCGGCTGCCCTTCCCTCATAACCAACCTCCCTTTTATCACTTCCATTACAACAAATGGTATACTATTGTTGATAAGACCTAAAAATTGCAAGCTAACTTAGCTTGTTTATTAGAAAAACAGGTGCTGGAAGGAGCAAATATGAAATCACTTGTACTTTGTGAAAAACCGAGTGTGGCCAGAGAGATTGCCAGAGTTCTCGGATGCCAAAAGACAGCGAAAAGCTATATAGAATCAGACAAATATATTGTGACATGGGCATTAGGCCATTTAATTGAATTAAAGATGCCAGAGCATTATGACCCTAAATATAAAACTTGGAATTTAGACGACTTGCCAATTATTCCTATAAAGATGGATCTTAAAGTTATGAAGCAAACTAGCCACCAATATAAGGCGATTGAACAGCTTGCTAAAAGAAAAGACATTAAAGAGTGCATCATTGCAACAGATGCTGGGCGTGAAGGAGAATTAGTTGCGAGATGGATATTGGATAAAATCCGCTTCCAAAAACCGATGAAGCGTCTCTGGATTTCTTCTCAGACTGACAAAGCTATCCTTGACGGTTTCCGCAGCTTAAAGCCAAGCAAAGAGTTCGACCGGCTTTATGCTTCCGCTGTTTGCCGAGCACAAGCTGATTGGCTGATTGGCTTAAACGTATCCCGAGCTTTAACAACAAAGTTTAATGACCCGCTTTCTGCAGGAAGAGTGCAGACACCTACTCTGTCTCTAGTTATTGAAAGAGAGAAACAAATTCAAGCATTCGTTCCAAAAGAATATTGGACAATTAGTGCAAGAATCGGTGAATCAACTGCTCACTATGAAAAGAATGGCGAAAAGCGAGTTTTCTCAAAAGAACAAATGGAAGCCATTATTAACAGTACAAAAGATAAACAAGCAAAAGTTGTCTCCATGACACGCAAAGAGAAAACAGAACACCATCCGCTACCGTATGACTTAACAGAACTACAGCGCGATGCGAATAAGATTTTCGGCTTCTCAGCGAAAAAGACATTAAATGTCCTTCAAAAGCTGTATGAGCAGCATAAATTAGTGACATACCCAAGGACAGATTCCCGCTACTTAACTACAGATATGAAGGATACGATGTTTGACAGACTGCAAAGCGTGTCAGCCGCTTATAAAGAAGAAACTCAAAAGCTGCTTGTTAAAAAAGGCAAAGTGGAAGCTCCTAATATATTTAATAATGACAAGGTCTCTGATCACCATGCCATCATTCCGACAGAACAGCCAGTATTCCTACACAAGCTTGATGGAGACGAAAAGAAAATTTACGATTTAATTGTGAAAAGATTCTTATGCCTGTTCTATCCGAAGCATAGATATGAGGTTATTGCGACAACACTGACAATTGGCGAACATCAATTTGTCATCCACGATACGAATGTTATCGAACCAGGCTTTAAAGTATTAACAGGTGCAAAAATTGCAAACAATCCTCTGCTAAGCTCCGTGAAGCAAGGTGAGGAGGTCCGTGTTCATTCTATAAAAAGCGAACAAAAGTGGACAGAGCCGCCGCTTCGCTACAGTGAGGCTGATATCCTCGGGAAAATGGAGAAATTCGGACTTGGTACACCAGCAACAAGAGCAGAAATTATTGAGCGTCTTGTCGCCACAGAGGTTGTAGAACGACAAAACGGCCGCTTTTATTCAACTCAAAAAGGTAAACAACTCCTTGAACTTGTCAATGATGACTTGACGTCGCCTGAGCTGACAGCACAATGGGAGCAAAAATTAGAAGATATTGCAAAAGGCAAAGCAAATCCAGATAAATTCATGGAGGAAATCAAGCAACAGACAAAGCAGTTTATTTTGGAAATCAAAAATAGCAATAAAGCCTATAAAATCCAAAATCTGACTGGATCAAAATGTCCTGAGTGCGGATCTTTCTTGAAAGAGAAAAACACGAAAAACGGCAAACTTCTTGTCTGCTCAAGCATGGATTGCAATTTCAGCAAACGGAAGGACCCTAAGCTTTCCAACAAGCGTTGCCCGCAATGCCATAAGAAAATGGAAATTCATAACGGAGTAGCAGGAACATACTTCCAATGCCGCTCATGTAATGTAGTTGAAAAGGCTGCTGACCGTAAAAAATCCGTCAGCAAAAAGGAAGAACGCAAACTTGTGCAAAAGTATACGAAGGATGCAAGCTTCGGTAACAGCCTTGGTGATTTATTAAAGGCCGCTATGAATAAGGATGAAGATAAATAAAAAAAGTAGACCCTATGGTCTACTTTTTTTAATGAGAAATCCGGTCCACGTGATGAAGATGTTTTCTGCCTGTTGCAACAGTTACCATCGCAAGCAATACAAACACTGCTCCAACTATAAACGGCACATGAGGTGAATAAACCTCTGCCAATTTATTTGCAAGCCATGGACCAACCGCACCACCAAAAAAGCGGACAAAGCTGTAAGCAGCTGAGGCTGTAGCTCTTTCAACAGGAGCAACCTCCATAACGGCTGTAGTAATCAGTGTATTATTTGTGCCTAAGAAAAGACCTGCCACAATAACAGATAAGATAACCACTTCCTTGCTGTCTGTCCAAATACCCATCGTAAGTAAAGTCAGCGCAAATAACAGCAGCATAGCAGTCATGGATTTAATTGTACCGAATTTTTCCTGCAGCCTTGGCGCAATCAAGACTGATGTAATTGCGAGACATAATCCCCACCCTAAGAAGACATATCCTAAACCATGTTCATCTAATTCCATTACGAATGGTGAGTACGCCATCAATGTAAAGAATCCAATATTGTATAAAAAGGCAGTCAGGCCTAACCGAAATAAGCCTGGGTATTTAAGTGCCTTGATCGGATCTAATACAGAGCTTTTTACCTTCGGCTTTTCTAATTTAGGCATTTTCAGCAATAATGCCAAAAACGCAATAATCATTAATATGCTTACACCGAAAAATGGGCCTCTCCACGAAATGGAACCCAATTCTCCTCCTAGAAGAGGTCCTACTGAGATCCCCAGTCCAATGGCTGCCTCATATAAAATTATCGCTTTTGCCGTTCCACCAGTTGACAGGCCTACGATAGCGGACAACGCTGTTGCGATAAATAAAGCATTCCCAAGTCCCCATCCACCGCGGAAACCGACAATCTGCCAAATACCGTTAGACGATCCAGCTAATCCAGCAAAGACAATTGTAAACAAAATTCCTGTCAACAACGTCCACTTTATACCAATTCTGCTTGAAACCACTCCTGTAATCAGCATAGCAATTCCTGTAATCAAGTTATAGCTGGAAAACAATAAAGACACCTGGCTTGGTGTCGCATCCAATTGCACAGCAATCGCTGGCAGGATTGGATCAACCAGCCCAAGTCCCATAAAGGAAATGATGGTTGCAAAAAAGATGACCCATATAACAAGCGGCTGCTTGTTTGGTGTTTCTAATGACGTAACAGTCTCCCTGCTCATTCATATCAACCTTCTTTTTATAATTTAATACATTTAATAATCCAAATAAAAGTATAGACCTAATTAACGTTTACGTCAACGTTAATGTTTGTCAGTGAATCACTTGCTCTTTTCTTTTTAATATGCCAAAGTTATTAGTAAGATTTAACGCAATACTGCTGCCTGAATGGGAGCATTATCTAAAAGGAGCAAGAGCTATGGAACTGCTAAAAATTGATGATGTAGCAAAAATGAGCGGATTAACGAAGCGGACCATTCGTTATTATGAGCAGATAGGATTAATTCCTTCTCCACAAAGAAGCGATGGCGGATACCGTTTATATACAGAAGAACATGTGTCACTGTTAAAAAAAATAACGAATGCTAAGGATGTTCTCGGTTTTTCTCTTCAGGAGCTCCAGGATTTCATTGCCTTAAGTGATGCTTTAGAGCTGCAAAAGCTAGATTACCGCCAAGTAAAGGGAACGAATCTGCAAAGAGAAAAGCTAGAGAAAATTTTAGAAACAACATTAGAGCAACTGAAGCTGATTGAACAAAAAAAGCAAAATATCCTTAAAGTAGAGGAAGATATTTTGTCACTGAAGAACCGAGCTGAAGCTGCTTTAAAGAAGTGGGCCGAGGAAGACAATAAATAGAAAAATCCAGCAAAGTCTATGCTTGCTGGATTTTTTTTATCTGTTTGCAAACCTGCGCAGCAGTTCATCAAGGGTCAAATGATCCGTGCTTGGCACATTCCACTCCGCCTGCTTTAATTCAACTGATCTTCCGATGCTCACAGAGAACATTGGTGTCGCCATAATGCCCTGCAATCCTGCCTCACCATCTTCCACTGCAGCACAGCAGTCATAGGGAATACCAAGGCAATCTGCTGCTGTAAGGAATATTTCTGGGTCTGGCTTGCCTTTTTTCAGCTTATGAGGATCAACGATACACCCAAACCAATCCTTGATACCGAATTTCTCTAAAAGAAATGGAGCATTGGAGCTTGAGGAGGCAATCCCCATCTTGATGCCCGATTCCTTCAGACTAAACAAGAATTCATACATGCCTGGAAGCATATCGTCCTTCGTAAAGCCGGTAATCAGTTCTCGGTAGTATTCCCCTTTTTTATTGCCAAGCAACAGTTTCTCCTCCTCTGTCACTTCTCTTGCACATCTATTGGCAAGCTCGTCCATTAATATTTTTCTTGGTATCCCCTGAAAACGAAGATTATCTTCCATTGTATAGGACACCTCCAGCTCATCAGCAACTCTTTTTGTTGCCTCATAATAAAGATGCACAGTATCAGCAATAACTCCGTCAAAATCAAAAATAACAGCTTTTAAAGATGGGTTCATGATTTCCTCCGAATCGTAATAGTCTTTATATTATAGCAAAAACCTGGAGGTGACGCCTTCTGTTGCGATTATAAGAGTGAGTTTGTGCAAAAGCATTATCGGAACATAGCTTTCATCAACAAATAAATCTGCAACTATTAGACAAATCAGTTTATTTATATGTATAAACAAGCTACAATGGATGAAAGGATTTCCTATGTCATACATTATACTGATAAAGTGGAACGGCTTTTCTAAAATTCCAAAATAGGCAATCATTACATACTAGCTCTTAATAAAGGAGAATGGGTCATGAGTACATTTCAACAAAATTTAGAAAAATATGCAGAACTTGCAGTGAAAGTTGGCGTCAATATTCAGCCGGAACAGACTTTAGTCGTAAATACAACAATCGATGCAGCTGAATTTGTTCGTCTTGTTGTCAGAAAAGCATATGAAGCAGGCGCTAAAAATGTCGTTGTAAATTGGACGGACGACATCGTTACAAGAACGAAGTACGAGCTTGCACCAAGTGAAGCATTTTTAGAATATCCTGAATGGAGAGCGAAAGAAACAGAAGAGCTTGCCAAAGACGGAGCTGCATTCATGTCAGTCCTCTCTTCTAGCCCTGATTTGCTTAAAGGCATTTCAACTGAAAAAATTGCCAACTTCCAAAAGGCTTCTGGAAAGGCATTAAGCACTTTCCGCAAATATGTGCAATCAGATAAGGTCAGCTGGACAGTAATCGGTGTTCCTTCTGTCGCATGGGCTAACACTGTTTTTGCCAATGAGCCGGAAGAAAAGCGTGTTGACCTGCTGTGGGATGCTATCTTCAAAGCATCAAGAGTGGACCAAGACGAACCAATCGAGGCATGGAAGCAGCACGATAAAAATCTTCATGAAAAAGTAGATTACTTAAACAGCAAGTCATACAAAAAGCTGCACTATACAGCACCTGGAACAGACTTAACAATTGAGCTTCCCGAAAACCATCTATGGTGCGGAGCTGGAAGTGTTAATGAAAAAGGCTTCGAGTTCATGGCAAATATGCCGACAGAAGAAGTGTTCACAGTTCCATTCAAAACAGGTGTAAACGGTACTGTTTCAAGCACCAAGCCGCTAAGCTACGGCGGAAATATCATCGACCGCTTTTCGGTTACGTTCAAGGACGGCAGAATTGTGGATGTAAAGGCAGAACAAGGGGAGGAAATTTTACGGCAGCTTGTGGAAACAGATGAAGGCTCCCACTATTTAGGTGAAGTGGCGCTTGTGCCCCATCGTTCCCCTATTTCAGAGTCTAATATCCTTTATTACAATACATTGTTTGATGAGAACGCATCAAACCATTTGGCAATCGGCAGCGCCTATGCATTCTGTATTAAAGGCGGAAAAACAATGTCCAGCGAAGAATTAGCTTCTGCAGGCCTAAATGAGAGCATCACGCATGTAGACTTCATGATTGGTTCTGACAAAATGGATATTGACGGTATTACAGCTGACGGTAAAACAGAAGCTGTCTTCCGTAACGGAGATTGGGCTTTCTAATATAACCAACTCAACATTAAGAACCTAGCAGGAGCTACCTGCTAGGTTCTTTTTCATTTGCTGTCCTGTTTTTTCACAAGCTGAATCGACTGGACATGCTGATTGCTGTCAAGAATAAACTTCATTTCATAATGGTTAGCCGAATATGTGGCAATATAACCGTTATTTTCTTTGTTTGCTGCGATGGCTTCCGGCTTGCCTAATGCCTTATTGACTGCAGACATGTCGGCCTTTAAACGCATGCCGGGAATGGCGATAGAGTTTACCTGCTTTGTCTTCCCATCATAATAGTAGGTAACTTCTGGATATTCGACCATCATTAATCCATCATTTTGCTCTGTTTTTATATATTCATCATTTGATTTTGTTATTTCGCTAATACTTGTACCAATCGGATACTGGCTTCCCATCAGCATCCCCTGTTCTGCTATAGTCAAAATATCTTTGGATATAGTGAGATTTTTGAACGGCAAATAATAGTCTTCTTCCTCCACCCATCTCTCTATAGCCTTTTCATTGTCAATGGACGTCTTGTCTGCCTCTTTGAGCTGAAGACGGCCTGAATCTAATGTCCATGAAGTCACTTCATATACGTTATCCTGCTTTTTTTCTGCTGTTTGCAAGTAATTTTGCTGGATGCTCTTTATTTTCCGTTTTAACACTGGAATTTCAGTTGTAGTAAGGGATGTAAGCTCCCCATCGTCAACTGCATACAAAGAGGCAACTGTATTATCCTTAGACTTCGTCTGATAGATTGCAATAATACTATGCTTATTTACAGTATAAGTACTGATATTTTTATTTTTTGTGTTAAAGATAAGCGGATTTCTGAGCTTAATCACTTGTTTATATTCTTTTGTATCATCTTCTGACTCTGCTGTTAAATACAGCGAAAAAGCCCCCTCGACAATGGTATCATCCTTGTCACCAAGAAAATTGTCTTCTTCTAGCGTATATTTCTCTGTTTCATCGCCGATCAAGTATGCTTCATATACTTCATTATCTTCTTTGATTGTTATAGACGAAATGGCATTTTCTATAATCCAATTGATTTTTTTAGTTTCACTTGCTTTAGCAGAAGCTTCACTCTCTTTATTCTTGTTAATACTATATTGGATTGTCCCAACGACAATTAAAACAGCACACAGTATAAGCATGCTAATGTATATATATGGTTTCATTATTTTCTCCTGATTTTAAAAACACGTAATTTGCTTTATTTAATTTGCTTTATTAGACGTACTTATTAATATTAACAAAATGGCTTCCTTTCTACAAATCTAGGTTTTTCCATCTTTGCAAACCTTTTGAATTGGCAATTTCAACATATGCCAAGTCCCGATTTGGCCGAGCTCACTTTTATGTTATCCTATAGTTAGCATTCCTAAAAACAATAATGGAAGGAATAATTATTATGATTCAATATCATCTTGCCATCACTGGAAAGGTTCAAGGAGTCGGCTTTCGCTATTTTGTACAAATGAAAGCAATCGAATATAATGTAAACGGCTGGGTCAGAAACAAAGACAACGGTTCTGTTGAAGCAGTTATCTCAGGACCAAAGGAGACACTAGCCTCTTTTATAGACGACATAAAAAAGGGAAACCGCTTTGCGGCTGTCCATCAATTCGATATTACGGAGCAAGAGCCTGAGCACTTCCGCTCATTCAGCATCCGTTACTAGATTTAAAAACGAAAATAAAGTTAGGAGTTTAACAATGTGGAAAGAATTTAAAGCCTTTGCGGTCAAAGGCAATGTGATTGACTTAGCAATCGGTGTTATCATCGGCGGAGCATTCAGCAAGATTGTCAGCTCTCTCGTAAATGACATTATTATGCCTATTGTCGGGGTCCTCCTCGGCGGTGTTAACTTAACAAATCTTAAAATAACATACGGTAAAGCAACTGTGCTTTACGGACAATTCATCCAGACAATTCTAGATTTCTTTATTGTGGCTTTCTCCATCTTTATGGTTATTAAGCTGCTTTCCAAGTTTAAAAAGAAGAAAGAAGAAATGGCTGAAGAAAAAGCCCCTTCCATTGATGCGAAGGAAGAGCTGTTGATGGAAATCCGCGATCTTTTAAAGAAGGATCGCGTCAGAGAAGAAGAAAATTAATGCTTTTTTGAAACCTTCTCCGCTATTAAACGTAAAAATATTAAAATAATATCAACGGAGTGACTTTATGTACACACATAGTATGAAAACGGATCATTTACCTGCCGTGTTAAGGACATTTGCCTTATCATTAGGAATTGCTACTATCGGTACTTTAGCAGGGAATTTCGTTCCAGCTTCTCTGTTTTTACCATTGGCTATATTGGAGCTCGTATTGCTCTTTATCGCTTTCTTCTTGAGAAGAGGAAAGTCTATGTCATACTCCTTCCTTTATGCCTTTACCTTTATTTCAGGTATTACAACATATCCAATCGTGTCCCATTATGTTTCTACAATAGGCGCGAATGTCGTCATTATGGCATTAGGAACAACAACGATTGTATTTGCTGGACTGGCTGTTTATGCAACAACGACAAAACGTGACCTGTCCTTCCTTGGCGGCATGCTGATGGCAGCCTTGCTGGCATTAATCGTCATTGGAATTTTCAACATAATCTGGCCAATCAGCTCAACAGCAATGCTTGCTTATTCCTTTATCGGCGTGCTTGTATTCAGTGGATATGTGCTGTACGACTTTAATAGAATGAAGCATTATGGCGTAACTGCAGAGCAGGTTCCATTAATGGCATTGAATCTGTATTTGGATTTTGTTAACCTATTCATCAACATCTTGCGAATTTTTGGGATTCTCTCAAGCAAGGACTAATAAAAATGCTGCCTGCTTTTCGGCAGCATTTTTTATTTTCTTAATTTCCCCTTCACTTGACGGATGAAGTCAGCTGGATCTTCTTTAACAATAAAAGAGAAAACACCTTTATTTGTATGCAAATAAAGAATTTGATAGAGGTTATTTGTTTTTTTAACAGATATGTCATAAACAGATTCTAAATAAAAGGCTGCATTTTCAGTCTTGATTTTGTCACTCGATAGAATCAAGCATTTTTCTACTTCATCTATAACCTGCATGTTGAACTCAATTCTTCTTGTCACAACATAATAAGCCAGTTCTGCCATTATAACCTCCTGTTCGGTTTATCATCCATTCCGTTAGTCAAGGAATCATAAATATTCGTTAGAAGCTCCATTCCATTCTTGATTTCCTGCTCATTTAAGTAGGAGTAGCTGAGCCTTATATATGGAATATCTCTTTCAAGAGGATCACAAATATAACCTGGTACATAGGAAACAGAACTTTCAAGCGCCTTGTCTTTCAACGCGGTTTTATCAATGGCATCATGAAGGCGAACCCATAAATTAAGACCTCCGCCTGGACTGTCCCATTTGAAATAACCCTTTAGTTCCTCTTCCATTGTCTCCTTTCTTATCTGCAAAGCTATCCTCAGTTTTTCCATATGTGTACGGACTCTATCCGAAGTAAGATAAAATAAAAAGGCCTTTTGGTTAAGCAATGGTGTTCCGTTATCTGCGAGCGCCTTTCCTTTAATGAGCCATTTCGTTAAACTCGGATGGGCAACCATCGCACATATTCTTAATCCTGGAGCCATGTATTTGCAAAAGCTTCGTAAATAGATGACATATCCTCCTGTATCATAAGAGAAAATCGGCGGCGGCGGCGGTTCGTGGAAATAGATTTCATGGAAAGAATCATCTTCTAAAATAATACATTGATATTTTTCGGCAAGCTCTGCAAGCTGCTTTCTTTGCTCAGTCGGAACCGTATAGCCTGTCGGATTATGAAAAGTTGGATTTGTATAGAAAAGCTTTGGCTTGTGCTTCTTCATAAGTAATTCTACTTCCTCAAGACAAAAACCTGCTGAGGTTATCGGAACAGGAATTAGTTTTGCGCCTCTGTTTACAAATATATCTGCTGCTCCACTGTATGTTGGGCTTTCAATCAGCACATGATCATGTGCCTGAACGAATACCTTGGCAATAATATCAATGCCCTGCTGTGCTCCGGATGTGATAATAATTGAATCCTCATGTATGTACAATCGGTCATACTTTTGAAAATAAGCTGACAAACCTGCAATCAGTTCTTCATCTCCCTTTACGGGTGCATATGTGCCTAGCAAATGAGGATATTTATCGAATATCTCCTTTGCATGCTGAGATAGGTATCTGTTTGGCAATAAAGTCGGGTCAATGACAGCAGCAGAAAATTTAAAAAAGGTTTGCTCACGATGAATATCTGACAAGATGCTGTTCTGTATATAAGAGTAGATGGCAGGCTGTTCTCCTGGCCCGCTTAAAAGATTACTATTTTTACAATAATAGCCTGTTTTGTCCTTTGCATAAACATGACCTTCCTCCTTTAAAAGCTGATACGCTTTTAAGATGGTCAAGCGGTGAACCCCCAACAGCTCTGCAAGACTTCTTACCGAGGGAAGCCGTCTGTCTTTTTCCCACTCTCCTGTTTGAATACGGGTCAGCATATATTCATAAACTTGCTTGTATAGTGCAGTATGTTCCGATTTTATAACCATTTCCAACCCCTCCTACTTATTATTATTGTACCATTTCCTTAAATCTGTTCTACATGAATTCATCTGGTCTGTCCTGTCTGGCTTACAATTAGGGCAGGAGGGATTATGATGACCATTTTTTTATACAGTCTGATGTGTTTTATTTTCGGAACAACATTCTTAGCTATCAAGGTAGGTGTCGACGAAGGCTTTCCACCATTCCTGTCGGCTGGAATACGCTTTATGGCAGCAGGTGCCATTCTTTACGTATTATTGCTTGCCCGAAAAAAGACGACATGGAAGCTCCTTTGGCGCAAAGAGCTTATGCTTACAGGATTATCTTTAACTTTCATTACCTTTGCCTGTCTATATTGGGCCGAACAATTTATTTCCTCAGGAATTGCAGCCGTCTTGTCTGCTTCAGCACCAATCATGATTATCCTAATTCAGACTGCCCTTTTGCGGGTTAAAATTACTAAAGCAAGTATCTGTGGTGTCCTATTAGGATTTCTCGGGGTAGTATGTCTCTTTCTGCCAGGATTGTCGATTGCTTGGGACATCCATTGGATTATCGGGTGTGGAATCATCCTTATTGGTCAAATTGGCTATGCAGCAGGCTCCATCTATTCTGGAAAGACCGTTGAAACCTTCAAAGAAGAAAGCCCAATGGCTTTAAATGCTGTACAAATGATATACGGAGGGCTGCTGTTGCTGCTTTTATCCTTATTCACTGGAGAAACAGCACCTGCTATAACGATGCCGGGTTTTTTATCTATTGTTTATTTAACTCTAGCAGGGTCCATGATTGCCCATACAATCTATTATTATCTTGTAGCAAAAACGAATGCGTTTCTACCTTCGACATGGCTGTACGTGTCGCCGCTAATCGCCTTAACTATCGGCCGCCTCTTCTATAAGGAAATTGTTCATCCAGTCATGCTTATTGGGGTAATGCTGATTTTATGCAGCCTTGTTTTAGTAAACCTCGAGAAAATTATGCAAATAATTTCAATAAAAAAAATGGCATCCTCTAAATGAGGATGCCATTTCACATTTCGCCTAGATAAGACAATGGAAGGCAAAAAAGACATCATTCCAGAAATATCATCATTTCCTGGAAAATAATTTGCCAATTTCGACAGCATTACCTGTCAGGTCATGCCTTTTGAGTGGCAGATTAACGTCATTTTGACTTATATTTCCGAGCAAGCTCCTGTGTTTCTGCTTTCCTGTTTCTTCTCATCTGGGCACGCACTTTACCTGATTCAAACAGACTGATTTCTTCTTCTGTTTGCGGGACAACCTGCGGCACCGCTGTCGGTTTGCCATGTTCATCTATAGCGACCATAGTTAAAAAGCTGAGAGCACAGAGATTCTTTTCCCCTGACAGCAAGTCTTCTGCTGTCACCTTTACAAACACTTCCATAGAGGATGTTCCTGTATAAGTGACAAATGCTTCTAAGCAAACTGAATTTCCTTCTTGAATTGGATGAAGAAAATCGACTGAATCTGTCGAGGCTGTTACAATATGTTTTCTTGCATGTCTCATGGCAGCAATAGCAGCCGTATCATCGATGTATGCCATCAGTTTCCCTCCGAACAAAGTACCGTATGTGTTCGTATCTGTAGGGAAAACAATGCTCGTTTTTATAACGAGCGACTCACTGCAATATTTAGAACCTTCCATATATCCTCCTTAGAGTAGCTTTCGCGGATAATAACTTACTAATATTATTATATGTAATTTACTATTTGCCGTCTATTGTGCCTTCATGCTACTGAAAAAAAGAATTTTTCTTTTTGGCTCTTAAAAGATCGCCCATCCAGCCCCGTGTTTTCAAATAAGCATAAATAATGACAGTAGTCAGGACGATTAAGGCTAGGGAAATAGTATAGCCGTATTTCCAATCAAGCTCAGGCATGTATTTAAAGTTCATACCCCATAATGCTCCAAGTGCCATGATTGGCGTGCAAAGGGCAGTAAAAACCGTTAATGTCTTCATAATTTCATTTCCGCGGTGCTGGGAAACAACCTCTTCAAAGTGGACGAGATTATTTAATTCCTTTTCATATTCATCTACTAAAGTAAGGCCTCTTTGAATTCTTTTAGAAACACGCTTATAATCTCTGCCATTATTCACAGCATCACCAAATGCTTCCTCTATCGCAAACTTCAGCTCTAAAAACGGCATCATTACGTTTTTCCAAATAAGTATTTCATGGCGAGACTGATAAATCTTATCTAATGTATTTGTACTGTTTTTTTCTTTTACATCCCAAATTAGCTCATCAAGCTTTTCCTCATATGCATCAATATGATACAAAATGTCTGTCATAATATTGCCAAGTATCACCATAAAGCCATCAACAGAGGACTCTGCGTTTTTTGCCGCACGAATAATAGTAGTCCTGTCTTTTAGATGGAGGCTGTTATCATGATAGTCCAATGTTATAAGCGTATTGCCGCATATAAAGAAGTAAAACAGCTCATAATCGCCTCGTTCCTCGATCTTTCGATTATAGATAAGGGACCCGCTCAATGATTCCTTGCCAATTATTGAGGTGTCCATCTCTAAATAGTTACCTTTTTTCTCATTAATGATTTTACCCCAGTCTTCCATCTGTAAATTCAGTTCTGCCTCTATTTGATCGATCTCTTCCATCTTTTCAAGTGCATACCATACCCAGTTGCTCATGTGATACTTTTTCAAAAAGATCACTCCGATCACGTTTTTTCTTATCTTTCCCTCATTTGGTGGAAAAAAAACTTAAATGTATAGGCAGGTTTCCCTTCAGCTACTCTTGGGTAAATAAAGACTAGTAAAAATTTTGGACAAACTTATCGGAGGGATGAATAATGAAAACGATGCGTACATTAGCTGTTGTTGGTGCAGGAGTTGGGAGTTACCTTCTTTTTACCTCAAAAGGGAAAGAAATGATGCAGCGAGTCACTCAGAAGTTTAACTCCAAACAGGACGAGCCACTTATGGTAAAAACCGGCAATCCTGATCCGCAAGATATTGGGGATAACAATATGGTCAGTGAAGGTGCCATGTATTCGGTTAACTATTATAACAAGCAGCGGGAAGATTGAAGATAAAAAAAGGTTTCCATACTAAATGGAAACCAGTTTATTTACTTTAGGACGAAGCTGTTCTTTTGCCCTTTTCATTCGTGTTTTCACAGTTGAAAGGGGCGTTTTTGTTTTGTCGCTAATTTCAAGCAGTGTATTGTTATGATAATAGAATAATAGAAGTGGCTCCTTATACATTGGCGGCAGCTCTTCTAATGTATCAATCATTTCCTCATGTGCACATTTATTCATAATTGTATCCTCTGGCGGCAGGGAAACAGAAGTATCCCTTACGTATGTATATACGGTCTCCTCCCAGAACTTCTTCGATGTCTTTTCTTTTCTCCAATAATCACGGCATTTATTTATTGCTATTTTGTACAGCCAGCTTTTTGCTTTGCTGTAATCTTCGAAGGAAGAAAACGACAGATAAGAGGATATGAGTACTTCCTGGTAAATGTCTTCAGCTAGTTCTTTATGTTTGACCAATGAAAAAATATAGGCATATATAGCATTTCCATGTTCTTTAATTATTTCTTCATAACAGGTTTCTTTACAATCACCTGAATATTTATTGTTTAGGGGTTTCATCATTGTCCTCCTTCCCCTAGGACGCTTTCCTATACAATAAACGAAACGGCATCCTTCAACCCCTACACTTTTTTCAAAAAAATTTTTTTTAAAAGAAATTTTTATTGATGTACTTGTTTACCTGGTGAAAGCCAAATCGAAAAGCCGATTTTTTTGCAAATGGTCAAATAATGGAGCAGGGCTAATATAACTGCACCTAAATTCATGCCGATTGCTATTCCTCCCATCTGCAAATGGCTTAACGAGCCAAGATAATAGATGGCGGTATACGAAAACACTGTAGCCCATATAGAGTGGAAAACGGCATCCTTTAAAAGGCCTAACCCAATCAGGAATGCCTGCATTGGAATCGTAAAATAATGGAGGAAGAAATACGGCCACAGTAACTGTACAATCGAAGCTGCTTGTGATGAGTGAAAGAATTTCATTGTCAGCGGTTCTGCATAGAAGTAGAAGATGCTTACAGCAACGGATCCGTACCCAAGAGTTATCAGCATCACCTGTTTAAGCAAATTCTGCAAATGCAAGTAGTCTCTGTCTGCATAAGCCTTTGAAACGGTCGGAATCAGCATTGTCATAAAGGAATGAGCAATGAATGCCGGAAAGAAACCGATAGTTAACGCAATTCCTGCAAGCATCCCAAACTGCTCTGTTGCATTGGCAGCGGTAATTCCAGATGACACTAATGCCCCTTTTATTAGAAACGGCTGGACAGCATGGGACAATGCATGAAAAATCCGCAGACCTGTTGTTGGAATAGATACACTTAATAGGTCCTTCCAAATAGCCTTGCCGCCCATGTTCTCATTGTTTCCTTTTCTAATGCGCTGATATTGGACAAAGAACATATGAAGCAAATATAAAAACACAACTAAGTCACTGCCTACAATCGTACAAAAAGCGATTAGGACAGAGGTCTCCAAATCAAAAGAAAAGCATTGGAACAAGAAGACGAGCATTCCCAGCTGAACAATTTTACGCAAGAAATTAGATGCAGCAATCTTCCCCATCTGCTGTTTCCCCATAAAAAATCCTCTTGCAATCGAAGTAAAGGAGATTATCGGCAGCAGCAACAGCACAAGCCATCTTAATATTGGATGATAGTCTTTGAAAATAGGAATAAATGGGATAACAAAACCAGCAATAACAGTCAGTACAATCGTAAAGATGATTGTCCATTTTATCACCTGCTGAAGCATGCTGTGATGATAGACTGAGTCTTTCTCTGCAATAAATTTAGAGATAGAGACTGGCAGCTCAAAGCTTGCAAGCAGAACAATAAGAAAAATCGTCGGCAGGATAGTCATAAAAAGCCCCAGTCCTTGTTCCCCCAGTTCTCTTGCCATTACCATATTGATTAAAAATTCAATGCATTCGCCAAAAAACGCCGTAACAATCAGTAGGAACGTACCTTTATAAAATGAACTCATGGACCTCTCCTTACAATAAAAATGGATTATTTTTATTTGCTTTTCTTTCATCATATGAGACAAGTTATAAAAATATATTTACAAGTTTTAAAGTTTATTATTAATCAAACGTTTGTTTAAAAGACCTAAACACCGACTTTAACACCTTTTATCCGAATAAAAACAAAAAATCCGCAAGGTTTTAAAATGTACCCTATAGAGTAGACACTAAAAAAAGTCTACCTATAGGGTGCTTTTTTGTATAATAAAGAAACACAACTAGAGAAAAAACAACATGGGACTGGAGATTTTTTATGAGTAATAGGATT
>NZ_JAMAUK010000099.1:0-1067 GCF_023714395.1 Niallia sp. MER 6 | reverse complement strand
ATTGAAGTTTAAATTCAGCTGTAAAAGTTCTACGTTGGCGCGGCATTGTACCAAGCTCCTTTGGGTTAGTATGTTTAGTGTACTAGCCCTTATAAATTCTGTCCAACTTAGTGTAGCCGATTCACAGTAAATTCTTCACCAACACCGGTACCAAAGATACCATTAATTATTTCACTATGATAAAAATACTGTCTCCCATTATATTCATATGTAGCAATGCATTTATTAAGTTTCACTTCTACCCCTAATTCCTCGAATGCTTCTCTTTTAGTACCTTCCTCAATAGTTTCTCCCTTTTCTATTCCACCACCAGGAAAAACATAATATGTGGAATCATTTCTTTCTCTCTTTATCAAACCAACCTTTTTATTTTCAACTATTATAACCGAACCTCTAATTCGCATTAATCAACTACATAGCTTTCATTGTTAAAGTAATGCTTTTCAAAAATCTTCTTAGCTCTTGAATCCAAATTTAAGGGTAATTCATTTAAAGAAAAATACTCTAATGCTAAACTTTCACCATCAGTCATTCGTAATTCTCCGAATGTGCTTTCCGATTCATAAACACAGATTACATTGTATACTTCATCACCATTAGGATATCTGAAATACAAATCTTTTCCTGATAAAACATCAATAAATTTTAACCCTTTTGATGTTAATCCAGTTTCTTCAAAGAGTTCACGTTCAGCTGTTTGTTGTAAACTTTCTCCAATTTCCATAGAACCACCTGGTAGCCCCCACTCTTTAGTATCCGATCTATGCTGTAGAAGAACCTCATTCTTATTTTTTAATACTACAATAGTAGACCCAACTAAAATGATTGGTTTATGGCCGACTGCAGATCTAATTTCTTTGACATAATCCATGTTAATTACCCCTTAAATGTATGTAGTTAATATAATTTCTATAGAAGTAATAATTTTCCTTCTTTAACAAAACTCCCTCAATAAACAAACACTTATCTCTTAAATACGCAGTTTTTCTCCATATTGCTATCTAACTTGTTTAACTTTATAGATTTGGTTATTGTGAAAAGATCATAAATAAGCATCTTATAAAGAA
>NZ_JAMAUK010000098.1:0-1293 GCF_023714395.1 Niallia sp. MER 6 | reverse complement strand
GATTAGCTATATTCTGTAAATGATAATTTGGAGGAGCCGTGTGCGTTAATAGCGCAAGCACGGTTCTGTGAGGGGGGAGGAGTACAATTTGCCGTAAGGTAGAAAGGCTCCCTTCTACTCGACTAGTTGAATAAGGAGAAGAATTCAAGTTTGACCTAAACACTCCGTCTTTGTTAAAAGAATGCAAATTCAATAGTTAAAATTGTGGCAGTTTGGAAATATGAAAAAGGGTTTTTAAAGTTTAATGGTATAATCTACCTTAGATAAAGACCACATCTCACTGGAGGGATTAATTTGTTAAATGAAGATATCGAAATAATTTTAAGTAAAATTGAGGAACTTGAAAGTTATGATGTTGAGATTGAAGTAGATGACCCTGAAATTGAATCTATATCTATTCACCTATTTTCAAGAGAAGAATTTGAAGAAGGTCAGTTAGGATATAGAATTGACGAAGATGGCAATTCTTTAACAGGGGATAACGAGGGTGATTGGAAGGAAAATTGGTATGTTATTGGATACGATGAACTTGTAGGAGACCCAATTTTTATTGATATAAAAAATAAAAACTATCCTGTATTGACCGCAATACACGGTGAAGGAGATTGGGAACCAGAAGTAATGTATTCCTCATTAAATGAATTTTTAGAATATGTATCTTAAAAAGGACGGTTTAGTTCATTTATTTACAAGTTTATTAATTTTTTATTGTTTGTTGAACAATCTGGCTATGTTTAATTAGAGTAGGATTTCTTTTTCGGAAAAGGTGAAAAATCAGTAGCAAATGATGATAATGTATATATATGTAAAATAATTAATATAGAATGGGGGATTCCATGCCTGCAAGTAATATTGCGTTTATTTGTATTGCTTTGAATTTAGCATTAAATATATTGGCGTTTACTCCTATCATTTATATCAATTTCGGCTTTGTTTTAATTCCGTTTTTTTCATTTTGTGGAGCTTTACTAGGAATAGGTGCAATTGTGTTAAGAGAACCTTTACTCAAATCAATTCTTGCTATAGTATTAAACATTGCTTATTTGAAATTTTTCTTTGAATTTTTTAAATATTAAATACTGTTAATATAATGATGTAATTAAATATGAAATAAACATGGCAGCATTCCTATAATAAGTTTAGAGCTCCATCTTGTGTCACAAACGTGGCAGCATTCCTGTAATAAGTGAAAATGCGGTTTGAAAGAAAAAAGACCTCTTGATAAGATAAATGTGTCCTGAGCCAGCCAGCTAAAAGGGACAAAATATCTATTCGGAGGTCTCATCATGAATT
>NZ_JAMAUK010000097.1:0-1357 GCF_023714395.1 Niallia sp. MER 6 | reverse complement strand
CAATCGTTTTCTTAAAATCATCGTTATATTTTTTGCCTGCAGGTTTACGTTCCAATTCGGACACATCCTCTCAAAATAATTGTAAGGACTTAATTAAATTGTGTCCATGAAACTATACTAACTCCAATGCAAGAGCCAACTGAATATTTAACTTTTTTAATAGACGGTGGAATTGTCTGTGGTAAATTAGTTGAAATAAAAGAGGTAGATGCTACGAATTATGTCACACTTGTAGAAAGTTTAGAGAAGTTTCTTGGAGATTCAAATGGTATCGATGCTTTCTCGATAACCGATTCAATGTTTAAGGGTTATTATAATGATGAAGATAGAGAAAATCCTGCTATACCCTTAACTGATGTTCAATTTAGAATGGCGAATGGAAAAGTGATACATACACGAAATTTTGTTCTTTTTGCAGATAAGGTTATTGGTTTGTTTTTAGGAAAGTCTAATCTGGAAGATTGGGGAGATTAAGACTTAAAATTGCATAGCATCCTATTTTGACAAGCAATGTATAAATTGTAATGAAAAAAGACCTATAAGGGGTACTATTTTTACATATATTAGTGATTAAGAACTAAGTTAAAACTCTTATGAAGATTGGTCCTTTAAAAACCAACTCTTTAAAAATCAAATACGGAAATCGTGCGAAATTGTCACGTAAAGTTCTGGATAGTAATAAAAATATCATGCTTATAAATGCAGTTGAAGAAGATATACGTATAGCTGCCAAAAATAATAAAATAAAGTTGATTAACCCAGCTTGGGTAGAAGTTGTTGACGAAAAAAATTCAAAAATATGGATTTTGGCTTAAAAACGCTGCTTAATTCTTTAACCGGGCTGCCGAAATGATACAAATCCACAATCGTTTTCTTAAAATCATCGTTATATTTTTTGCCTGCAGGTTTACGTTCCAATTTGGACACATCCTCTCAAAATAATTGTAGAGACTTAATTAAATTGTGTCCATTAAACTATACTAACTCCACTAAATAGTATAATGTTCATCTAAGAGTGCAACTATGGCTTAAATAAATTAATTCCTTTAATTAATTTATTTTGCTTTAAAGGACTCCTTCAGTATATAAGGTTGCCCTTTATATACTGAAGCGTATTTAATTTCTTAATAGATTAAATACGTTCAAGAATTAGAATTACCAACAAAGTAATTTCTAATACAGTAAATTTGACTTTAAAGGAGCCTTTAAAGCTAGCCATACTTGCACCTCTGGAGTTAGTATAGTTTCATGGACACAATTTAATTAAGTCCTTACAATTATTTTGAGAGGATGTGTCCGAATTGGAACGTAAACCTGCAGGCAAAAAATATAACGATGATTTTAAGAAAACGATTGT
>NZ_JAMAUK010000096.1:0-1396 GCF_023714395.1 Niallia sp. MER 6 | reverse complement strand
TTATGGCCAAATTTTCAATAGAAGAAAAAATTAGTGCCGTTTTGGAATATATAGATGGTGATGATGGCGTAAATACAATAGCGAGAAAAATTGGGGTTAGCTATGCTCTATTCCAAGATTGGATTAAACAATATAAGCTACATGGAGAAAAAGCCTTTGAAAAACGCTATACAAACTACTCCGTTGACTTTAAACTAGACGTATTGAAATTTATGAATGAAACTGGGACGTCTAACAAGGAAACGGCAGCTATCTTTAATATCTCATCTCCACCAACCATTTTAAAGTGGAGGAAGGCTTTTGAAGAAGGCGGAATAGATGCTCTAAAACCGAAGAAAAAGGGGCGTCCGTTTATGAGTAAAAAATCGCAGAAAAAAACAAAGAAAACACCAGATAAAGGTTCTGTGGAGGAACTGCAAGAAGAGATCTATCGTTTAAAGATGGAGAATGCCTACTTAAAAAAGTTGAATGCCTTAGTTCAGGAAAGGGAAAAGCTACAAAACAAGAAAAAGTAAAGGCGATATACGAACTAAGGAAATCATTCCCGATAACAGAGTTAATGAAAATAGCTGGTATCGCAAAAAGCACCTATTATTATCAATTAAAAGTAATACAACGTCCAGATAAGTATATAGAAATAAAGCAACACATTGAGTTTATATACCACACGAATCAGGGGCGTTATGGCTACCGTCGAATTCACCTAGAGTTAAGAAATCGTGGTGTATATATTAATCATAAGACGGTACAACGCCTTATGAAACAACTTGGGCTAAAATCCTTGGTTCGGATAAAAAAATACCGTTCCTATAAAGGGAAAGTAGGGAAAATAGCACCTAATGTGCTAAAGCGTAACTTTGTGGCAACCAAACCGAATGAGAAGTGGGTAACTGATGTGACAGAGTTCCACTTATTTGGACAAAAGCTTTACCTATCTCCTATTCTTGATTTATACAATGGGGAAATCATTGCCTATAACATAGAAAAAAGACCTGTCTATTCCCTAGTTTCTAAGATGTTGAATCAGGCATTGGAGGCTTTGCCAGAAGGAGAGAAACCTATCCTGCACTCGGATCAAGGCTGGCACTATCAGATGAGTAATTATCGTCACGTGTTAAAACAGCATGGAATTACACAGAGTATGTCGCGAAAAGGAAATTGTTTGGATAATGCAGTCATGGAGAATTTCTTTGGCTTATTAAAGTCGGAATTATTCTACCTTCACGATTTTGAAAACATGGACCACTTTAAAAGAGAACTGGAGAGCTACATTTATTACTATAATCACATACGAATTAAGGCAAAATTAAAAGGCATGAGTCCGGTTCAATACCGAACTCATGCCCCAGAAGCTGCCTAACGAGATAACCATGTCTAACTTTATGGGGTCACTTCA
>NZ_JAMAUK010000095.1:0-1401 GCF_023714395.1 Niallia sp. MER 6 | reverse complement strand
TCATCTTTTTTAAGTTCCATTGGTATCTATAGTAATTGTAATAAATCATATATTGTTTGATTTCCTTTTTTACTTCATCTAAACTTGTACATGTTTTAATAGAGGTTTCATCTTTAAGATGGCCAAAGAATGATTCTTGGGGGGCATTATCCCAACAGTTTCCTCGTCTTGACATAGATTGGCGTAACCCTAATTTTTTTACTGCTTTTTGAAAGATAGGACTTGTATAATGAACACCTTGATCGGAATGAATGAAAGCATCTTTTGCACACGTAAAGTTTCTGTTCTTCTTTAGCTTCTTGAGAGTGACTGTTGCCAATTCCAAGGTCATTCTATCCGATACATGATAGGCTAGAATTTCACCAGTTGAACTGTCCTTAACTGCTGATAAATAGGCTCTTAGCCCTTTGCCGAAGGAAAGGTATGTGATATCAGTCAGAAGCACTTTCCCTGGAATCCCTTGCTTAAATTGTCTATTTAAAAGGTTTGGTACAACACGGTGTTCCATTGTAGCTTTCATCATTTGTCTATAAGGATTTGCCTTTCTAATCGGACAAATAATATTGTATTTCTTCATAATTCGTCGTATACGTTTTAAATTATAGACAACTTTAAATTGACCCGCCAAAGTCATTTTAATTTGGCGTGCCCCTTTCTTACGATTCTTGAAATGAAATGCTTTTAAGATGATTGCCTTCACTTCTTCATCCTGTTCATCTTTTCTCTTTCTTTGTTCGTGTGACTTTTGAGAAAAGTAATTATAGTAGCCACTTCTTGATACACCTGAGATATCACATAAATAACTCACCATATGCTTCAATTGGTATTTTTCAATTACCGAATGTATGAGGCGATATTTTTGGAAAGGAGGGAGAACTACTTTTTCATCCTCCTTTCTGCCAAACGAATCTTTTTTAATAGCTCGTTTTCTGCCTTTAATAAATTATTTTGAGCTTCTAGTCTTGCGTATTTCTCTTCCATGCTAAGTTCTCTTTCACTAGGTCTTCCTGAATTCTCGTTTCTGGTATCTTGTAACCCAGATACCCCATTTTCACGATAGTTAGCACGCCA
Source organism: Niallia sp. MER 6 (assembly GCF_023714395.1). NCBI lineage: Bacteria > Bacillati > Bacillota > Bacilli > Caryophanales > Bacillaceae > Niallia > Niallia sp. MER 6. The sequence goes on along the minus strand of NZ_JAMAUK010000095.1, from coordinate 330 downwards.
TCTCTTTCCCGAAGAACTAACTCGAGGCATACCAATAATATCTATATCGAACCCGCATTCCTCAAATATTACCCTTGGTAGCTTACCTTTTTCGTTTTCTGCGATAAAAATATGTTTAAACTCTTCCGTATAAGTGATTCCTTTTGCACTTACAGATTTAACGTACTTATTAGCTGATAGTCGTTTTATCTCTTTCTCTGTAAAAATCCTATTACTCATAAAAAATCTCCAGTCCCATGTTGTTTTTTCTCTAGTTGTGTTTCTTTATTATACAAAAAAGCACCCTATAGGTAGACTTTTTTTAGTGTCTACTCTATAGGGTACATTTTA
>NZ_JAMAUK010000094.1:0-1470 GCF_023714395.1 Niallia sp. MER 6 | reverse complement strand
GGCCATTATTGGCTTAATTTAGCTCATATTCTAAAGGAGGAACAGATTAAGTTCGTTACGGTCAACCCATTACACGTCAAGCATAGTAAGGAGTTAGACGATAACTCTCCAACAAAAAATGATGTAAAAGACGCAAAAGTCATTGCACAGCTAGTCAAAGATGGTAGATACGCCGAACCAACGATACCACAAGGAGTTTTTGCGGAACTACGTGTGGCTAAGAAATTACGTGATCTATTAAATGTAGACTTACAAATTGTGCAAGGACAGGTACACAACTGGATTGATCGATACTTTCCAGAGTTCTTTACCGCTTTTAAAAGTTGGGAAGGCAAGGCAGCTTTACATTTATTAAAACTCGAAGCTTTACCTCACGAACTAGGTGAATATACAGATGAAGAACTACTGGATTATCTAAGGCAAGCAGTGAAAAAAAGTGTAGGAATAAAGAAGATTCGTGCCTTAAAAGAAGCCGCCAATCGCTCGATTGGCATTCGTCAGGGTGCCATGATGGCTAAAATGGAATTAAGAACGTTAATTCAAAAGTATGAACTCATTCAAGCCAAGTTCGAAGAGCTTGACCAAACTCTGGATACACTACTTCAAGATATTCCAGGCGTTGATCAAATGTTAGAAATAACAGGGATTGGACGCGATACAGTGGCGGGTTTCTTCGCTGAAGTAGGCGATTTGAGTGAATACAATCATCCTCGTCAAATAACCAAATTGGCAGGACTTAGTTTAAAAGAAAATACATCAGGTAAGCATAAAGGGAGAACCAGAATAACCAAACGTGGTCGAAAGAAATTACGAGCATTGTTATTCCGGGCATCTATGATTCTAGTAGCCAAGAACAAGGCCTTTAAAGCCCTACATCATTATTACACAACGAGACCTGATAATCCGTTGAAAAAGATGCAGTCTTTAATTGCTTTGTGTAATAAGCTCATCCGTATACTCTTCTCTATTGGGAAGAAACAGTTTGTGTTTAAAGAGGAGAAGATGTTGAAGGACATCCCCCATATGCATGCATTTATCCAAGAACCAATAGCAGCTTAATCACTATAAAACTAAACTTTTAACAAATAGATTTTAGAAGATGAACAGACAAAATCAGCATGGGATTAGTCGGCAACGGAACTAACGTAAGGACAACGATCCTGTGTGGCAGCATGACCGACATCCACCTTATGGAAAGGTTGAACGAAGGAATGTAGGAGCGTAGACTCTGTGAGACTTGGGAGGGTAGACCCCCGTAAGATATGTGGACATCCATTGGTGCGTACATACCTATTTATCCAACTTTTTGAAATGAACCGAAGGTTGGCTAGTTTCTTGCGCTCATTTTCTTTATAAGATGCTTATTTATGATCTTTTCACAATAACCAAATCTATAAAGTTAAACAAGTTAGATAGCAATATGGAGAAAAACTGCGTATTTAAGAGATAAGTGTTTGTTTATTGAGGGAG
>NZ_JAMAUK010000093.1:0-1473 GCF_023714395.1 Niallia sp. MER 6 | reverse complement strand
TAAAGTGTACCCTTTGTAAAGGACATTTAAAAAAAGCCTAGGCAGTTTTAAGAAGATGATCTCTGTATTGAACAGGGGTCATCTTTTTTAAGTTCCACTGATATCTATAGTAATTGTAATAAATCATATATTGTTTAATTTCTTTTCTTAATTCATCTAGACTTGTACATGCTTTAATAGAGGCTTCATCTTTAAAATGGCCAAAGAATGATTCTTGAGGGGCGTTATCCCAACAGTTTCCTCGTCTTGACATAGATTGACGTAACCCTAATTTCTTTACTGCTTTTTGAAAGATAGGACTTGTATAATGAACACCTTGATCCGAGTGAATTAAGGCATCTTTTGCTTTCTTAAAGTTTTTGTTCTTCTTTAACTTCTTGAGAGTATCTGTAGCTAATTCCAAGGTCATTCTATCCGATACATGATAGGCTAAAATTTCACCAGTTGAACCGTCCTTAATGACTGATAAATAGGCTCTTAGCCCTTTGCCGAAATGAAGATATGTGATATCAGTCAGAAGCACTTTCCTTGGAATTCCTTGCTTAAATTGTCTATTTAAAAGGTTTGGTACAACGCGATGTTCTTTTGTAGCTTTCATCATTCGTCTATAAGGATTTGCCTTTCTAAAGGGGCAAATAATGCCGTACTTCTTCATAATGCGTCGAATACGTTTCAAATTGTAGACAACATCAAATTGACCCGCCAAAGTCATTTTAATTTGACGTGCCCCTTTCTTTCGCCCTTTGAAATTAAAAGCTTTTAAGACAATCTCCTTTACAATTTCATCCTTTTCATTTTTGCGCTTTCTTTGTTCTTGTGTCTTAGCTGAGAAGTACTGATAATAGCCACTTCTTGAGACGCCAGCTATTTGACATAAGTACTTCACCATATGATTTAATTTATATTTTTCAATCACTGAGCGAATAAGAATATACCTTTGGCTAGGGGGGAGTTCTAATTCCTCATCCCCCTTTCTGCCAAACGAATCTTTTTTAATAGTTCGTTTTCAGCCTTTAGTAAGTTAATTTGTGCTTCTAAGCAAGCATTTTTCTCTTCCATGGTCCGATCTCTTTCTATTGGGCGCCCCGAGTTTTCTGCCCTTGTGTCACGTAAACCGATTATCCCGTTCATTTTGTATGCTTTTTTCCATCTTTTACTCGCTGAATAAACTCTATCCATCCCCAAAACCTCAACGTCAAAGCCACATTGTTCAAATATATTTCTTGTTAAATTTCCCTTCTCTTTCTCAGTAATAAAAATATGTTTAAATTCATCTGTATAAGTGATTCCTTTTGTACTTACAGATTTAACGTATTTATTAGTGGATAGCTGCTTGATCTCTTTCTCTGTGAAAATCTTTTTACTCATTATTTTCTCCGTCTCCATGTTTCTCTAGTTGTGTTACATAATTATACAAAAAAATACCCTATAGGTAGACTTTTTTTAAGTGTCTACTCTATAGGGTACATTTTA
>NZ_JAMAUK010000092.1:0-1474 GCF_023714395.1 Niallia sp. MER 6 | reverse complement strand
GGTAGTGACCCCTTAAAGTTAGAGTTTTTATTACACAGCTAATTGGCTGGCATGAGTTCGGAATTTTACCGGACTCATGCCGGCCAGTTTTTGTTTAATTCGATCGTTGTTATAGTAATGGATGTACTTCTCAATCTTCATCTTCAATGCTTCATAAGAAATTAATTGTTCTCCGTAATACATTTCCTGCTTCAGTAAGCCAAAGAAGTTTTCCATTGCTGCATTGTCTGCACATGTTGCTTTGCGAGACATGCTTTGGTACATCTTATTTTCTTTCAATGTGTGTACCCATTTGTAGTGCTGATAGTGCCAGCCTTGATCGGAGTGAATGGTTGTTCTATATTTGGCACGCTCTTGAATAATAGGAAGCACCTGTTTTAATGAATCCATCACAAATTCCAGCGTTGGACTTTTAGACATACTAAACCCAATAATTTCGCCGTTATATAAATCCATGATAGGGCTTAAATACAACTTCTCATCATTTGTACATTTGAATTCCGTTACGTCGGTCACAACTTTTTGAAGGGTATGTGGTGTGTGGAAACGACGGTTCAAACGATTTTTCGCCACTTTCCCAACCGTACCTTTATACGATTTGTAGCGTGATTTACGCACGAATTTTTCGCATTTCAAACCTAGTTTCTTCATGATACGTTGCACTTTCTTATGGTTAACGGGGTAACCTTGTGTTTTCAATTCCGCATGAATACGACGGTAACCATATCTGCCTTCATGCTTCTCAAACGTCTCTAAAATCAGCGTTTCCCACGTTTCATTTGGATTCTTTTGTTTCATCTGTTTGATTTGATAATGATACGTTGCCTCTGGAATTTTCACTTGTGTTAAGACATCTTTTAATCGGAATCCTTCTTCTTTAAGTTCGAAGGCGATGGCTGCTTGTGCTTTTCGAGGAAGGCATCCGGATTCTCTCGAAAAGCCTTCAACTTTTTTAAATAGGCAACCTCTAAACGAAGCATTTCATTTTCACGTTCTAACTGTTCCTCACGTGACATTGGTTTATTCTGTTTATTCGCTGTTGTTTTTGGTTTTTTAGACATAGACGGGCGCCCCTTTGCTTTTTGTTGCAGGCCCTCTATTCCTTCTTTTTCTAATTTACTGTTCCAATTGGCGATTAAACTCGGATTATTTATCCTAAATTGAATCGCTGTCTCTTGAAAAGAAGCACCTGTTTGTTTCATAAAGTGTAATACATCCAATTTGAATTGAACAGGGTATTCCTCATTAACTATTTTCCGTTGTAATCCTTCCTCGCCAAAAGCTTTATAAGCACTTACCCAATTCTTAATTGGCGAAGAAGATGGAATACTGTATTTTTGCGCCAATCGGTCATAACTTAAAGCACTTTTCAAATACTCTTGTACAATTTTCAGTTTGAAATTCCCACTATATTTAGCCATAAAAAACACCCCAAAAGTTAGATTTCAACTCTAACTTTTGGGGTGCAGCACTT
>NZ_JAMAUK010000091.1:0-1486 GCF_023714395.1 Niallia sp. MER 6 | reverse complement strand
TTCGTATTATAAGGTTAACCAGAAATGAAAATATTTCTAGTTGACCATTTTTTATATGGGCTTATTATAACTGTAGCCGGGGTAAAACGTAACTGCCAGTGGGACAGAGATCCCGTCTGCTAAACAGTTTGCCCCCTACTTGTAGAAACATGATTGAGGCTGGTTGGGACATAGATCTCGTATAACAAGCGAAGCTGTGACACTGCAAGAAAGATAAGGGGTACCGGCAAATAAAAGATTAGGAGATGATGGAGGATGAATCCAGTCGTTGGTCTGGATATTTCAAAGGGGGAAAGTCAAGTTCAAGCTTTTTTAGATAAAGGCAAACCTTTTCGTAAGAGCTTTAAAGTATCACATACACTTGAGGGGCTTGGTTCACTTATTGAGTTTTTAGAACAGGTGCAGCAAGAAACAGGTCAAAGACCTTGTGTGATTCTAGAAGCAACTGGTCATTATCAGACGCCAGTTGTTCAATATCTAGAAGAACGTGGATATTTACTCATTATTATTAATCCATTAATTTCTTACAAGGCAAAAAGTACAAGTCTAAGAAAAGTAAAGACAGATGCAGTTGATGCTTTTCATCTCTGCGAGCTGTATTACAAAGAGGAATTAGAGCCCTATAAAAAACGAGGGATACAGCTATTAAATCTTCGTAATCTTACGCGACAACACGAAAATATCACGGGTGTTATGATTCAAACTAAGCTCCAATTTCAAGCTGTACTTGATCAAGTATTTCCTGAATATCGAGGGGTTTTTGGAGATTTGTATTCTGTGGTTTCACTCTTAATACTAAAAGAATTTCCGTCATCTGAAGACATACTAAAGGCGGATGATGAAACAATTTCGAGTAAGATAAAGGAATTATGTAAAAGTCGCTCCATTAGGTGGGCAAATGAGAAAGCTATAAAACTAAAAGAGGCGGCAATTCGTAATCCCTTTGAAAAGACCGTCTACCAGAGTCATATATTAAGCTTAGGTATTTACATTAACATTATTCTTCAATACAAAGAGCATCTATCAAGATTAGAGTCAGAGATAGACGCTCTCGCTAAAGATATTGAAGAGTATAATATTATCAAATCCATCCCTGGTATTGGAGAAAAAATCGCTGCCACGATTATTTCCGAAATCGGTGAGATAGATCGATTTAACCATCCTAAAAAGCTTGTAGCTTTCGCTGGTGTAGATCCGAGTGTATTTGAATCTGGTAAATTTAGAGCTACCCAAAACCGTATTACAAAAAGAGGATCAAGTAGACTACGTCATGCCTTGTATATGGCAGTTCGTTGTGCCATTCGTGATTGTCGTAAAAAGAAAACCACGGATGAAATCATCCCTCGCAACCAAAAAATGCGAAAATATTATGATAAAAAACGCGAAGAAGGAAAGCCTTTTAAGGTAGCTGTTATTGCTTGTGTGAATAAGCTCTTACATTGGGTTTTTGCCCTGTTAAAAAGTAAAACAACTTTCCAAGATATAG
>NZ_JAMAUK010000090.1:0-1571 GCF_023714395.1 Niallia sp. MER 6 | reverse complement strand
AAAGATAAGAAAGTATAAAAATTTGGGTCTACCACAGTCATTTAAGCTGTGGTATTTTCATTTTATGGAGACCAATATATTGAGAAGAATATTTTTTGATAAACACCAACATTGGGAAGCTTTCAAAAGAAAACACGGTGCTAAAATCCGCCCTATCGTAATTAAGGAGGTTGAGAAATTTCGAGATTGTGGGGATATCAAAAATGGATTTAAGTTATTTGTGTGTGAAGGTTGTCATGATGTGCGAAAGGTTCCTTACCGATGTAAAGGTCGATTTTGTACCACGTGCTCTGTTGGAGAAAGTGAAGAATGGAGTAGGTTACTTACTGAAGATGTTCTTCAGGTTAATCATCGGCACGTAATTTTTACGATTGATGAAGGACTAAGAGATGTATTTCTCCTTCACCGACATCTATTAAAAGATTTAATGGATGCTTCTGCAAGACTACTTACTGACTTCTTCAAAAAGAAAGCAAAGGTAACACCTGGGATTATTGCTGGACTCCACACTTTTGGTTCAAGGGTCAACTTCAATCCTCACGTACATATGTTAGTTACAATGGGTGGATTAACAGAAAAAGGAGAATGGAAGCAGTATGATTTCTTGCCATTTACGATGCTTCGTAAACAATGGCAAACGGTCGTATTAAAATTAATTAGAAACGGAGTTTCACCAAGAGAAAAGAAAAGAATCCAACCGAGACTTCAAAAGGCGTTCACCAATAATGGCGAAGGCTTCTATGTGTATGCACCTAAACAGAGGGGAAAAATAAAAGAACAACTTCGTTATATTGGCCGTTATATTCGTCGACCAGCGATTGGAATCAATCGGATTGAGGCATATGATGGGCAATTCGTTACGTTCAAATATAAGGATAAAACTGACGGAAAAGACAAATCCGAAACCGTAAGTGTCGAAGAATTTATTTCACGTTTAATTCGCCATATCCCAGACGAGCAATTTAAAACTATTCGGCATTACGGTATGTATTCTAGAAGATCAAAAAACTTGTGTAAAAAAGTGTTGAGTACTTGGCAACAAAAAGCAAGACGTTGGGTTGTAAAAGTTAAGAAAACCTTACGTCGCCAGACGTGGCGTGAAAGAATAGTAGCCAGTGGCAAGAAAGACCCTCTCGTTTGTCAGAGGTGTGAATGTTACTATGAATACAAGGGGGAAGTCTGCCTCGAGGATGGTAAATTAGAAATAAAAGTGGCGTTATGTAAAACAACAAGAGCATATTTAGAAAGGGTGATCAACGATCTCACCGGTATCAAAAACCCGCAAAAAAGGAAAGAAAAAGAAGAAAAATACAACCATAAACCAGTCCAAGAAACAGAGCGCCAACTATGTTTGTTTGGCGTGTCATGAGAAAGAAGAGATTCCTATTAACGTGGTAAGGGATTTCGATTTAATGGATGATGGAGATCCGACAACTCCTCCTATGTTTGCATGTGAAAAATGTGGGGGTGAAATGTATCCTGAGTATTATAAAGGGGTACATGGCATAGAGTACAAATTATCGGATATTCTCTAACCATGAAAAGGACCGGGCTATGCCCGGTTTTTCTTA
>NZ_JAMAUK010000008.1:0-171638 GCF_023714395.1 Niallia sp. MER 6 | reverse complement strand
TGTGAAAATCTTTTTACTCATTATTTTCTCCGTCTCCATGTTTCTCTAGTTGTGTTACATAATTATACAAAAAAATACCCTATAGGTAGACTTTTTTTAAGTGTCTACTCTATAGGGTACATTTTATTCCTTCCATCTGGCTTTAATTCCATCGTGCGCAGCATGTCCTTGTACCAGTCAATTTTAGCCATATAAGGAGCGAGCAGCTTGTCATTTAATATGGTTGGAATAAAGTTCATTAAGTGAGTATAGCTGTCTTCATCTTCCCAGAAAAAACCGCAGCGCTTATAAAGGGGGACCGCTTTCGTATTACCTGCCCATGTGTATAAGTCGAGCCGTGGCCATTTTTTATTAATAACTGCTTGTAATGCATGAAGAAGCAGCAGTTTACCAACCTTTTTCCCATGGAAATCGGGTCGAACATTTAACAGCGGGATATATAACGAACCAACATCTTCTTTATACACAGACAGCCCGCAGTATCCTACCACCTCATCGTTATGTACGGCTAAAAAAGTATGCAGATTATCTGTGCTGCGATGCTGATCAATTATTTGTTCTTCTGTTTTTACACTGCCGCCCCAAGCCTCCTTGCTTTTGTTCCACATCTTCGCAACTTCAGCAGCAAACCGATCCTCGTACTCCACAATCTGTATATCAGCAATCGTTTGATGGATTGTCATTTAGCGAATCACCTTTTTCTTCATATTGTATGGATGGAAAACATAATCCTTCCTTTCATTTTATTTAGCAATAACCCTTTCCAATCCTATTTTCTATCGTATTATGCTTGGAAATTATTGTAAAGATATTATCATAAAATAACAGAAACTATTAATCAACAAAACTAGACAAACCTCGCTAAAGGAGATTTTTTTAAAATAGCGAACTAGTATTTAAAGTCGAAAAACTTATTTGTTCTTCGTTCATTTATTCTATCAAAACGAAAGGTGATGAAGCATAATGATGGAACAAGAGAGAGTCGCTTCTGCTACGGAGGAAATTTTATTAAGCGTTAAGGAAGCAGCTGTTGCAATTGAAGAAAGTCCTGGTGTTGTGCGCAACTGGCTTAGAGAGCTGAAAGGAGTTATTCCGGCGATTGTCGGCGAACACGGTTACCGCTATTTCGATGATAACGCAATGGAAGTATTGGAAAAGATTAAAAAGCTGCGTAATGAAGATAAATTATCTTTGCGAGAAATTGAAGATGTGCTGACCGACACGGAGCCGCAAGTCTTGCAGCAGCAAGTAGCGAAGCCGTCAGAAGAGATGCTTCAAGAGCTGAAAACAGTAAAAGAACAGCTTGAGCTGCAAATCAACTTCAATTCAGTGCTTGTTCAACAATTGAAAAAGCAACAGGAGCAAATGGATCAGCAGCATGAATTTATTGAGACACAAAAAGAACAGATTGCTGCCCTTACCGCTGCTGCTAATCAGCCTTACGTACACACGTATGGTACAAGGAAAAGCAAAGACGAAGAGGATAAAGCGACGAAGGAAGCACCAGTCAGAAGAGGAGCGATATTCCGCTTGTTTTCGTATCGCTAATTTGTCATGTTAGATGATGGCATTTGTATGGACTGTTGTTAAGTCTTTTTCTATACAAATGCCATCATCCTTGATTTCTTTTAGACAGAAAGTAGTGCACCACAAGCACCGCAAAACTGGCCATCCTGCAGAAACAGCTGACTCTTTGGAAATAAATAATCAAAGGAAGAAATGCTTTTTTGCAAAGGCATATTCACTGAAACGGCTCCACCCGCATAGATAATCTGGTCTATTTGATGAATAGTGCCAGCCTGCTGTGACATTAGAACAATCGTTTCGGCTGTCATTTGAAAAAGAGACGATAATTTATCTTCCTTGCTACCATCCAATGTATTTCCATAGCCAAAATTACTCGCAGTCAAGCTTCCGTTGATACCAATATCCTCTTCATATAAATCCTTCACAAGAACATCGATCTTATTCTTGCTGCCTTTAGAAGCAAGCTCTGTAATTTTTGCAAAATCCTGAACTCCAGTTAATAATTCTGCAAGTCCCATGATTGTTCCCCCGCCAATTCCGCTTCCTAAAACCCGCGAATGACCCTTCTTGCTAACCTTAAACCATGAAGTACCAGTTCCGATATTAACAAGCAGGAATTCGTCATTAACATGAGGATATTCCCTATCCTTCAGCCATCTTGCTCCAGTACAGACAGCATCAAATTCAGGAAGAATGGAGGCATCAGGAAAAAACGCTTGTTTTAAATAAGCAGCCTTGCTTCCAGTAAGGGCTATATCATTCCATTCAAAAAGCTTCAACCACTTTAGTGCAGTATCTGTTTGAGCATTAGGATATTTTCTAAAATGAATTCGTCCGTTCTGCTCAAATGCAAGCTTAATCATGGAACCGCCAGCATCTATCCCGATTTTAGCCAAACTGCTCCCTCCTTTTGTTATAAAAAAGGAAGAACAGAGTAATCCATTCTTCCCGTTTTCTTCTTATAATAACTTTTCAATATCCTCTTTCATTTCATACGGAGAAGCATTTGGAGAATACCGTTTAACTACTTTACCAGAACGGTCTACTAAAAATTTAGTAAAATTCCATTTAATCGCCTTCAGCCCCATTGCACCAGGCGCCTCATTACTTAAATGCTTGTAAAGAGGATCGGCATTTTTGCCATTCACTTCAACTTTTGCAAACATCGGGAAGGTAACGCCATAATTCAATTCGCAGAATTCAAGAATTTCATCCTCAGCCCCAGGCTCTTGATTCATAAACTGATTACAAGGAAATCCTAACACAGCAAAGCCTTTATCATTGTACTCCTCAAAAATCGATTGAAGCTCTTTGAACTGCGGAGTAAATCCGCACTTGCTCGCAGTATTGACGATAACAAGCACTTTCCCTTTATAATCATTCAGTGAAACTTCTTCGCCATTAATTTTTTTGACCTCAAAATCATAAACAGTCATCCTATCATTCCCTTCCTGTCCAAATCAATCAGCACCTTCTGCCTCTGCAAGCCAGCCAATGTTGCGAGCATATAATCAGTCATGCTGACTAAATCATCCATATCGCCTTCTGTAACTAATCTGCTGAAATCAATGGAGATATGATTATTTACTATATTATCAGAACGGAAGGGATCAACACGAATTTCCTGCTTAATAACATGTTCCGCTCCCCATACTCTTTGCAGCAAGTCCTGCAGCATCCAAACTGTTTCTTGATTATTCTTATGTCTGACATGTATCGTCAAACGAATTTTCGCTCCTATTAAATGCATTTTCTCCTCAAGCTCTAAAAGCTCTGCTGCTAAGTTTTTCAGGGAAGCATACATCGACAAAGTAATTTGAGCATTTTGTTGCCCTCTTAAGGCAAACACAAGATGAAACTCCCTGGACATTGTACTGGTATCTAAAATGTCTTTGCGATTTAAGATGTCGATTGTACCTTCAAGATCCCTATCATAAAGCTGTCCTTCTACAACCGTTTTTAAATTATCATAAGCAGTTGGGTCAAACATATATTAATCTCCTTTTTAAAAGAGGCCGATTGCTTTTCCGTCCTCATTCACATCCATTTTTAAAGCAGCTGGCTGCTTCGGCAAGCCTGGCATTGTCATTACATCTCCTGTCAAGGCAACTAGGAAACCTGCTCCGATGCTAGGTTTTAGTTCTCTTACTGTGATTGCAAAGTTACTCGGTCTCCCAAGTAGACTTGGGTCATCTGAAAGAGAGTATTGCGTTTTCGCCATACAAACAGGGAGATTACCCCAGCCGAACGCTTGGAAATCCTTGATTTGCTTTTTTGCTTTTGTGCTGAACTCGACATGGCTCGCACCGTATATTTTCGTGGCAATAGTGTCGATTTTCTCCTCAATAGAAGCATCTAAGCTGTATAAGTGTTTAAATTCATTCTTTTCTTGTTGTTCCATAATTTCTAAAACCTTGCGAGCAAGCTCCAGTCCGCCTTCGGAACCCTTCTCCCAAACTTCTGTTAAAGCAACGGGGATACTCTGACTTGCACACAGCTCTTCTAGCACTTCGATTTCACGCTCTGTATCTGTATAGAAACGGTTAATCGCCACAACAAATGGTAGTCCAAACTGATTAATGTTATCCACATGCTTTTGCAGGTTGGCAAATCCCTTTTTTAAAGCTTCTGTATTTTCCGCTGCCAAATCACTCTTCGCCACACCGCCATGCATTTTCAATGCTCGGATGGTTGCGACAATCACAACGATTTCCGGATTAATTTGTTCATTGCGGGCTTTAATGTTCAAGAATTTTTCGGCACCAAGATCTGCGCCAAAGCCAGCTTCTGTTACAACATAATCAGCAAGCTTGCTTGCGGCAGCTGTGGCAATCACACTGTTGCACCCATGGGCGATATTGGCAAACGGACCACCGTGGATGATAGCAGGTGTATGTTCAATTGTCTGCACAAGATTCGGCTTAATGGCATCTTTTAACAACAGTGTTAGTGCGCCTTCCACACCAAGCTCGCCGACTGTTACAGGTTGTTTGTCCATATTATAGGCAATGACCATTTGGGACAGTCTTTTCTTTAAATCATTTAAATCATGTGCCAGACAAAGCACTGCCATTATTTCTGATGCAACCGTAATATCAAAACCGTCCTCTCTTGGCACACCTTGAAGAGGACCGCCCAACCCGATAACCACTTTTCTTAAAGCACGATCATTTAAGTCAACAGCACGTTTCCAGACAATCCGTCTTTGGTCAATTCTCAGCTCATTTCCTTGGTGAATATGATTGTCTAGTATTGCGGCTAATGCATTGTTGGCTGTTGTAATGGCGTGAAGGTCACCAGTGAAATGAAGATTGATATCCTCCATCGGCAAAACTTGAGCATAGCCACCTCCTGCAGCGCCCCCTTTTATTCCCATCGTTGGCCCAAGGGACGGCTCTCTCATTGCAATAGCTGTTTTTTTATTAAGTTTTTGCAAGGCATCACCTAAGCCTACTGTAACTGTTGATTTCCCTTCTCCTGCAGGTGTCGGGTTAATTGCCGTGACAAGAATGAGTTTGCCTGACTGTTTATCTTTTAATTCCTCCAGCTTATCAAAAGAGATTTTCGCTTTATATTTTCCATACAGTTCTAAGTCATCCTCTGTTAAACCTAACCTCTTCGCAATATCGAGAACAGGATGAATGGTTGCTTGCTGTGCAATTTCTATATCTGTTTTCATTATTTTCCCGCCTTTATAAAATTTAATTTTCATTTCGTATGAATATATTCATCTTAAAAAATCTATGTACAGCATTATTTTGCCAATAATCTTATTTTACAGATGAACGAATAAAATTAAAAGGAAATATCTGAAATGTTCGTTTTTACCTTTGCCAGCATAGAAAAACAGCAAGAACACCCAAGGGGAAATATGCTGAAAAAAACTTATTTTCATACATTTCAGCAATTATATTGCGGCAAACCGAAAGGATATTTATAATAGGCTATATGTTTATACATTATTTAACTAATCTAAGTTTATGAAATACTCGGAATACAACGATAGCTTTGCTTATTGTTCTATTAATTATTCCAGCTTGGAAAATAAGGCATAACAATTGTACAACATGAAGAAAAAAGGAAAAAACAGGAGGCGAACCATTATGCCTATTAAAATTCCTCAGCTGCTGCCAGCAAGGGAAATTCTCGAAGAAGAAAATATCTTTATAATGGATGAAACAAGAGCAAAGGCTCAAGATATTAGACCATTGAATATATTAATTCTTAATCTAATGCCTGAGAAAGAAAAAACAGAAGTACAAATTCTTAGACTTCTAGGTAATACATCGCTGCAAGTCAATATCTCGCTGCTGCGCACAGCATCCTATCACTCTAAGAATACAAGTCCGAACCATTTAGAACAATTCTACACTGATTTCCAAGCCATTAAAGGTAATAAATATGATGGCATGATTATTACGGGAGCACCAGTTGAACTGATGAATTTTGAGGATGTTCAGTATTGGGAAGAGCTGACAGAAATAATGGACTGGACGAAAACAAATGTAACGTCCACATTGCATATTTGCTGGGGCGCCCAAGCTGCTTTATACCATCATTTCGGCATTAAGAAATATGAACTTGATCAAAAATGCTACGGTATCTATTCCCATGAAGTCCTTAAACCGTCTGAAAAGCTGCTGCGCGGATTTGACGACAGCTTCGTTGCACCGCATTCAAGACACACTAATGTCCAAATCCGTGAAATTGATGAACATCCATCACTCCAGCTGCTCGCTGCATCTGATGAAGCCGGTGCATTAATTATCAGCGGAAATAATGGCAAACAGATTATGATAACCGGCCATTTAGAGTATGATTCATCAACACTTGCTGAAGAGTATAAACGGGATAAAGAGAAGGGACTAGATATACATCTGCCGCTTCATTATTTTCCAAACAATGACCCAAACAGAAGACCGCTTAATATATGGCGTTCTCATGCACATTTGCTGTTTTCTAATTGGCTCAATTACTATGTATACCAAGAAACACCGTATGAGTGGAAATGAAAGGCTCGTGTTACATAAAAGAGGATTTGGCTTCCAAACAATTGTTGGAAAGCCAAATCCTCTTTTGTTATGTAAATCAGCCGTTGCTGTCAGAAAAATAAACTTCTTCAAATGGCTGGATTACGACAAATCCTTCACCGCTGAATTTCATTTGGATGGATTCACCGCTTCCTCTTCCGAAAAAGGTTTTTAACGAAACGTCTGTCACAAATTCGGGCTGCAGGTTACCAGACCATGCAACAGTTGCGTTCGGGTCTGTGAAAACAGGTTTTGCTGGTGTCACTTTCAATGTGAGAGGTTCATAATGAGAAGTGATGGCAATCATCCCTCTTCCAGACAAATGAATGTTGAAAAGACCTCCGGACAGCATTCCGGCAACTTTTCTCATGAGCTTAATATCCCACTTTACAGTTGGCTCAAATGCAAGAAGATCATTGCCATTAACAAAAATCGATTCACCATTCAGATGAAGAATTGTGATTTTTTTACCTTGATCTGCAAGATATAATTTCCCTTGTCCTTCTGCTTTCATAAGAGAAGCTCCTTCTCCTGTTAAAGCTTTTTTGAACATTTTGCCTAAGCCGTGTTCGAGAATGCCTTCTCTTGTAAATTTAATGTTTCCCATGTAGGAAACCATGCTGCCAGCTTTTGCCCAAACCATTTCCTCTAAATTCACTTCCAGCATCCGCTGTGTTTCCAGTTCAAACAGTCCTTCACCTTTATCCTGCTGTTCGGTTTTTTCTACAAAGTCCTCCAAGGAATATCTGCTCATAAGTTTAATCCCTCTCTTTTCATCTATTAGGCTTACTTTTTACTAATACGATTACATTTGGTAAAAGTTTCATGATTATTTTTTCTGTTTTCGCACATACTAATCGATGATTTTGATTTTTAGCGAAAGGATGGATAAAAAACGTGGAAACAATCATTGCTGTCGAAAGAAATTACTTAGGTGAGATTATAAGCTTTAAAACATCAAATGAACGGATTATTTCTTACAGAAAAGCACTGCTTGAAGCAGAAGAAGGCTTGCTCGATGGTGTAAGGCTTTGTGAGGCAAGCTATGAAGATGGACAAGCGCTTATTATTGAGGATACCTTTGCGGAATACCCGCTGATTTAATCGTTATTATGTAAGAGGGGCTAGACATAGAGACACACCTTATTGACAAAGGGGGTTTTCAATAAAAAATGTCTCTCGCCTTAATTAATCCAGTTCCTCGTTTTTTCGCTGGATAATTTTAAGCTCCTCTATTCTTTTATTATCTTCCTGAAAATATTGGACTAAATCTCCAACACGATCTATTGCGTCCCAGCTTAAATGATGTTCAATGCCTTCCACATCTTCATAAATATTTTCTTCTTTTACGCCGATGATACGTAGAAGGTCTTCTAGCAGCTCATGCCGATAAACTAGCCTTTGTCCGATTTTTTTGCCTTTCGGGGTTAGTATCAGCCCTCTATATTTTTCGTATACAAGATATTCATCCTTATCTAGCTTTTGAACCATCTTTGTAACAGAGGAGGGATGCACGGACAAGGCTTCTGCAATGTCGGAAACTCTTGCATATCCTTTGTCTTCTATTAATTTATAAATTTGTTCGATATAGTCTTCCATGCTGGGTGTTGGCATATATGACCCTCCTAATTTTGCATATACTCTCAAACACTTGCCATGTTTGGCAAAACTAGAGCAGTTTCACAACTGCTCTTGTCCTTCGCTTTGGCTTATTGCCAAACACGCAAGAACGAAAATATCCTTTATGCATTTTACTATATAAGAATTAAGGAAACAAGCACTTACCCTATTGGTTCGAACATAAAACAACATGTTCTTAACTAGGCAGGAGATCGCTTGCTTATTTCTTGCTGGAAAAATCCATTTGCCAGCTGAAATAATCATTATCCTCATTTTTGACATACTTTAATACAGCGTCAAATTTATTTCCTTTTTTGCTTGTCAGTCCTTTAACTTCTGCTTCCCCTTTTTTAAGCAGTGACTTCACCATTGTTTTTGTCGGTTTTTTCTTTAATGCTGCCAAAAACTTGTCATTCTTCCAGATTACAAACTTACAGCCTTGTTTCCAATTGCTGCAGCCGTAGCCTTTTTGCCCCTCGATTACTTTATGACCGCAAACAGGACACGTGCCAAGATTCTCTATGGTTTTTTTTGTATACGAAACCTCTTGAATGGTAACAGCTTGTTCCCCTTTAATCTTTTCAACGGAATTTCTAGTGAATTCACCAATAAGCTGCAAAAATGCGCTTTTCGTGTATTTACCTTTTTCAATATCATACAGAGACTTCTCTAGCCGACCTGTGAAATCGAGGTTAAACAATTCCTTGATTGGGAATGTTTCAACAAGTGTCTTGCCTAAGTCGGTGCAGTTAAGGTTCTTCCCTTTTGCCTCTATATAGCCGATATCCTTTAGCTTCTTAATGGTCTCTGCACGGGTGGCAGGTGTTCCGATACTGAACCCGCTTAAAATGGAAACGACATCTTCTTCCGTATCGCCTGAAGTATCGAAGTTTTTTCCGCATGTTTCCATTAAGCGCAACAGTGTTTTTTCGGTATGCTCCTTTGGTGCCTGTGTCGTATGAGTAGTTGTTTCCATCTTTTTAATGTCCACTTCTTCTCCTTTGCTTACAAATGGAAGAAGGACATCCTTTGACTTGATGTTCTCCGCTTTTTTCCATCCTTCAACAAGCTGCACTTTGCCTTTTGTATGAAACACACCGTTTAAATTTGCATCTAACACTTTTGTGACAATTCTCGTTTCTTCATATTCAGCAACAGGCATGAATTGCATCAACAGCCTTGTTCTAATTGCTTCATATACTTGCTCCTCATCCTTAGTCAGCTTCTTTGGAATAAGATAAGTTGGTATGATGGCGCTATGGCTTTCGACTTTTTTATTATCAAAAACTCTTTTGGATGCATAAAATTTAATATCGTCTTTATACGGTAAGTTCGCTGAAATGGCGCTGACTACCTTTGCAGTTTTGCCGATCAAGCTTTCCTCTAGTGCCATACTTGCCGTCCTTGGATAGGTTATATACTTCTTTTCATAAAGACCTTGGGCCACCTTCAATACTTTATCTGCAGTCCAGCCTTTATATTTGCTCGTAATATACCCTTGCAGATTAGACAAGTTGAACAACAACGGAGGATACTCTTTCTTTTTCTGGACGGTTTTGTCTGCCACAACAGCCTTCTTTCCTACTATTTCCTGTTGTATTTGCTCGAGTTCTGCCTTTGTTTTAAACTTGTCCTCTTTGCCGACAGTATAAATGCCTGTGTATTTTCCTTCAGCAGCTAAGAATGTGCCTTGAAGCTTAAAATAATCCTCTGGCACAAATTCGCGAATTTCTTTATCTCGATCATAGATTATTTTTAAGGTTGGAAGGAGGACGCGGCCAATATTAAGGGCTTTTCCTTTCCCCTTCTGATATTTCAATGTTGTAACAGAGGTAAGATTAATGCCGATGAGCCAATCCGCCCATTGTCTGCTCACACCAGCATCCTGCAATGGCCTCATTTCACTGTTTGACCTGATTTGCTGTAAACCGTTCAACACTTCATCCGGTGTCCATTCATTCAGAAGCAGTCGGTAAACTTCCTTGTCTGTCCGAAGATTATAAATTATACTGTCTCCGATAATCTGCCCTTCCCGATCATAGTCGCAAGCCGATATAATCGCGGTGACATCTTTTCTTCTCATAAGCTGATGGATAATCCGCAGCTGTTTTTGCGCACCACTATCAGGCTTATCTCGGTTACGAGGGTCACTTTTTACTTTATATTTAAAGTTCTCCGGTATAAACGGGAAGTTTTCCATCTTCCATGTTGCCATCTTTTCATCATAATCTTTTGCATCATTCAGCTGCAGTAAATGTCCGAATGCCCATGTAATAATATAGCCATTTCCTTCAAAATAACCGTCCTGCTTGGTTTTTATTTTTAATGCATCTGCAATATTTTTTGACACAGATGGTTTTTCAGCAAGTATTAACTTCATGTTATCACCTTTTTTATATGCTTAGCCTTGAGCTTTTTGCTATCAAAACAAAAGATTCTCCTAAACATCTCATTTTCTCTAAAGAGACATGCATGTTCAGGTAGAATCTTTTTCATTTCTATTATATCAATTATAAGCTACTTTGAGTGATTTTTTCACTTTCAAATACTGTTCAAGCTCTTTCAGCACATTATAGAGCTGAGCCTGTTCTACAAACAAATCCCAATCCTGCGGCAATGCTTGCATCCTTATTTCTTCCTCTAGCTTTTCAAGCTTGCTCAAGAAAAGCTGTGCTGTATTACCAGGATGTATGCAAAGACTCAGTTCTTCCAGGAAATTAGCAATCGAATGGCGCTGTTCCGGAAGCCTGTTTACTGTCGTTACCTTCGCGAAAAGTCCTTCTATTATTTCTAGCTGTTTTTCCCTAATTGTAAAATACTTATAATAATAGTTTTCTTTTCGGGTAAAATGATTTTCAACATCCCTGTATGCAAGCGACTTGGCAATCTGTACTTCCTTCGCTGTTTGCATCAGCTTCAATTTATAATCGAAAGCTGACTCATTAGAACGCAGGAACTCAACCATCCCTTGAAGCATTTCCTGAAAATCCTTTTCAATCTTCTGCTGGTATACCTTCATTTCCTTGTCGAGGCTCGGCATATAGCTGTTGACTAACAGCGCTGCGCCAATTCCGATTACAATGAGCATGAACTCATTTTGAATGACATCCCAGTTCATATGGCCATTTGAATAGATATGAAGGATGATGACAGTGCTTGTTACGACGCCTTCATTTACTCTCAGCAAAACAGTTGCAGGGATAAATAACAGGAGTAACAGTCCAATCGCATACGGTTTATAACCAATCAGCTCAAAAAACACGTAGGAAAACGGAATCGCAAGCATGCATGCTATGAATCTCGCAAAAGCGCTGTGCAATGATTTCTTTTTAGAATTTTGCACACAAAGAATCGTAATGATAGCAGAAGATACGAAAAAATCAAGGCTGCATAATTGAGCAACGGTAATTCCCAAACTGACAGCAACAGCAGTCTTGAAAGTACGGTAGCCTATTTTATATTTTTTTAGAGATTTTATTAGCATTGGTCAATCACAACCTGTAACTAATAGATCATCCTGTAAAGAAACCAACTTCCCATTAATTGAAATTTCATCTCCAGTTTTCACAAACAATGATACTACACAACCGCTGAATGGAACTCCGATCTCCTTCAAATCTCCTTGATCGGTTTCGATTGTCAAAATTGTTTCCCACTCATAAAAGTATGCTTTTTCCTGAACAAAAACCTTCTTGACTGTTCCAGCAAACGGACTCAATATCACTTGATCTTCCTTAGAAATTTCATAATACGGACTTTGACTGTTCTTTACAATCGTTTCAATCATTTTTTAAAATCTTCCCTTGTAAATTTTTTGCTCCATTGGTTTGATGGACGAGCATCTAATCCAGAAAAAATAAGTCTTTTTATCATGTTAATAAAAACACATTTTCACCGACATTTCAATGGTTTCCCTCCTATTTCCACATGTTTTTTTTATGATAAGCCTTTCATTTTTATCCATAAAAAAAACCGGCCTTTTACCGGGGGGTGACTGATGAAAAACTTTGTTATAAAAGCAGCTTTTTCTTTGTGCAATAAAGGGAGCTATAGTGTCTTCGGAATTCCTCACAAATTTGAGTAGGAGTCTCCAATCAATCTTCATTCACGAACAGGAATTTTGTTCCTTCTAGAAAGATTCCTCTTTGCCTGGTTCAAAGCCGTATTTTTTGATTTGCTTTTCTGTTTGTACATACCATTTATCCCTTTCAACAATATTGGAGACCGTCAATATAAGCGAAGGGATTTTTTCTACCATAAATACAATTAATCCGATATTTTTGTTCATAATAACAAAGGATTCACCGTGAGAAAAGGTGGTCAGCTCCTTGCCTAATTGAAGGATGCTTTTGACAATAGCCTGCTTGCTTTCATCTTCCAATACAATATTAGGCGAAAAACGCAAAATCCAGTTAGCATTTTCAATCGAAAATCGATACATACTTGTCACCTTCTTTTATTGTCTTCGCAAAAAAGCATAAAAGCAGACAACTGTCTACAGCTGTCCTATTATAAACAAATCCTTTTTACTTATCATTATATGGATATGTTGTAAAAGATGATTTATGTACTTAAAAATATTCTTTTACACTAATATTCACAAGAAAACAAGCACTGTCGTGTATCCGTTTTCTTTTGTTTCGAGCTCAAAAATACTTTTTATGAAAAAACTCTATGAAACCTTGACTCTACTGGGTTAATCGTGTATATTATAGACATCATTTAACAAAATTCTGAAAAATTACTTTCTATTATTATTTTGTTCTATGAGAATATTTATTTTTCAGCACTAATGTGTCTTGAAAGGCTTAGGAGGAAACTTAACATGCAAAACGGTAAAGTAAAATGGTTCAACAACGAAAAAGGCTTTGGATTCATCGAAGTTGAAGGTGGAGACGATGTATTCGTACACTTCACAGCTATCCAAGGTGACGGTTTCAAATCACTAGAAGAAGGTCAAGAAGTTTCTTTCGAAATCGTTGAAGGAAATCGTGGACCTCAAGCTGCTAACGTAGTTAAACTATAATAAAAACTTAGAGCAACAATATCCAAGAGCTGGCATTTTGTCAGCTCTTTTTATCTTCCTCTTTATAATTTCCTGCCAGCATATCTCCGAATTTTTTTATTTCTAAGCCGACTGTACATTCTGAAATACAAAAACGGTGTGCCTGCCTTTTACCTTTTTCTATTTTGTTATGCTCATATAAAAAACAGCCTTTACAATAATCATTTATAAGCTCTTCTGCTTGCAGCAGCCATTTTTTTCTATCCGTCACAAGGCATTCTCTCCTCTTTCTAACATGATTGGCATGCAACATGTACGTTAAATTATTTGCATTTTGCTATAAATCCGCTTCTCTTCAAGAGCTTGGGTAGCCAATTTATCCGCCTCTTTATTTTCATTGCGGCCAATCGGTGTATATTTAGCATTTATTTTCATATCAGAAAGCTTTTTTTCAATGCGGTCAAGCCACTTGTTTAGAGCTTCTTCGTAGCATGGCCACTCTCCTGACAGCTGATTTAAAACTACTTGTGAATCACCTTTAAATTCACATGTTGCTCCTTTGACTTCTAATTCTTCCAACAGATTCAAGGCGTGATAAAAAGCAGCGTATTCTGCTTCATTATTGTTTTCCATATCATGAAATAATTCGTTAGCCCGAATGCGATATTTTTTTTTGCCTTGGTTGAAATAAAGGATAACTCCAAGCCCAGCTGTGTTTGTTTGCTTTCGATACCCGCCGTCAAAATAAATGACAAAATCATGGGGCTCCTCTTCCACTTCAGCATTCAGCTTAATAAGCTCCTTCAAGCTCCATTCCGTTCCATTTTCATCATAGTAAGTCAAATCCACGCCTTTTTTGTTTTTCTCCATATCTTCCCCAATTAAAATGGCTGTGCTTTGTGCCATCCAGTCAGAGGTGAAAAAAACCTCTTCTTTTTTTAAGCGGTATTTGTATTCAAGCTTATATTTCATCTAAAAAGCGCCCCTTCTATATTAGATTCTATTCATTAGAAATGTTAAACGGTATAATAAAATGGTTACTAAGTTAAAATCCATATAAAATAATGTTATGTAATTTGGCTAACTTTTATAGCTTAAAGCTCAAGTCCACTGTGAATAATAATACCAGATAATTTGGAGGTTTAGAAATGATAGAAGTCTACATCGATGGTGCAAGTGCTGGAAATCCTGGTCCGAGCGGTGCTGGCATCTTCATTAAAGGGCATGGGAGCGCCGAAAAATACTCTGTGCCGCTTGGGTCTATGAGCAATCATGAGGCAGAATACTATGCGCTGATTCACGGTCTTAAGATCTGTTTAGAAAAGAACTATCGGACAGTCAGCTTTCGGACAGACTCTGAGCTTGTCGACAGAGCTGTAGAAAAAAGGTTTGCTAAAAACAAAAAATTCTCTCCCCTTCTCGAAGAAGCACTTCTTATGGCAGATGAGCTAGACTTATTTTTTATGAAATGGATTCCAAGTGCGGAAAATAAAACAGCGGATGAATTAGCCCGACTGGCAATACGCAAAAATAATCCGAATGATATGCAAAACTCATGAGGTTAAGATTCTTTTCTTGCTGTCGCTAATATTGCAACTCCCTATAGCAAATCCTTTTGAGTAGAATAATCTAAGTAAAAAACCCCCTATTATAGGGGGAATAGCTGTTCATCCTTCAAGTATGTTAATGCTTCTTTTCTTGTTGTCACCTGCGCTTTTACAAAGCGTTCAAGAAGTGACATATAAAAGCTGCCATCAAAATGCTTCTGGATTTTAAGGGTGCATTCAATAGCTGTGTTAATTAACTCATCTGCTGCATTTGTATAAGCTTTTCCGAAGTAAATAAAGCCAACCGCATCTTCCCCGAACGAAAAGCCTTTGCTTTCTAAAAACAGCAAATACTCTTCAACTGTCTTCACCTTTCGCCCAATCCTCCCGAATTTCATCTTATTTCCATGTTACTTTATTCTTCGACATATTTCTATCTTTTTTTAGTACTATATGCCCTAATGTTCCCATCAAAACACCCAGTAGAGCGCCTCCAACCACTTCCTCTGGCTGATGGCCAAGCATTTCTTTTAAGCGTTGCGGCTGCTTTTCCTCAAATGGAACCTTTTCATCTGTTTTCAGCTTTTCCATCAAGTCTCCCAAGTCATTGACTTTCAGTGTCAGCTCTCCAGTCTGGCGCCTGATTCCTTGTGCGTCATACATAACAATTAGCCCGTATACAAGTGATAAGGCAAAATCAATGGTCGGCACGCCTCGTCTTAATGCAATAAACGTCGTTAAGGATGATACTCCAGCAGAATGGGAGCTCGGCATTCCGCCAGTTTGGAAAAACAGGCGGTTATCCCATTTTTTTGTTTTTACATAATGAATGGGAATTTTCAAAAATTGAGCCAATCCGATGCTTGTTAAAGCAATGTAAACACCTTTGTTCATATCGTCACCTCAAGATTAGTTTTCATGAAATATGTTTAGATTATTCCATCCTGCAAATACTACAAATGATTATTTATTACCAAATGGTCGATTCCAACATAAGCAGGGGGTGAAATTTCATGAGCAAGGATAGAAACAGAGGCACAGCAGCAGGCGGCGTAAATCCGCAAGGCTATGGACAAGATGCTGATCAGACGCCTGCACCGAAAAGCAAGCTGGAAAACGCGGCAAAAAAGAAAAACACAAAATAAAAAACAGGACCGTACATACGGTCCTGCTACTATTCTCCTTATGCGAGAGCCTCGTCTTTTTTCTGAACGAGACGATCAAAATGCTTGAATTCTAATTCTCTGAACTTGGCAATTGCTTTATCTGGAGTGATTTGATACAGACTTTCCTCAAGAAGACAGTCCACTGGCACATCACATTTAATTTCTGCCAATGTTCTGCTGAGATGGAGCATGTCCAAATCTGCTTCAATTTTGGCACGCTGACCTTTTGTCAGTGAAACAAGATTCTCTAATATTCCTTCTATGCTTGCATGACTCTGAAGCAGTTTCAAAGCTGTTTTTTCTCCAATCCCTTTTACTCCCGGATAATTATCGCTCGTATCACCCATCAAGGCCTTCAAGTCAATCATCTGCTTAGGCTGAATCCCTTTTTCCTCATAAAAACTATCTGGTGTATGCACTAAATAATTGCCATATCCTTTTTTTACAAGAGCTACTGAAATATGATCATCAAGCAGCTGCAGAATATCTTGGTCACCTGTTAATATCGTTACATGAGCTGACCCCTTCATTTTTTTGGCAATTGTACCGATGCAATCATCTGCTTCAAAACCGACAACACCTATATTGGGAATATCAAAGCTTTCCACCACTTCTTTAACAATATTAAATTGCGGCATCAATTCTACTGGTGCTTCCGATCTGTTCGCTTTATAGTCAGGATACATTTCCGTCCGAAATGTTTTGCTTCCCATATCCCAGCAAACTGCAACATGTGTTGGATTAAAATGGTCTACCGCTGTAAAAAAATGTTTAACAAACCCGTGGATTGCATTTGTTGGTAACCCCTTTGAATTTATCATAAATTGCCCTGTAACAGCTGTTGCAAAGTAAGCCCGGAACAATAGGGCCATTCCATCAACTAGCAGCAGGGATGGCTGTTTTTCTGTATTCAAATAGATCGCTCCTATTCATTTAGTCTACTCTATTATAACAGAATTCCAATCAAATTTAAGCTAGTGCGTTTTTCCATTGACAAGTGAGCACAAAAAAGGATAATCCTGCGACTATCCTTTTTTGTGGTCTTTTTTTATTTTAAAACGTCAACCTTGTTATCATCATAGGAAATCCAATCACTGAAGCTGCCCGGATATAGGGACACATTTTTAAATCCAGCTGATTTCATCGCAAGATAGTTAGGAATTGCGGTTATGCCTGATCCACAATACACAATATACTGCTTTTTTTCGTCCAATTCAGTGAAGCGCAGCTTTTGCTGCTGTGCATCTTTAAATCTTCCATTCACTAAACCATCTGTCCATACTTTATTGATTGCACCCGGGATATGCCCGCTTTTTTTGTCAATCGGCTCTATCTCACCTGTAAATCTTTTATGCTCTCTTGAATCAATTAATACTGTCGCATCACTTGGCTCACGAACGAAAGCTTTAACCTCTTCATAAGTTGCTGCCATACTCCTATTCACATCAGGAACAAAATGTGATAATTCATAAGCAGGAATCTCTGCTGTAATGGGGCCGCCAATCTCGAGCCATGCCTGCATTCCCCCGTTTAATATATATACATTTTTATGTCCCATATAGTTTAAAAGCCACCACAGTCTTCCTGCAAATGCACCTTCTTTGTTGTCATAGGCGATAACAGTTGTACTATTACTAATACCTGCCTGTGCAAGTTTTTCTGTGAACAGCTCCACATCTGGAAGCGGGTGTCTGCCCCCATGCTCTTTGACTGGTCCTGACAAATCTTTTTCCAAGTCGAAATACAGACTGCCAGGAATATGATCAGACTCATACAGTTTCTGTCCTTCATCAGGATTTGCCAGACTAAAGCGGCAATCAATAATTCTTATATTTGGACTGGACAAATTTTGCACAAGCCAATCTGCCTCCACTACAAACTCCATCTGGTCTTTCCTCCTTACCTACTGTTAGCATATGTTAATACATTTCTGTCTTTAATTGCTTGCAGTGCATTTTTCATGTTAATACGGGTTGCTTCGTTTTGGAACAGCTCTGCTTTCCCACTGTAATATTCCTCCATTTGTCTGTGGAGGGTTTGAACCATTGCTTGTTTTTCTTCTTCCAAACAGTCATTAAAATAATTAAATAGCCGCTCTTTTTCTGTTTCAAAAAAAGTATAGCCATCGCTTTCGATTACGGTTTTTATTTCTTCGGCAAGGTATTTTCTGTCTCCTTTTTCAAAGAAAGCTTTCGGGTTTTTATAATAAGATAATGCTTTTTTAAAAAGCGCTCTGTCAAATGTTCTAAATGGAGCCAGATGGGTTAAAACATCTTCCAATCTTTTTGTATCATCAAGCTGCAGGATGATTTCTTTATTTTTTTGGCGAATGCTTTTAATCGACTGTTCAAAAAGTTCTTTTCTTTGCGCATAAAAGTAATTCTCACTTCGTAAATTGACTGCCCTCAGCTCTTGCTCCACTTCATGGCTAAGCTGCATAAGGAAATCATCCAACGCTTTTTCTCCTTCCTGTTTTCGGCTTTCGCCTTTAAGCAGGCCAGGGTGGAACGCTTCTTTCAGCCAATCATTGAACTGCAGGAATATTCTCTGTTTTAAGTAATGAACCTGCTCATCTATTTCTGCTTTCAGCTTTTTATTTAAATAAGAATGCTTCTGTTGAACAAGGAGGGAGCGAAGTTCTTGTTCTTCCCTTTTCCACCGCTCCATTTGCTCCTTTTGCTTCTCATGCTCTGTTTCAGATGTCAGGATGAAGTCCTCCAACATATGTATGCCAGCTAAACAGTCTGCTTCTGCTGCTTTCAGCATAAACGGAAGCCATTCATCCTCAATGAATTGGAGCAGACTCGCTTTAAAATGTTCCATTTGACCTTTATATGGTTCATCACCGCTAAAGAGACTGGAAACTGGGAAAATACGCGGATTTCTAATTCCATAATGCTCGAGCTGTTCATAAAGATAATCAAAGACAAGATCTAATTCCTCTTGATCCTTAGCCAAGTCAATAGCGTTCATAATAAAAAACATCTTATCCTTCTCAAAAGAATCTTTCATTCTTCCTAATTGAAGCAAAAAGGACCGATCTGCTTTAGCAAACGCGTGATTATAATAAGATAAGTACAGGATAGAATCAGCTGCCTTCATGTATTCAAAGCTTAGCTCACTATGCCTTGTATTAATGGAATCTCCGCCAGGCGTATCGACTAATACGATGCCTTTTCTTGTCAAACTGCAGTCAAAGTACACATCAATTTTCGCAATGAAGCAAGATACAGCTTCAACCGATACATAGTGCTCCAGTTTCTTCATATCCTCTGTTGTGACCGTACCTAGTGATTCTTTACGTGCTTTATACCCTTCAGAAAAAGCATCTAAATAGCGAAAGTGACTCGCCGAAGACGGGGATTTTGCTTTTTTGATATTTCCGATGGCAAGCAAAGCTGCTTGCAAAGACTCGGCTTTTTCATGAAACACTTGCAGATAATCTTGAAGCTCACCTAATATCTCACTCTCGCTTTTCCAAAAGACAACCATTTTACCATGCTGATTGTTTCTATCAACAGGGAGGATGCGGTTAATGGCTGCTGTCATCGGATTAGGCGACACTGGCAGTAAAGGATGTCCAAGCAAGGCATTAGCAAATGACGATTTCCCTGCAGAGAAAGCACCGAATAAGCAGATGGTATATTGTTTATTGCGAATGGTATCTGCTCTTCGCTCTAGATTGCGGACAACCTCCTTAAAACCTGTTAATCCTGTTAATGCTTCAGAAACAAATGCAAGCTGTTCTATCATTTCCTCCGGCTTCGTTAATACTGTTTCTGTTTTAGGCCGGACTTCCGCCTGTCTTTTTCTTTGAGTCGGTTGTGCTGCGTTGACAGGATTTATTTGCTGGACAATCGGCTCTGCTGGCTTTTCAATCAGCTGCAAATAATGAGGCTCTTCATCTTCTCGCCGCTCCTCCATCAGTTCTGTTAAGCGGTTTTTCCATGTATCCCAGCTTGTGTTTATTTCAGCAATTTTCTGTTTTGCTTCTAGTAAGGTTTCGAGGTTTTGCTGTTGTTCTGCCAAGGCAAGCTCCTCTTGTTTTGTGAGCTCATCCTGCTCGCTTACTAAGATAGAAAACAGCTTAATCGCTTCTTTTTTTACATTGCTTTTTATGTAATCTTCGACCTCTTCACAATAGCGGAGCAAATATGTTTCTGACATTTGTGCATTTGGGTTCACAAGTGATTGCAGAGCTGTCATTTCCAAAATAAACATAGATTCTGTCATATATTGCTCTTTAAATGCACCTGCATCACCGCCCACTTTTCCGGCAATAGAACTAAAAAATTCTGTCATTGGGCCGAGCAGCTGTAACTGGACTGTTTTAACCAAAACTCCATGAAATTCTGATAATCTTTTTTCCTGTTCGTTTTTGATTTTTTGTTTGCTGGAGAAAAGTCCAAGCTTAAATTTCTTATCTTTGGAATTCAAGTAGCTTTCTGCAAGCTCTCTATTTGCATAAGGCATAATATACGCATTTTTTATAATAGAAAGAAACTCTGCTTCCCACTCTGCCTGCTGCTCCTTACGACTGACTAGACGTTGAAGCTTCAGGTTAAGATTCTCCATTTCAAGCTCTAATTTTTCTATTTGCTCCTCGCTTATTGCCGCAAGAGGCAGGCTTGCTGCTTCCAGGTTTTTCTTTTTCCGTCTTGTCATTGTATTGCTGTGGTCTGTTTTTATTTTTAAAAACGATTGATCTGCAGAGGCTTCTGCTAAGGAATGTTTATTTGCTATTTTCTCTGCTATATATTGTTTCAGCATGCTGATTTCATTTTTATTTTTGTCCATGTCTTTGATGGAAGTGTAGAATATCTTCTCAGGCACTGCCCCACTAGATATAAAAGCATGCTCTACACTTTGCTTAAATGCTTCAAAAGAGATTTCTTCTTCTCGGTGCTTATCAATCTGATTGATAATTAAAACAAAACTTTTCCCGCTGTCTACAAGCTGTTTCGTAAATTCGATATTAATTTCAGACTGAACATGATTATATTCTACGACATAAAAGAGAACATCTGACAGATGGATGCTTGATTCTGCTGCAAGCATATGAGCTTTATCAATACTGTCAATTCCCGGTGTGTCGACAAAGACGATATTGGCTGATAATTCGATATCGCTTACATTTAAGGCAACACCATTAATTAACTCCTTGTTATTCAATTGGCTGTCCACTAATTTTAAGTCTGTGCAATTGGGAAATAACAGAGGCGAGCCTTCTGTGAAATCAACTCTAACAGAGTCTGCTCCATGTTTTACCCTGATTTTATGAGCTGTAGTGGGAATAGGACTGCTCGGTAAAAGACTCTTGCCCATAAGTTCATTTATTAAACTTGATTTGCCGGCAGAATAATGGCCGCAAAAGGTAAAAATAAAATCTCCTTCATGGATCTTATTAATTAAATCCTTTACCTTTTTGCCAGCTGCCGGATCATTATAACTAGCAAGAAATTGATAAAATTCAGTGAGGTGGTTTAGTTGAAAAATGGTTGTAGGAAGCATGATTAACTCCTTTTACTTTGGTGATTAGTTTCATTTTAACCATTTTCAACATTGGAATAAAGAAAATATTTTGAATTTTACACGTAAACCGAGAAAATTTGAGGAAATTTGCGAATAAAACTAGCATATCGGAGAAAAAATAACTGCAAAGCAAATATGTATTTATTTTGAGTGAGCAGATGGGGATACGTTTTTCAGAACATATTTCATAACAGATAAGTAACCGACTGCTGCTGCAGCAATAAGAACTGCGATCATAGTTGAACACCTCTTTTCTAAATGAGAGCGATTTTCAAATTCAGTTACATTTTAACATTAATGATAATCATTTTCAATATGGAGGACATTGTTTTTTTTACAATATAAAAAAATTCCTCTAAAAAGAGGAATGAAATGTTTTGAAGGATGTTGCTGTGCATCTTTATTATAAAATGCCTGCTTTGAAATTTCATTGTAAATAGTATCCAGTACTCGTGAAAACAAGCAGGAGTATAAGCCTATATTAGTTAGGAAAATATAACCACGCTATTTTTTCCGTAAATTCCAAATTTACTTATCCAAATTTTATTTAAACTATGATAAGATGTTGTTAACTACAGTATGGGGGAATGAATTGTGACAATCACGCGAAGTGCAACAGAAATATTAAACGGGACTATTGAATCAGTTAAAAACGTAATCCCCTTTGAATTAAGTATTGATAAACCTACTTTAATCACGGCACCTTACCAGCAAAAATCATTAGGTGTTTTAATCGGTTTAACAGGTGATTTCCGTGGAAGAGTCATTATAGATGGAAACCAGGAAGTATTCGGAAAGATTGGCGAAGCGATGTTTGGAATGGTGCTGGAAGGAGAAATGCTTGATTCTTTCTCTGGAGAGCTTGGCAATATGATCGCTGGAAATCTTACTACATTTGTTTCTAAAAATGGGATTGCTATGGATATAACTCCTCCGACCGTGTTGGTGGGAGAAACGAAAATGTATGGCTTTGACAAGGCCCTTAGTTTAAAAGTGACACTTGCTGACACAGGCACTATTCACATCATTTTAATGCTTGAAGTGTAAGTTTTCGATAACAAAGAGATGGCAATTACTAGTCAACTCTTTGTTATTACAGTAATTCACTCATTTTCCTTCTGGCTTTGCACCTCTATCTTAATCTTGTTCTCAACCTTCATTCCGCAATGAGGGCATATAGTGCTCTCTTTATAAAGAATGAGGCAGTGCTTGCAATAATAATGTTCCATCAATTATCACATCCAGTTTATTATCTCTAACAGTATATTTATAAACAGCGCTTTTCGTGCATGCAAGCATACTTTCCCTTTAAAATAGAGGAAAGAGCAAGGAAATATTCCTTGCTCTTTTTCGTTTACAGCTTATAAACATTTGAGTACTTGTCATAAAGATATTGTATTAAATACTGTGCGTTTAGCCCTTCGCCTGTTACATCATTTAAAATTTCAAGCGGTTTTTTTGTTTTTCCGAACTGATGAACTTTTTCTTTGAACCATTGCTTAATCGGCTCAAGCTCGCCTCTTTCTAGAAGCTCGTCAAAGTTAGGAAGATCTTGGAGAAGTGTTTCTTTAAATTGAGCTGCATACATATAACCTAAGGCATACGATGGAAAATATCCGAAGCTTCCGCCTGCCCAATGGACATCCTGCAGCACTCCTTCCCCGTCATTTTTTGGCTCAATTCCTAAATATGACTTGTATTTCTCATTCCACACTTTCGGAAGATCTGCTACTTTCAGTTCACCGTTAAACAAGGCCTTCTCTATCTCGTAGCGAATGATAATATGCAGTGGATATGTTAATTCATCTGCTTCAATCCGAATAAGTGATGGCTTCGATTCATTGATTGCACGATAATAGTCTTCTACATCAACTTGATCAAACTGGCCGTCTGCATATTCCTTCAGCAAGTAATAATGTTTCTTCCAAAACGAAGCGTTTCGTCCGACAAAGTTTTCATAGAATAAAGATTGTGACTCATGGATACCCATCGAAGTTCCTGTACTAAGCGGTGTTCCGACAAGTTCCTCCGAAATATTTTGCTCATACAGTGCATGCCCAACTTCGTGCACAGTTCCAAACACAGCTACCCTAAAATCTGATTCCACATATTTAGTCGTTATGCGCACATCTCCTGGGTTTATGCCTGTAGCAAAAGGATGAACCGTTTCATCCAGGCGGCCTGCATCAAAATCATAGCCAATTTGCTTTAACAGCTCAAGGCTAAACCCATGCTGTTTGTCTTTTGGAAAGTGAGCGAACAAAAAGCTTGTTTCTGGTTTGTGCTGTGACTTGGCAATTTTTTGTACGAGAGGCACAATTTTTTCTCTTAACTCAGCGAAAACTTCGTCTAATATATGTACTGTAATACCCGGCTCATACATATCAAGAAGAACATCATATGGCGTGCTGTCATAGCCCCAATAATGGATGAATTTTTTAGTTGTTGCTACTAATTTTTCCAAGTAAGGCTCAAATAAAGAAAAATCTGACTTTTCTTTCGCCTCTTCCCAAACGCTTTCTGCTTTCGATTGAAGCATCACATATTCTTTAAATTCACTCGGAGGAATCTTTTTGTTCCGGTCAAATTCCTTCTTCATTTCTTCCACTGTTTTTTTCGTGACATAAGATAACTCATCTTGAACACTTGCATCAGATAATTGGTTTAAATATTGTTCTAGCTCTTGCGAAACAGACAAATTAAATGCTTCTGCAGACAATGTGCCGACTACCTCTGTGCGCTGATCAACACCCTTTTTAGGTGCGCC
The DNA here is from genome assembly GCF_023714395.1 of Niallia sp. MER 6. Classification (NCBI taxonomy): domain Bacteria; kingdom Bacillati; phylum Bacillota; class Bacilli; order Caryophanales; family Bacillaceae; genus Niallia; species Niallia sp. MER 6. The sequence continues at coordinate 147,444 of NZ_JAMAUK010000008.1, read as the reverse complement.
TGTGCGCAAATCCCAATAAATGAGGGCCAAGGCCTCGTTGTATGCACCAATTTTTTTTATATAGGCTAAAAAATCCTGTTCTATTTCTTTAATATTGCTCAAATTTACTTCTCCTCCTTATCTGAAGCCCTCTGATTTTATTCAAAGCGTTTTCTGAAAACTATCTTACCATATTTTTCTTTCGAGGAATATAAGGGATGCTTATGTATAAATATAAAAAAGCAGTTCTTTTTTCAAGAACTGCTTAAAGTATTTATATATATGCAGGTTCTACCGGCAACGCTGCAACTACTGCATCTTTCACTTGCTTCTGCTCTTCTTTGTCCATAAGGATATGGATATGACCGCTGTCCTCATTTGTACGGATTAATCGTCCAATTCCCTGTCTTAAGCGAAGAATCATATATGGCAAATCTACTTCTGTAAATGGATCTGCTGCATTTTCACGCTTTGATTTATAAACAGGGTCATTTGGAGGGAATGGTAAGGAGTAAACAAATACATTCTCTAATGAACTTCCTGGCACATCCAGACCTTCCCATAAGTTAACAGCACATAATATAGACTCTTCTTCATTTTGGAATTTAGAAACAAGGCCGCTGATTTCTCCTTCTCCTTCAAAATAAATCGGAAGGGTGAAATCCTTTGGCAAGGCTGTCTTAAACTTCGCTAAGTCTTCCTTGCTGTTAAACAGCACAAGCGATCTTCCGCCAGCGGCAACTAGCTTCTCGATTACATAATCTTTCTTCAAATCTGTATCATCATGATTATATTCTGTCATGATTACATTCATGTTTTCGTCATAATCAAATGGAGACTCCACAGAGAAGGATAAGAACTCTTTAGCTCCTAAGCTGTTTGCCATATATTCAAATGACTTGTTATCCGATAATGTTGCAGACGAGAAGATAATCGGCTTGTTTTGGCTGAAAACATCTTCCTTCATAATATCTTGTACAAGTCTTGGCATAATTACAAGTGTCCGCTCTCCGTCATGCTCTTCAAACCAAATAATACCGTTCATTTCTCTTAAGAATAAGTGCAGGGAATGAGAGATTTGCTCCAAGTATTCTTCTACTACTTTCAAATCATACTCGTTAATAACATACATCTCACTTTCAAAGACTAGTTCTTCCTCCAAATCAGAGATTAGACCTGCAAGTCTTCGGCCTTCTTTCATAACAGTATCAGTCTTTTTGATTTCCTGCTTGTCCGAACCTTCTGTTTCAAAAGAAGCATTCGTTAATGCAGCAAAAAATTGCTCGTTTTGATAGATTGTATCTTCTATAATATTTAATGTTTTTTCTCTGACATCATTGGCAAGCAGCTTAGTAAGTAGCTTTTCCAAATTTTGTTCTGTCAAGCGGTATGTCAATGCTTTTTGGGCTGCATATTCCAACAGATGACCCTCGTCAAATACGACACAGGCGCTATCTGGCAACAGTGGCAATTGACCTTCTCTTTTTCTTGATTCCTTTGTCCAAATATGCTCCATGTAAAAATCATGAGAGCAGATGATTAAATCCTTGGCATTACGATAGTAATCTCTATGCAAAGTTTGGCCACAACGGTGGCGCTTATCGCATGTGAAGCAATCCTGCATGGAATCCCATGCCACGCCGCCCCAATCTTCATCTGTCAAGTCAGGGTAATCCTTTCTGTCCCCGTATGGCGCAAATGACTGGAGTGAACCACTGCCGTGAACAAAGTCAGGTAATGTATCATAAATAGAATTATACGTGTCCTCAAACGTTATTTTTTGATCTAGCTTGTTCAAGCAAAGATATTGGTTTCTTGACTTCGCCAGACGGACATCAATTTTCAGTCCTAATGCCTGCTCCAGTTTGGCGATATCGCCTTCCTTTTTAACAAGCTGTTCGATTAACGTTTCATCAGAGCATGCGATGATAGCAGGCTTGTTCACATATCGAGCATAGCAAATGCTGTACAGTAAATACACAAAGGTTTTGCCTGTGCCAACGCCAGCCTCTGCAAATATTGTCTTTTTCTCCTTGAACGCCTTTTCAAGCTGATAAGCCATAAACACTTGCTCATCGCGAAGCTCATAGCCGGCCTCTGGAAGGATGTCATAAAAAACATCCCCAATCCATTCCCCTAATTTATCGTAAAATGATTCTGTTTTTGAAACCTCAAATGGCATGCTGTTTTGCATGATACCCCTCCATAAAATGAAATACGAGACACTCCTCACTTGACTAAAAGGAAATTTCTAAAATTATTATGCCAAGGCTTGAAGAAGTTTGCCTCTATTAAAAACTTACGCTTATCGAAATGAATGCATTTATTTATAATAGGCAATTCCAAATAAACATGCAAGAGAAAAGAGGGCCGCCAACCGCAAGCTAGGCCCCCTCTTAACTTATTGCTCTAGTATGAAAAGAGCCTCACAAAAAAAGAAAAGACAGCATCAAGTTATTCCTACTTGATGCTGTTTGATAACGAAAAATTCATTGCCTGCTTAACGGATTGCTGTGCATCTATATAAGTTTGAAGCAAATCTTCTCCGATATCTTCATTTTTAACTATGTCTAATGACTGGTTAATGGCATGCAAAATTTTTTCATAATCGATCGTATTGTCCATCATTATAAATCCCTCCACACAAAACTATATAGACTTATATATACACATGTTGAAGGGATTTTATACGCTTTTGGTTTGTCTCTTTTATGCTGATTATCGTTTTCTTCTGCCCCAGTACTACTTGATGAAGCCGTTGACTGCTCTTTGCTAGTTTTTGCTCGAAATGTGGGCTTTTTACCAGTTCAACCCGATTATCTGCTTCCCAATTCCTTCATATTATATTATGGTTTTATAGAGGTGTAAACAAATACTATTAAAATCTAATTTTTCAGGTTTAATACCTGCAACAAAGAAGTTATGTTAATAGACATTTCTAATAATGGTTTAGGATGCTTAAAGGGCTTCCTATTTCTTTACCATAATAACCATGTTTCACCTTAAATGTACTTATTTAATTTAATGTGGTATGCTTATCCGTAAGCACTTTAAATAATTTTAGTAAATTACTTGTATCTCTACTATTACTTGTGGTAGGTGTTAATACCGAAAAAGGAGATCAAAATGAAAACTAAAGCTAAAATTATAGGGACAAAGTACAATACGGACTATATACGTCCTAGATATGGTGTTAAACTTGAAACTCTTGAAGGTAAGTTTTTAATTATCGATTTTGATTACACGGAAACACCTAAGCTGAAAAGCTATACGCCACGCAGTGTGTATTATGATGGGAAAGACTATGGTTCCAAGCTATCTTGGTACACAAAAGCAGTGGAAAATATGACAGTTCAGAAGTTCTTAGCTAATATTGCGGATAAACTGGATAAAAAATATTTACCTACGTTAAGTAAATAATATAAATATTAAAGACTATGCCTATTTTAAAGTGTAGTTATGAACGGCTATCATTAGCCGTTTTTTTTTATTGATTTATTAATAAGAAGAGAATGAAAAATACCAAATACGCTAATAAAACTACTCTTTAATATTTATTTTTACGAACAAGGCTTATTCCCTTCTTCACTGTACGAATACATATCATTTTATTTAACAGTTTAATGTCTGCCACATTTAAAATATGTTGTATAGTACAGCAAGTCAAGAATAAGCCCAAATTCCTCCTATATATGGTTAATTCATGCAGAAAATTCCCACACTAATTAATAACTCTTTAGGACCCTTCATATATAAAGGTTAATCCCGTTTTCTTCTGCCCCAGTACTGATAATAATCTGTTTTGATGAAGCCGTTGAAGAGCTTGCGCTTCTTCGTTGCTTTTTTGCCGTATTGTTCTTCAAATTCTTCATCTGATGTCAGCATGTAAATGGACCATGTTTCAAGCGGTTCGAATGCTTGTCCCATTTCACGGTACATCCTTTGCACTGATGGCTTGTCGCCTAAACGCTCTCCATACGGAGGGTTGCCAACAATTACACCATTTTCCTTAGGTGTTGTAAAGTCTCTTACTTGCATTTGCTTGAATTGGACTAAATCACCAAGTCCAGCCTCAAAAGCATTTTCCTCGGCGATTTTGACCATTTTATGGTCAATGTCAGTGCCTGTTATGTCAAGAGGCTGATCATAGTTTGCCAAGTCTTCTGCTTCCATTCTCACTTCATCCCATAGCTTTGCGCTCATCCAATCCCATTCCTCGGATAAGAACTCACGGTTAAAGCCAGGAGCGATATTCTGCCCGATTAAGGCTGCTTCTATCGGAATCGTGCCAGATCCGCAGAATGGATCGACAAATGGACGGTCTGGTGTCCAGTTTGTTAGCTGTATCAAGGCTGCTGCAAGTGTTTCTTTAATCGGCGCTTCTCCTTGTCCAGTCCGGTAGCCTCTGCGGTGTAGTCCGTGCCCAGATGTATCTATTGTTAATGTAGCTACATCTTTTAATATACTGACTTCTAGTTTGAACAGCGGGCCATTTTCTTCAAGCCAGCCTGTTTTTTTATAATGTGTACTCAAAGATTGAACAATCGCTTTTTTGACGATTGCCTGACAGTCTGAAACACTGAAAAGTTTTGATTTTACTGATTTTCCTGCTACTGGAAATTGAGAATTTACAGGAAGATAGTCATGCCAGTTCAATGCCTTTGTCTTTTCAAACAATTCATCAAAGGTAGTTGCCTTAAACTCGCCGACAACAATTTTAACTCGGTCTGCTGTCCGCAGCCACATATTGCTTCTTGCGATTGCTTTTTCATCACCTTTGAAATGCACTTTGCCGTTATCTACCGTACACTCGTAGCCAAGATCTCTAACCTCTTTCGCTACAATTGCCTCCAGCCCCATTGCAGCTGTTGCAACCAATGAATATTTTTTCATACTTTCACCTATTTTCTAAAAAATAACTAATTATGTATATCACTTATTATGTCCATTTGGCATCTGCCATTATCATTTATCTTCAAATAAAAAGATGACCTTATGTTTACCTGATTGAAACAGAGTAAACATCAGAGTCACCTTGTGCTATTTTTATCATCATAATGTAATCAACATTAACGCTTTATAAGCCATGTTCTGTTCCTTTGTACTGTAACGACCTTAAAGGCCTCGTATAAAGGCGGTAATCATCTATCTACAGATTATAAATCTGTCCTTCTCCTCGTTTAGTTCCTCAGAGAAAGTTCCCCTACCAAAATTTGGGTTTCTCGCTCGCGGGGTTTACCTCGTTCCACCCTTTTCATTTCTGAAGAGGCTCCGTCACTGTGGCACTTTCAAGGTATTCATGCCATATCCTATAAGGACTTAGGCATTTTCCCTGCCGTCAGCATAAAATATGCTGCCCTAGCTTATTTTTTGGCTAGGCACGAACACTACAGGCATCTCAGCCTGTGCGAGCATGGACTTTCCTCTACAAACAATGTTTGCAGCGATTACCAAAGCGTTGTTATTGATACATTTGCTATTATAGTATGTCCAGCTGATAATAGCAATAGCAGATTCTGGATTTTCTAATTCATTTCAAATCAATCATATAGCTTGCTTCCAAATACATGCTTTTCCAGATTGGAAAGTCTTTTTAAAATATCAAAGTTAGTTGTGCCCGCAGTAGTTGTTGGCGCCTGCGGTCTTTTGGAACTTTCGTCAACCTGTCTTTTTAAGCGCATATTCTCCTGCTGCAGCTCTTCAATTTCTTGATGTAATGTTTCATAATCCTTTATAACCAAGTCTAAAAATTGGTCTACTTCTTCTGGTTTATATCCTCGCATTGCCGTTTTAAATTCCTTCTCGAGAATATCTTTTGCCGTTAACTTAATCTTATCTGATAGCATCATATTCCGCTCACCTCAGTCAATTGCCGTATTAAATTAATTTTTCCAGACATTTAGCGATTTGTCAATTTTTCTAGAAGAAGTCTTTATTAAATTCTTCTTCCTCCACAATTGCCTGCAGATCATAAAAACTGATTAATCGAATGTCGTAATCATTTCTTTCCTTATATTGTACTGCAAGTTCGTATAAATATTTAGGGTTTCCCGTTTTTTCTGTATCATAAAACAGCAGTAATGCATCGCTTTTTTGCAAAAGAAATACATTTTTCATCCGAAACTGGTTCGGACTTTCGTATTCTTTTTTTGATACAGAGTCGACATAGTCTGCCTGCATCAATATTTCTTCATACCATTCTTTATTTTCTTCCTTCCAGCTTTGCTCCTGATTTAAAAATGGGGTGACTACTCCAAGCTTTAGTTCAGGATGACCATTTAACTGCAAATCATAGACGACCTCCGCCGCCCAAAGCTCTGTTCCCAACTGACCGCTGATGAGCACCCATTCAAGGCCCTCCTCAAGCAATTGTTCCAGTTCTTTTCTTATCGCTTTTTTTATGTATTCTACAGCAGGGTCATTTTTTTTAAACAGACCAATTTCGAATGGCTTATATCCTGAAATAGCAGCTACTTTCATTTTGTCCATTCCCTTGCCTATAAACTTCTTATTTTTTCAGTTCATGTTTAACCTTAACTAATCTATTTCTGTTCCTTTTAAAAAATGACCTTTTTATTTGCAAAATATTGTAAAAAAATAACCTTAACCTTCCTTAAGAAACATTATAAGCATTTTTGGCAAAAAGAGAAATTTTTTTCCCTCACTTCATATCAAATGGCTGCCGAGTAAGGAATCGGCAGCCACGGATTATTAATAATTATTATCTTCTAGGAAAACCGCCTGGGAAACCACCTGGTCCTCCTGGAAAACCGCCTTGGCCACCTGGGAATCCACCTGGTCCTCCTGGCGCTGCTCCAGGATAAGCTAATCCAGTAGCTGTAAATGGTACGCCACCAGGTTGTGCAGGTTGTTGAGGCACCGGAAACGGAACTGGCGCTGGCCCCATATTTGCTTGCGTATTTGTCACCACATTCTGAACAGATTGTGTGTGCGGGAAATAATGCTGATGCTCATAATTCACGTGATTTACCGTCGTTGTATGGGATGGGTGAATATGAGGAACAATATTGTTTTGGAACGTGTTATTTACACAGCATTTCGTTGGGTGTACAACAGCAGGCAGTACATTAGGTTTGCAATGCATATTAAAATCTCCTCTCCATTCTTTAAGTTTTATTATCTTACAGTAACAACTTATGTTGGGAGAGGTAATCTTGTACTAATACAAACACCTAAATTTCCACTCTTTTTAAAGCTTATAATAATGCGTATAAATTTTCTTTTAAAGATGAAAATAAAATGGCTGTCAGGCAAACGACGACAAAAAACATGAACATTACAACTTTATACAACATGCACACTCCAATAACTCATAAAATAGGATAAACTTTAATCTTATCTTATTTTAATAGGAATGGGGCTGCTAGACAACAAGGTAAATAGTGGCTTTTTCAATTTCTAATTAGGCTAATATACCCATTTTCTTGCACAAACGGTTTTTCCTCTTATAAACATCTGTCATAATTCGTGTATTTTCAGCAATTTTCGTGCCTTCTATCAATTTATGGGCACGGGTTGTATATTCTAATGCCTTTTTATATTCTTTTAATTTATGTTCATAAAGCTTTGCAGCCTCTATATAAGACTCATAAACTACTTTTTCATCTATTTTGCCTTCTGCTTTAATAATATTTTCCCAGAGGGTTTGTGCTGCATCATCATTTTTGTCTTTTTTGTATTGCTTTGCCAGCACAAATTGAGCCAGTAGATTCTCTTCCTCATTGCCATCCATAATCGTTTTCAGACTTTCAACTGCCTGTGTGCTTTCTCCAAGAGAAGCGTACCATCTGCCTACCTCATATGTTTCTCTTGCTGACATAGACTCATCCTTTTGCAATAACTGAAAGCTTAAATGCGTATAGAGGGTAATAAGGGAAAGAATGTCGATTTCATTATGCTTTAAAATTCCAAGCATCCCTTCTGGGTTTTTTCTTTCCACAAAATCAAAGTAAATCATCGGCGCGAGAAATCCAGGGATATCATCTTGCCTTTCGACACCGAGTACATCCTGCTCCACAATGGATAGCTTCGCTCTTTCCAAACGGTGCTTCCACATTCTTCTAGCAGCATGATATAAATCAAAGTGGCCAAATTCCGGAAGCTTCGGCACATGCTCTCTTACAAATACATGTCTTGTCTTCACTTGCGGCCAATCAAAGGCTTTGCCATTATAAGTAACTAGTGTTGTATAATCAACATTTTCCAGAAAGCTTTTAAACAGCGGCACTTCAGAACCTGGATTTGGCAAAATATGCTGCTTAAGGACAATTTCATCCCCTTGCACTCTGGCATAACCGAGAATAAAGATGGTATTGCCAGTACCTCCCCCTAAACCAGTTGTTTCTGTATCAAAGAAGAACAAGTCTTCGGCCTGATGACCTTTTGCAGATAAGGGATGAGCATTATTTGTGTTATTCCATTCACTGACAGCTCCTAAAAAATCACGAAAGGCATAATTACCATGTTTATACTCAAGCGGATATCGAACCTCGCGAATAAGGCAGTAATTATCATCGACCCAATACGGCGCAACATTTTCATTAGTCCATACATCCATGAACGGTATTTCAGCTTGGCTTTTTGTTTCAGGGAGCCTTTTTTCACTGCTTGTTCCGCTAGTTAAATGTGGTTTTAAGCGTTGCAATTTATTTTTTATAGACATGAGCAATCTCCTAATTTAAAAGCATAATGAAACATAAAAAAAGTAAACGGACAGATTAAAACAAATCGAGAATCCTGATGCTGTTTTCCTTTGCAGCAATCCCTTCTATTTCTGTTCCAATACAAGCCGGACAGCCGTCTTTGCAAGGGCATCTTTGAATTAAGTTTTTCGCTGCGGCCTTTACTTGGTCAAAACGCTTATAAACGTCTTCTGCAAGCCCGATTCCGCCAGGATAGTGATCATAAAGAAAAATGGTCGGCAATCCTGTATGATTTGCTTTTATTTGAGAAACAACATGGATATCATTTCGGTCACACATAACATGGACTGGAACAACATGCTGAAGCACATTGGAGATTCCTAACAACACTTGCTCTAATGTCTTCTCACCAAGATTTTCATCAATTTCTTTCAACTCAAGCCAAGCGGCACTTGTATGAAGCTCTTCCTCTGGCAGATGAATCGGTCCTGAGCCGATATTTTCAAATGTTGTCAACCGGATTTTCTTAAAGATAGAAGGAAGGATATTAATGGAAACATCACCATAATGGATAGCTGTCTTCTTTCTCGTTTCGGTTTTATCAATTTCCAACACCTTTAGCTGAACGGCTAAATTAGCATCTGTATAGTATTCGACGTCCACTTCGCGGACATATGCCTTTTTATGCTCCCAATCGAGCTTTTCAACTTGAAATTGAACACCTTCATGAAGATATATTGCCTCATCATGCAATAAGGTCATGGCACTAAACCGATCCATTTCGCCAATAATCTTATGACTGGCAGTCTCAGACTGATCAATTATGACGACATTCTCTTGAGAAGCAGAACGCAAACTGATATTTCCCGCTGGAAATGACTGATTTGCCCAGTAAAAAGCATCACCATTTTGATGTATTACTCGTTCTTCTACTAAATATTCCAAAATATCTTTCACATCAAGCGGCCCGAATTCTTCATTGTCTTTGAAGGGCAACTCATAAGCTGCACATTTTAAATGGTCCACTAAAATGATTAGATTCTCTGGATTGATTCGTGCTGACTCTGGTGATCTGTCAAAAAAGTATTCTGGATTTTGAACAATATACTGATCAATCGGCGTTGAGCTGGCAACCATTAATATTAAGGCCTCGCCATGTCTTCTGCCAGCACGTCCTGCCTGCTGCCATGTGCTGGCAACACTGCCTGGGTATCCGGTCATGATGCAAACCTGCAGCTGTCCGATATCAACGCCCAGCTCGAGAGCATTCGTACTTACTACCCCTAAAATCTCACCGTTTCTTAAACCTCTCTCAATTTCACGGCGCTGTTTCGGAAGATAGCCTCCCCGATACCCTCTAATGGACCTTGATCCGATTTTGTCTTTAACAAGCTCCTGAATATGACTCAATATAATTTCGACCCTAACCCTGCTGCGTGCGAACACGATTGTTTGAATTTTATTCTTTAAAAACTTTCTTGCCAGCTGATTGACTTCGACTGTGGCGCTTTTGCGAATATTCAACGGTTTATTTACAATCGGCGGATTGTAAAAAACAAAGTGCTTTCTTCCGCGCGGTGCTCCGTTATTGTCAATGAGACGCATAGGATTGCCTGTTAACTGCTCAGCGAGTTCCTTTGGATTTGCTATCGTTGCAGATGTGCAAATAAAAATAGGATCACTGCCGTAAAATTTACAAATTCGTTTAAGCCGGCGAATAACATTGGCAACATGACTGCCAAACACGCCTCTATATGTATGAAGTTCATCTATAACCACATACTTAAGGTTTTCAAATAAGCTGACCCACTTTGTATGATGAGGCAAGATTGCAGAGTGAAGCATATCAGGATTTGTTATTACAATATGGCCGGCTTTCCTGACAGCCTGACGTATGCTTGGTGATGTATCGCCATCATACGTATAGCTTTTAATATCAATGCCCATCTCCTCAATTATCTCATTTAATTCGCTCTTTTGGTCCTGTGCTAACGCCTTAGTCGGAAAGATGTAAAGAGCACGGTTTGCGTCATTTTCAGCAATTGATTGGAGAACAGGAAGATTGTAGCATAATGTTTTCCCTGAGGCTGTCGGTGTTACAGCCACAATATTCTCTCCTTTTTTTAAGGTTACATATGCTGAGTATTGGTGGCTGTAGAGCTCGCCAATCCCTCTTTTTTGCAGGGCAAGTTTAATTCTATGATCAACACTGTCAGGCATTGGCCGCACGGAAGCTTCCTTGGGCTCAATCTCCTGCCAGTTAATAATGTTTTCATTCTTCTTTAGTTCCTCTATTAATTCAGAAAGGGATTTTTTCCTTATCATGAGTCTTCATTCACCTCTTGTACATAATATACCGAATAAACGTTTGGTTTTCCAGCATATAAATGCAAAGAAAAAGGGCCTGACGTAAGTTAGGCCCTGCTTCTTGTTACGGTCTTATGAATGATAATCCTTAACATAGTATGACGTTTATGCATTTATACAATTTTTCTTTCAAGCGAATCTTTTTCAATCTATCCAGAAATTACCTAAAGAGTAAATTAGCTTGTACTGCTATCAATAAAATCGGTCAAGAGTGAATGCAGTTCTTCTGGATTTTCCAACATGCCCATATGGCCTGCATCTAGTACTTTTACTGTTACATATGGTGCAGAGGAACGAACAGCACGGTCAGCTGGAACCACCTTATCAAATTTCCCTTGTACGAGTAAAAACCTGAAAGACTGCTGGTCGATGACAGCATTGCGATCTGGACGTTTTCTCATTGCTGCTAATGTTTCCATTGCTGCAAGAGGATCTGTTTTATAGCCGATTTCTTTCACTTCCAAAACTTCCTCTTTGTTTACGAGTTTATAATCTGCTGCAAACAGGTTCGGAATAAGACCGTCGATAAACGCATGTATTCCTAAGTCCTGAATCTTTTCAATCGCTTTAAGCCTGCCTGCTTTGCCCTCATCTGTATCCGGATAAGCAGTGGAATGAATCAGGCCATAGCTTTTAAGTCTATTGGGATAATTTTCAGCAAAAGCCAATGTAACATATCCGCCGAGGGAGTGGCCGAATAAATGGACAGTGTCAATTTCAAGGGTATCTAGAAGCACTTGAACATCACGGGCTAAGTCCTCCATTTCGAATGCTTCGCCGTCAAAGCTTGATTTGCCATGACCGCGTAAATCCATGGCGATTACATGATATTTACTTGAAAGTGGCTCCATCATTTTTTTCCAATATTCTGTACTTCCGCAAAAGCCGTGAAGCAGGACAACTGTTTGTTGATTGCCTCTGCCTTGCTCCACAAAGTTAAGCTCACGGTTATCTATCGTTATTGTTCCCATAACTGTTAACTCCTTTTTTAAACGTCTTACGTATATTTTAAGCTATTTTTCCGGTATTTAAAAACATGTATTTTAAGATTTGCCAACCTTTCGTCTAGATAGTTAAGCACCCACAAATGTTTGATGCATAAACTATTCACAAAAACCTATATAAAGGAGGATGTGCTAGCATGTCATCACAATTCCCTTTTGAACCGAGAAAAAACAATCCTGAAAAGCAAGAGCCGTTTCAGTTAATAAAAAAATCCATGAATCAATTTTTCCAAGAAAGACCTGTTAAGAATTTCCTGCAGTCAATGGATGAATTCTTTAGCAATCCCTTTCCCAATATGTCCTTCCCCGTTTCTGTCAACGAAACAGCAGATGAACATATAATAAAAGCGGAGCTTGCAGGTATTAATAAAGAGCAAATTCATCTTGATGTATTTGATTATCGTTTAACAATCAGTGTCACCCATTTAGAATTAGTGCAAGAGGAGAATGAAAACCAGCAACTCGTTCATAAAAGCCAAACTTACAAAAAAAGCTCCCGAACAATCGCTCTTCCCTATATTATTGATGAAAAGAAAGTGAAAGCTTCCTATCAGAACGGTCTTTTAACAATACGAGTCAAAAAACAAAAAGGTAAAAAAATAAATATCCTTTCATAATAGATAACTGTTTTAGAGTAAAAATTTGAATTAGACGCATACTAAAGAATGTTCCATAAAGGATCATTCCTTTTTGGGCATTCCTTTTTCTTTAAATCCTGCTAAGAGGTGATTTGATGAGTTACAAAGATAATTTGGATCCTCATTCTGAGCTATTTCATCATAATTGGACTAGACCTAAACGTTCCAAGTCGCAAGTAAACGGGCATACGGAAATGTCTAGGAATAATCTTATCCTACGTCGAAATGCAAAAGCTAATCGCTGGTAAGGTGAAAAGAAAAAGCAAAAACTTGCTGCATATCTGCAGCAAGTTTTTTTTCACAGATGACTATACTTTAAATATTCCTCCAACACCTTTGACAACTCCTGTTACTTGGTTCATGGCGTTCATCATCATTCCAGCTGTATCTAGCATCTTATTGAAGTCTAAGGACCCGTCCTGTGATTTAAATGAGTTCATAAAGCCTTTGAAATTGCCTTGTTTTTTCTGGTTAAACGATTGTTTCGGATATGGATTCATATACTGCTGGTGCATGCTTTGCTGCATCATCGGCTGATACATTTCTTCTTGCTGGTGAAGCGGGTTTTGAAACACATTTTGGGTATTTGGCTTATAAGCATTTTGCGGATGAAAATAGCTTTGCTCATAACCGCCAAAAGCTTGATGCTGCTGGTTCACATCATTACCGTAATACCCTGGATAATGCTGATTCATCATTGGGTTCCATCCTTGATTCATATATGGATTAAATGTACGGTCAAACGTTTGGACGTTTTGGGGGTGAGAAGCATAGCCGTTCATATAAGCACGCCCACTGTTTGTTAAATGTCCATGCATATTTATGTTTTGATGCATATATATCCCCTCCTATTCATGCAGCCCTCTTTTATCTTATGTATAAAATGCCTAGATGGTGCCTAACTGCTAAAAGGGAAAAGGAAGCAAAAAAAAAATAATGCTCCTTATTTTGAGGCTGGTTTTATACAGCTTCATAAACGGCAGAAACATTATGGTTATCTTTTTTTACAGTCTGTCTAAAACAGTCTGTAAAATAAATTGCACTGATTTTGCTGAATCTAAAAATCTTTTTTTACTCGTCTCCTTGAAAAAGGCTTGTATCGAGATAACCTCCAGATGATCAGAAGCTGTGCTTATTTGGCTTGGATGCAGATAAAGGGGTTTTTCTGTTTTCACCCACTCTTCAGCAAGATCCTTCCACTCGGCATTCCAGTCTGCCACTTTATTGGCATATGGTCTGACAACCTCGTAAAAATCTTCGCTTTCTCCTGTCGATTTTACTTTTTGAAAGATGTCCACCAAGTAATTAGCACTTTCTTGTAATTCTTCTGTAAGCTCTTTTAAACGCTGAAAATTTGTCATAGCTGCACTCCAATATAACGTAAAACATGTTTTTCTTTATTTTAGTGAATTTATGATCCTAGTTCAAGTTTTAATGAAAGGCTGCTCATATACGGTTGGTGTTGATTATAATCTGATTCGTTTTGGGAAGTTAAGCATCTGTCTTCAAAGGAGGCCAACGCTCCTTCCAAGTGGTCGAGCGTTTGTTCATGCAGCATGATGTCGTTAGTCAAGGCAGTATTCCTATCCTGTAATAACTGGTCGAGTTCTACTAAGTCTTCCTGTATTCCTTCCAGTAAATTCATCAATTCCTCTTTATTATAAACAGACATCTAATCCCCTCCATGCTTATTGTGTATACTGATTTCTCTGTTTCCCTGTTAAGTCCTGCATGCCTGACAAAACTAGAAGGGATTCGTCAAAGAAAGCGGGAATTCTCCAATCGACCTTCTTCATTTCGACAGCAAAGCTTCTCTAGTTTAAAAAATGCCAGCAAAAAAAGTTTCTAGCTTTATCATCCTGTGAAGCTTTTCCTGTTTTCTTTTGTACCACTCTGTCATAGGCGCTAGTTCCACTTGGACACTGTCTTTTTTCCATTTGGCCTTCACTCTTGTATGGATACTCCAATCATTTCCGCTCGTTTCCTTTTGTATAAAAACAGGATAGCTCGTCCTAAGCATGGGCGTGTTTTTGCGGTGCCGAGGGTAAACATATTTTTCATAATCAGCCCGTGAACCTGTATGTGGTATATTTAGTGCAAATTGCAGAAAAGACTCATTTAGCCTTGTATTAAACAAAATGGCATATAATTCTTTGCCAAGCTGAATGCGGCGATCCAATGAGCTGAATGATGAGACACTCCTTCCATATATGTCTCCATTAAGTGTTGGGAAAAACACGGAACTGAAATGCCAGAAATCTTGAAACCTATAGGCGAATGTATGAAAAACCTCTTTTTGGAACAGCTTATTTTTAATGATTGGTTTTTCAATGACATTCTGTTCATTGATGATCAGGCTGAAGACAAGCCTTTTTTTATTCCGATACTGCCAATAATGCTGCCATTCCTTTTCCATAAAAGTGGAAACAGAAAAATATTTAAGTAAATGAAACATTGGCGCTCTTCTTTTCGTCGAATACTCATAGAGAAGCAGCTGTGGGTATGCATCTTGAAAAATCATCCAGTTTGCCCGTTCATACGTAGCAAATAAATTGAGGCGAGTTTTCTCGTTTAAAGACAAGGGAAACCAGCTTCCAGCCAAGTCGCACATATTCCAGCCCGCATTCCTTGACACGAGGCTTGCAAGGAGTGACCATTGGATTTCTTTATTCATGGTATAATATTCGAGATAACTGTCTGTTCTCGTAATATTATCTAAGTTATTTTTTTCTGTTAAACAGCGTATGTCTTTTATTAGCTCCTTCTCTTCAGTTGATAAGAAATGCTCATTTATACCTACCACAAAAGACACCTCTTTTTCAGAAATTATGTTATATTGTTTGTTGTTATCATGAAGTTATTCTTTCTTAGGGTTAAAAGCTGCGAGGTGAAAATGTGAAACTTCATTATCCAAACGGAAAAAAGTATATACCTAAATTAAAAACGAACAGCTCCGCCAGCAAAAAGCACAGCTACAGCAACCGGGGCATGACACTTGAAGAAGATATCAACATAACAAACCAATACTACTTAGAACTGGGCAAAGCAGTCATCCACAAAAAGCCAACTCCATTACAAATCGTAAAGGTTGACTACCCGAAAAGAAGCGCGGCAGTCATAAATTATAGGTACGGTACAGGGCTAAATTATGTTGCTTAGCAATAAAACCATCAATAACTACTGATATATCAATGTTTGTGGACATAAAAGTATTTCACCCCTTTTTCAAAAAAGGGGTGTTTTAATTTTATTTAAAATGATACTATAAATTCATAATTACTTTGTAGACTGTGTAGAGACTCTAAGTAGACTCTACTACAACTACGACATTTTTTGTTGTAGTTGTGTTGTAGAGAAGAAATAATTAGACCAATGGGGATCTTTTGTGTAAAGCATACATAATGGGGTGAATATATTGGACGATTTATTGACTGTAAAACATGCTGCTGAATATCTGAAGAAAAGTGAAGAAACAATTAGACGTTATCTTCGTAAAGGGGATTTCCCTAACGCAAAAAAAGAATCCGATACACAAGGATGGCAAATACCTATAGAGGATCTAAAAACGATTATTGCAAAGCAAACAAGTACAAGTTTTCAATCCCCTAAAGTCTATCCGCAAGACACAAATCAAGAAAAAGTTAGTGAAATGGTTGCTTTAGCTTATAAAGCTGTTACCTTAACTGATCCTACAGAGAAAATGATTGGGCTATTATCGTATGTTGGTATTCATAGAACGCTCGAAATATTATTAATCATGCAGCTATCCCCTACCAAAGTTAAAAATCCTCCCGCATTTATTAAAAAGGCAATAAGTAAAGGGTGGACTACCGATACCGTTCCAATTAAACGAAATAAAAATGTGGCAAGAATTCAATCAGTACCACAAGCACAACCCCGCAGGGAAATTCCTTTTTATAATTGGTTAGAGGACTAATTAATATGCTCGGAGGATAAAAGATGATTAACATACTAAAAAGCGAACTAACCAATATGGAGTTTGTATGTAGAAAAGTAATGGTAAAGGACAAGATAGTAAATATAATTTCGGAAAGGGAAACTGTGCTAATTTGTATAAAAAGAAAAGATTCCTCCTTATTGATTCCCCACCCCCTTTCTTACTTTATATTACAGGAATTCGAGTATAAGGATGGCTCTATTAATACATATTTTGCTTTTGCACGAACTGTGTGTAGATTTATGAACTTTGTAATTTCAAGAATTCAAGAAGGTGCAGAAGACTACCAAGACCTTAGAAAAAAAGGTATCTATGGTTTAAGGAGGTTTCACGGGGTTGAATTTTTAAATTATAAGACATCTGAAAAAAGGAAAAGAAATACAGTTAAAGATTACGATTATCATTTAAGCCGATTTTTCGTTTTCCTTTTAGAAAAAGGATGGTTAAATGAAAACTTCACTTATCAAACAAACGAAAATGGAAATGTAACGACTGTATTTAATGATATAAATGGATTAACAAGATATTTACCTCGTCAAACCGAGACTGGTGTCATTCGAAAAGCTCATAAACTCAAAGACTTCGGAAAAAGTAGATTTTTTTTAGTACCACTTTTTATACAAACTGCTACTGAGATAGCTCCTGACATAGCTCTCGGTATTTGTTTTGAATTTTTTGGGGGACTTCGTAGAGGCGAAGTTGTCAATATAACAAGAGCAAATATACACGAAAAGTCAAGAAAAACATTAGTTATTGATATACGAGATAACCGAAAAATATTGTTTTCAAGACTTAAAGATACAAGTAACGAATACCCTAAGCGATTAAGATATTTAGATCCATCATTGGCAAGACAGCAAATATACACGAACGACTTAGTTTGGGAAATATTTTATCAACACTTAAAACAAATGGATATAGATTTTAAAAAAGGAAAGTTAAACAATTATAAGACGATCCAGCCTCTATTTTACGATTCCTATGGACAACCAATGTCAGCAAAAGTGTTTGAAAAAAGATTTAAAAAAGTGAAAGAAGCGTTCTTGGAAAAGATTAAAATGCATGAGGATTACCTCTTGTTTAAAGATAGTAGTTGGAGTACCCATATTGGACGAGGGTGCTTTACTAACTTATTAATGGATTTGGGTTTTTCTGTTACACAAATAGCAATAGCAAGAGGCGATACAAACGTGGATTCGGCAATGGAATATGTAGATACAAAACTTTCTCACGAAGCAACAAAAGCAGCTATGAATATACTGAATAATTTATCACATGAACAATATGGTATTTTTGATAAGGATATGTTAAAGGAAATCAAAGCGAGAGGGCGAATTTATGGAGAATCAAGAGTTGAAATTGAATACTACTAAAAATATAAGTAAATCTATAGTTGAACAAGATTACATAAATACTGCTCAAATGGCTCGATCTCTCGGCTACAAAAAACACCCCGAACAGGCGCTTATTGAAGAAATAATAGACTTCTGTCAACAAAATAGTATTGAAGTTGTTCAAACAGAAACCTTTATTAATAAGAATAAATTATTTTTTAAGTCTTCAGACGTTGACACCTTTCATGAAAAATACATATCAGCAGATATGCTAGTAAAGAAGTGTGGTATTACATATAGAGAACTCTATTATATTCGAAACTTTGGTCTATATAAAAATATAGACACTATAAAAATTGGCAGAAAAATTTTTCATCCGAGAAAAGAAATTTTAGATGCCATAGAAATCCGAAAAAATTTAGAAACTGATAAATTTATTAGCTCGGAGGAAGTAAGAGAAAGGCTTGGGATTGCAGATTCACATCTACTATCTACATTGAGAGAAGAAGAAGGACTACAATATTATTCATTTGGTCATGGGCGGTATCACAGAAAATATTATTTGAAGAAGGATATTGAGAAACTAGAGAAAAAGCAACAAGAATATAAAGATAAATATTACTCTTCCGAACAAGTAATTGACCTTATTGGGTATCGCCCTCCTTCACATTTTATTCAACCTGCTCCTATTCAACTAACAATCTTATTAAAAGCAGCTGTTAGATATGAAGGGAGCCAAACGGTAACATTTTTTCACAAAAAGGATATAGATGAATATGTAAAAAGAAAGAAAAGAAAAAATTATAAGTCTCAACTAGTAAGTGATGACGGGTTATCGTCTTACAATTTATTGTGTACAGCTGAAAATATTTATTTTTCTGATAAGAGCAAAGAGACCATGAAAGCTTGGGAAGATTTTGCAGAAATGCAGTTCAAGAATTCTTCTAGAAATGCAAAATCCTCTAGGGATCATATTAATACAATATTTAATTGTAAAAAGGTATTAGTTAAATATCTCAATGAAAAAGAACTAAGTAACTGTACTGCAAACGATATTAATACACATATCTTTAACACAGATATACAAGTTATTGTACGGCAAAAACTATATAGTTTTTTCAGAGATTATCACAAAAAACAAATAGCTCTAGGAAAGAATGTCTATACATTAAAACATTTGATAAATCCTTATAAAACTTCAACAAAAGATAGTCCCAAAAAAGATATCTATGATTTTAAAGAATATCAAGAATTACTATCTTATGTTGCAGATGTTGAAAAACATAAGAGTAAGGCAATCGATGATGCTATAAAAAAGATAAATCTACAAAAATCTGTCCATTACGCATCTATGTGGTTATATACGCTAGTCCACTTAAATAACGCTTGGAGGGCTATGGATTTCATTACCTCCCTCCCTCGGATTGAACAAGGATTTTTAGAACGACTCGGAATTCATTCCTTAGAAGAATTTAAAACTAAAGACTTAAAATTTGAGGAAGCAAAACAAGTTGTTTATCAGTATCAAATTAAGGAATATTTGATGAATAAAAATAGAAGCTTAAATAATTTTTATTGTTCGGAATTATTAACAGTGGCATTTGCTACTTCTGCAATCATTTGCACACTTGTTGCAAATGAATTATATCCTGAAATTGAATATATAAATGTTAATAATTCCGAGACTGAAAAGGATCAATTATTTTACTTTAATACAAACCATTCTAAGCCTCTAAGGACTGCATATAATGGTTTTTTTAATTCTTTCACCTATAAAAATACTATAAAATTCGAAAGTAAAAAAATGAATAGGTCCCTGCTAGTTTTTATGTATTTAATTCTATCAAAAAGTGGTAACTCTTCCCAAGCACTGGAAGTTTCAAAAAGGCTTAGATCTCATTACGATTATGAAACTACAAATATTTATCTAACAATACCAGATGAAGAGTTAGATTTTTTAGTAGATCACTTATTTAGAAGAGGAAGTTTTGGATACATACCAAAATTATTATCAAAAATTGTTTTAAGCAAAGAACAGGATAATGACTTTCAAAAAGAAACAGAACAAATCAAAGCAATTAAAAGTGTATTCAATGGGGTTCAAGGAATTGAAGCTACTAGTGGTTTTATAAATCATCTTATTTCAGAGAAGATATCTGTTGCAGACAAAATTTTAAGTTTAAATCGAAAGGAAGCAAGTAAACTTCTCTTTGAAATCAATACAAATATAATACCGAGTAGGCAAGAAAATATAATGTGTTTGAATGGTAAGGACGGATGTGTTAAGCCTAATAAAGATGATAAAAATGGCCCTTGTCATGGATGTCCATATGCGATTCCTAATTTTTATTCGATAGTATCTCTTGTAAATAGGATTATAGAAACACTTAAAGAATTTAAAGAAACTTTTGAGGATGCCGAAGGATATGAGTTTGAAAGGAGAAAAATTGTTAATCATTTGTATATATATTTGGACGAATTTTTAAGTGCTAAGGAGGAATTTGGAGATATTGTATATGAATTCTTTGAAGGTGGAAAAAAGGAATATAACGACTATCTAGATCTAATTGATTTAGTAAATTTCGGGGATAAACCTATTGAATATTATCTCTCATATGAACCTAAATATGTTTAACGAAGGAGCATAAGAAATGAATGAAATTAATGCAGTAGAAGAACTTAATTTGGCAGCTGATAGTTCTTTTAATCTTGATGGCGTTATACACGCAAAAAAGGTGTTAAATCGGTTAAAAAAAGAAAAAATCCTAATTCAAGGTGAATTCAACGAAGACTTATGGATTGTTGAACACGAATTTAACAAAGGAAACCATATTCACTTAAATTTTGAAAAATTAAATTCAATAATATTTAAAAAAAGTTCACTTAAACATCTTAAAAAAATTATAAAGTGCTGGACCACTTATCTATTGGACAATTATTCATATAGAACCGTACAGGGAACATTGAACCATGTAATAAAATTTACAGTTGAATCATTCGGGTATCAAGCTGATAAAGTAGTTGATTTCTTAGATAAAATTGATCATAGCGAACGAAAAAACTCTACGAAAAAAGACTTTTTGACTGCAGTTTATAATTTTTTGGATTATTCCGAGTTAACGAATATGGAAGATGTAATGTCTATATTGCAAAAATACCAATCCAAATTGAATCCAAGTTCAGGTGTCAGAATGCTTCCCCCTCCATATTGGATTTTTGAATTTGATAGGATATTAAATGATTTTTTTAATAAGCTACACGCCAATGAACAATCAGAAGAAATAAACAGGTTAAAATGCTTATATTTCCCGATAAAGATATGGTGGAATCTAACAACAATAATTCCAATTCGTCCCTCTGAATTCTGTTTAATTGAACGTAATTGTCTGTCATTTACTGAAACAAAAGAAGGTAAACTTTATTACATAAAATTACCTCGAAAGAAATTAAAGAAGGTAAACAAAAATAACATTCAAATTATAGACCAAATTATGATTAGTCCAGAAATATATTATGAGATTAATAATTATATTGATTTTACTAAACAATATGGGGAAACTAAAACACTAATTTCCTATAATTCATTGGCTGCTACAGAAATAAATAATCACTGGCATAGAAATAATCAAAAAAAGAATCTAGACTATTTCTCAAATCAAGTTTTCTATCATTTATTACACAGATTTTATAACGAAATCATTGAAAAAAAATATAATGTTTTAGTAAAAAAAGAAAACAGATTAACACCCATACATACTCGTCATATTGCTTTTGTTAACTTAATGCTTCAAGGTGTTCCACCAATTGAAAGAGCAAGATTAGGCGGGCATCAAACAATTACAGCACAATTTCACTACTCTTATCATGTTGAACAATGGGTTGATACAGAAGTATTTAAATTAATGACCCAATATCAAAATTGGGGTATAGAGAGCAGAATTGAAGAAGATCAAATGTCTCTTATCTTCATACCTGAAAAAATAAAGGCCAAAGCCTACACAACTATCTCGCATAGTTTCAAAAAGAAATTAAAAGATGTTGGATACTGTACAGATGAACTCCAACGCTGTCAAAGTAAAGAATGTATTTTATGTGACTATTGGAGTATTTCTCCCGATGAATTAGAAGAAAAATCCGAGGTCATTGCTAGGAAATTATTAAACAGACGAAATGAAATTAAAGAAATTGTTTCCGTGCTAGAAAACATTGAAAGGCAATTATTAACCAATGAATTAAGTGGGTATGATCCTTCATTTCAAACTAAACATATGACAACGATTAACGGATTAAATGCAAAGATTAAGCAAATTTCAATGATACAAGCTAAAACTGGTTTGCTAGGAGGAAAAATGACATCGTGGGACAACGAGGGAGAAATTTAACATTATCAGAGGATCAGGTAAAGGGAATAATTGGTCTGTTTAAGAATGAAATAAAAACAGCAGGTCTAATTAAACCAATGGAGATATTTAAATTTACTGAAGAGTTATTCAATCAGGGAAGAATCCCCTCCCTGCCCTCTTATGAATTTTGGAAGAAAAAAGATCGACTTGGTAGAAAGTTGATTGATCAAAGAAATAGAATCGATACAGTTAAATTAACCAATTCTGAAGGGAAACAAATAACAATACCAAATGTGACCGATTTGGTTGAAAAAAAGCATAAAAATAAAGAAGAGCTAATAGAAGCACTTATACCATTGGAAAATCACTTGCGAAATTCTATTAATCGAGAAAAAAATCTGAAAGAAAAAGTAGAGAAACTAGAAACGGAAATTTCGGATATAAAATTATCAAAAAAAGAGTTATTATGCGAAAAAGAGGAACTACAAAATCTTGTCTTTGACCTTTATAGAATGATCATGAAAGAATATAAAAGCGAGACTAAAGATTTTGCCTTAGCAGCACTACGAAGTGTATTTGAAAACCCTTTGGAATTTCTTTCACCTTCACACGAAAAAGTTGAAGATAAATCTAATAAAATGCCCCCTGAAGAAAATATTGTTTCAATCGAAAGTAAAAAATCCTTTAAAAATAGATTTAGGGCTGAATAAAGATGAAATGTTTATTTAAAATGTTTTAGGCGGTGTAAAAATATGGAAATAAAGTATCCTAATGGGAAGTCATACATTGGTAAGCAAAATATTGTTAAACAAAACAACTTAGCAAAAAAAAATGACTCCTATTCTAACCGTGGAATGAGGCTAGAAGAACTGATAAATGAAAGTAATGATTTTTATCTTACTCAAGATATTTGTGTTGTACACAAGAAGCCAACACCAATCACAGTTGTATCTGTAGATTATAGTCGGCGTTCCTCTACCCGCATAAATGAGGCATATTATCAGACTCCATCTACTCTTGATTATTGTGGTATCTATAAAAGTAGGTATCTAGACTTTGATGCAAAAGAAACAAAAAACAAAACATCATTTCCTCTGAGTAATTTTCATCAACATCAAATAGAACATATGGAGAGAGTTAAAAAACATGGTGGGATTTGCTTTGCAATCTTTTATTTTAAGACATTAAATAAGGTTTTTCATTTAGATGCAGAAGTAATCATTGAATATTGGAAAAATCAATCAAAAGGGGGAAGAAAATCAATTCCATTTAAAATATTCGAGGACAAAGGAAATGAAATTAAGGTTGGATATCGCCCATCAATTGATTACATAAAGATTATTGATAAACTCTACTTTTAAAATTCTAAAAACTTTTTTATATCAACACAAAGCCTTAACAAAGCCCTATTTATAAGAATAGGGAACCTGAGTAAAGGAGAATTCAGTTGAAACTATTATTATGCAAGAAATGTAATCATATATTTAGTCTTACCCTTCAAGAAAGATTATGTGAGTGTAAAGCAACCAAAGGAAGATATATTGATGAACAAAATGCTGTATATTCCGGTAAGTATGCTGTCCCTTTAGGTTTTACAAATACTTCTTTACTTAGTGCTATAAAGAATCAACCCCAATCGGGTTCAGGTGAACTATTTACAGCTTTTGTCATACCGAGGGATTGTTCTACTTTTCTAGATGAACAAGATTTTTATGATAAAAGGAATGATCAAATACAGGAAAATCAAAGCACTGAACAACTTAAACAGGAGAAAATAGACAGATTTAACTCATTAGCTGGAAGTGCAAAAACTGCAGGTGAAGATATTGATCAGCTCTTCGATATGATAAATCGAAAGGATGAATAGGTTACAAAAATGGGTTCGTATTTAATATCCCCTGCCACATTAATTGGCAGGGGACATTATAGGATGCCTATTTTTCATTTTTCTAGCTTATTTTGACTTTGAGTAATTCTTTGCCCTTTCTTCGAATAATTGACGTTGTTTATCCATACTCTCATAAAATTCTTTAAGCTTGTCACCATACTCATTGTTAACGTTTATAAGATCCTTTTGGTAGTCTATTTCAAGGGTTAACAGATGTTTTATCTTCCCCCTCTTTAAAAACGCTCTCAAGCAGTTTTATGGGCCTCTGGAGCCTGTCAGTTTGCTGTTCTTCAAGCTCGTTTATCTTCAAGATTTAAAAGTTAACGCCTAAATCAAAGTGCGGTAATGGTAAAATAGTCAAAAGATATATTGTTTTTTGCCCTTTATTTATGGCTATAAATTTAAAATAAACAAAAAGTCGATTTCATTTCCTATTCCATAAAATGACTTTCTAGCATTGATAAAAATATAAACATAATTAAAAAAGAAAGCAAAAAAGATAATATTGATGTTATGATTTTTCTTTTAAATGAAATAGAATTGTATCGTTTATAAATATATACTAAAAATAAAAGTGACAGTCCGTAACTGAAATATGAAATAAAGAAAGTCGTTAATAAATTTAGATGGGATAAGGATCCATTATAATTTTCTAATAGTACTTTAGCAATTAGTACGATGCTGAAAATAATCGTTTGATATAAAATTAGTAAAATAAGTGGCATTTATATATGTCTCCTTAAAATTCTAACAACCTTTTTAATATATTTCTTGTTTATAAAATAGGGAACCTGAGTAAAAGGAGAAATCAGTTGAAATTATTGCTATGCAAGAAATGTAATCATATTTTTAGTCTTAACCTTCAAGAAAGACTATGTGAGTGTACAGCCACCAAAGGAAGATATGTCGATGAACAAAATGCTGTTTAATCCGGTAAGTATGCTGTCCCTTTAGGTCTTACAAATACTTCTTTACTAAGTGCTATAAATAATCAACCCCAAACGGGTTTAGGTTAACTATTTACAGTATTTGTAATACCAAAGGATTGTTCTACTTGTATATATGAAAAAGGTTTTCGTGATAAGAGAAATGGATTAAAGGAATATTAAATTGATGAACTTAAACAGAAAAAGTCAAAGCTAAAAGCGCTAAATTAGTGGAGGGAGACCACGAACGTCTTAGCGATATGGCAAATTGGAGGAAAGATGACATTTGAACATATAAGAAAATCAGAATGGACAACTTCTCAGAGGACTATTTATAATTGGGACAAAGTTGGCTATTAAATAAGATATGCTCTTCATTATCTAACATTGGAAATTAGGTGGATATTTTCCACATCTAATAAAATGATATTCTGTTCATATAAATAGTGTATGGAAAAATCATTTGATATTTTCTATCTTAAAGGTAGTCCTTTTTCAACAAGATGTGTTGCTGGCATTTAGAAATTGTAGTGTTTGGCAATTAAGGGTATGCAGTGTTTAGTGTATATTCGCCGCTTTACATGGAGTGGCGGGTATGATAGGCTCGTGTGCCTTGCAAAGCCCCACGGCTTGTTCCTTTGCTAGAAATTATACCCGCAGAGGCTCCATGTCAAGCGACTTGGCACTGAGAGTTTATTCATTAAAATGAATAGCCTTAATTGCCGTTTGATACATTTTTTAATTGCCAAATACAAGATGTTCGATTTAAGATTTACGAAAATATTTATATAATAAATATACTATACCGAAAATTAGAAATGAGTATGCAATAACTAAAGATTGCTCTATTTCTTTAAATTCTTTATTTTTTGTAATAACAAGGAGCAAAACACCGGAGATAACCATTACAACACCAATAAAGTATTTCATAAATTACCCTCCTTAATTATAAATAGTATTTACAGGTGTGCTAAATTATAGAAAATAAGAATGAATCTTACTTTAAGATTTTCATCCATTAAATCCGAGTGGAATATAATTTTAAAAAAGTGCCTCAGAGAGAAATAATCTGAGGCGTATTTCGTATTCTTATTTTAAATATTAATAATTAACTAATTTTTCTAAACTTCCAAGTGTAACCGTAAACCAATGCTCCAGTGAAAACACCTATGTCAACCCAACCAAATGCAGCTTTTGCAATTCCTTTTAAAGCTAATTTAGCACCTTGTTTTCTAGCAGCTTTTTTAATAGTAACAAGCAATGTATTTTTAAAAGCACGAGTCCCTAGTATGGTTTTATTTAAAGCATTTCTGAATACTGTATTAAGTGATTTTGTTAGTTTATAGCCCTTTAATATTGATTGATATGACCTGTAAGTTTTCTCAATTAACGCCGGAACTGCTTGGATAATATCCTCAGCAGCATCCCAGCCAAAATATTGAGCTGCCCAAGTAGTGAATGCGTACTGTATTGATCTTTTAAGTCTATTCCAAGAAAATGGTGAATGTCCATCTGGATCAATTAGCATAACAGGATTATTGTAACTATAAATATATTTATTTAAACTTAAAGGCCTTCCTTCAAAGCCAAGTAATGTGTCCATTTTTATAAACCGTCCGGTTGAAGGATCATACATCCTGCTAAGTAAGTAGTACATACCAATAGTTTCATCCCAACGATATCCAGAATATCGATAAGGGTTGATATCCGCCATTGGCCCCGACTTACTAATTATATTTCCCCACGCATCATATCTATAACTTGCTACAACTGTACCATTTTTATCCGTTATGGCAACTACATCCCCGTGACCATTAAGGTGATAATAATACGTATCTCCATTTTGGATCATGGTCAACGGATGGCCTTGAGAGTCCCAAGTATACTCTGTTGAAATAGTACCAGCAGCATCAGTTACAAATATTACATTGTTGTTTTGATCATAATAGTAATTGGCAGTCCAACTTGGTGTTGTTTTTCTTGTAAGACGACCTTCTTCATCATATCTATATGAGGCGATTAGATTGTTAGTAGATTTATTCCGAACTTCCGTTAATCGATTATCAGCGTTGTAAACAAAAATATATGTGCCGTTGTCAATTAGATTTCCGTTTGAATCATATCTGTAAGGTGTTCCTCCAACGCTAATTAATTGATCAGCCTTGTCATAATTATAGAGAATTTGGGAAGTTGCCCCACCTTGAGTTATCGTCTTACTTATTCTGTTTCCTACGGTATCATATTCGTAATCAATAATTGTTCCATCAATAAGTGTTTCCTGAATAAGCTGATTTAATGCATCATATTTAAATCGAATCGCACCTTCGGAGGTAACAATACTTATTTGATTTCCATTGGAATCATATGAGTAAATAAATGAATTGATTAAATTTCCATTGACATCATAAATTTTTACTGAAATAAGTTGATTTCCACCATTATACTCATAAGAAGTATAAGTACCGTTTGTATTTTTAACGGAAGAAATATTTCCACGTTCATCATAAGTGATATTCACTAAATTATTACTGTTTCTTGCAATCGTAACCAACTGGTCTAACGGATTAAATCCATAATTATTGTTTACCATTGTAGATCCTGCTGAGTACGAAGTAGCAACAGTATTGCCATTTTTATCGTACGCATAGTTAATAACCTTTCCATTTGGGGCGACCTTTTTAACTAAACGATTATCAGTATCATAACTATACGTATTTGCATTCCCTTGTTCATCGGTTGCTAATGTAATATTTCCATTAGCATCATAGGAAAAGCTCCATTTTGTCGTTCCGTTATAACTGATAGAAACTGGACGATTTAATGCATCGTAGGTATATGATACCTTATTTCCACTTGGATACGTTACTTCCGTTAAGTTCTCACTCTTATCATATTCATACAGTGTACGTTGATTTAATGGATTGGTAATGGCTGCTAGTTCATTGAAACTAGTATATTCATACAAAGTTACATTTCCTTTTGCATCAGTTTGCTTAATTCGATTCCCTTCTCCGTCATATCCATATGTGGTTACATTTTGCTTTGGATCAGTAACTTTCGTAACTTGATTATTCCCATTGTAGGTATACAACGTTTTATTCCCTTTACCATCTGTTATACTTGTTCGGTTTCCTACTGGATCATATGTGTAGAAAACAGTATTGCCATTTGGATCTGTAATTTCCGTAACATAGTTTTGTGTTTTTGGGTTATTTGGATTACCATCATACTTATATCCTGTAATAGTTGGTCCTATTTCTAGGCGCATTGCGTCAAACCATGCTGTACCAGTCTGATTATAAAAGTAATAATACACATCAATTGATTCAAATTTTCCTAATGGATTAATTTCAGCAACTATATGTTGCCACCCATCTCTCACAGGGCTAAAATCATTAGCACTTGAATATGGATTTAGATTAGAATCTAAATAGTTAAATCTTACCTGTATAGCATAGTAACCTCCATTTGCAGAAGCTCCTTGTTGCATCGACCATCCCGATAATGTCATTTTTGTTGTTTTATCACCAGAAATTTGGATACTTTGTTTAATCCGTTTCTCTTTACCGGTTTCTCCAGTAATTTTAAATGATTGATGTCCCGTAAAGGATAATAAAGTATCAATTCCATCTGCAGAAGATAAGTTATAAGGAGTCCAGTAATCTGGTACGCCGTCGTTATTTGTATCATGTTCAAAACTTGGATTGTTAACCAAATTATAGGCACTTAAAACATAGCCCATTTCAAGTTGAATTCCATCAAAATAAGCAGTCCCTGTGTCAGCATCATTTAAACCAACAGCAACACGAATACTAGCAGTACCTATTGGCGGAGTACCTGTCACAACATGAACACGAGTCCAGTCATGAGTTCCACGTAAACCATAGGCATAAGTTTGACCAATTGAATTTCCAGTAGCATCTAGATACTCTGCTTTAATAATAGCTTTCGTTTTTACATTCTCAGTTTTAATAAATCCACTTGCTACATAAGTAGCGCCACTTTCGAATGGTACGGGATCAGAAGCTACAATTGCCCAACCAGTCGTATTTGAAATACTTATTGCCTTTTTACCAAACTTTGCAGTAGAAGACCAATTAAACGAAGCTGTTGCCCCACGGGCAGTTTCCCTGTTCCAATGTTCCGGCCATACATTTGAAAAATTGGGTATTTCAAAACTTGAATTTAATACTAAATTTACGGCAGCTGATAGTGGAAAAGTGGAATAATCTAGATTTCCAACATCATTATATCGATCAGCTGCAGACTGCTTCATTGGATCTATGGTTTCTGTTTGATTTTGATTTTCATCATATTGATATTCACTTCTGTTGTTATTAAAATCAGTTTCACTTGTTAAACTACTCATATTATTATAAGTCATCGTAGCCTTGTCGCCTGTTGGCTTTTGAATGGATGTAATATTTCCATATTCATCATAGGTAAAGAAATAGGCTTTGTTTGGATCTGCTTCATTCGCATTAGGTTCTACTACAGATATCAAATTGTTCTGATTATCATATTCATAGGTAGTTATACTCCTGTTTTTTGGATCTAGTGGATTTTCTGTAATTTGTACAACATTTCCATTAAGATTATAACTATAATCTGTCCGACGATTTTCCCCATCTGTAACCATTGTTATTGTATTGTTTGTGTCGTATATATATTTTGTTGTACTCGTAGTCAGGACTCCATTAATAATCATCGGGCGGTGGAAAGCTATTACACGATTAGAAGCATCATAATCTATTAACTGAGTTTGACCATTTGAATTAGTCAAATTTATCATTTTATGATTTGTATCATATTGGTACGATGTTTTATGACCATCAGCATCTGTTACGCTAACCAAATTTCCAGAAGTATCATACGAAAACGAAATCATTCGATTAGCAGGATCTTTGATCGATTCAACATATCCATGACTACCATATGAAAAAGTAGTTTTACGTCCAGAGGTATCAGAAATCTCGATAATCTTGTCATTTGTACTATAAGTTAGACTTAAATTATTTTGATTTGTATCTAAAATAGAAACTAGTAACCCATTTTTATTAAAAATATACACAGTACCATCCGTTGCTGTTAATTTGTAGGTCCCGTCCGTATTTTTTACTAACTCAAGATACAAACCATCTGGTGTCTCATATCCACCGTTAGGGTTTTCTCCAAAAATATGTCGAGTACTGTCTTCATCAATGAAAGTAATAGGCCCAGTACCCGCATCGACTAATCGCATTTGATAATTCAGCATCCACCCATATCCAAACATTGAAAAGGCAGTCATAGATTTTCGGCTATTATAAGTTCTGGTTAACGTTACATCTGGCCCTATCCCAGAAATACTAACATCTGTTTGTTGAAAGACAAAGTTCCCGTTTGCTGGATTTACATTATCCTTTGTTAATGTCCAATAATCTTCCACCCCAATAGGATCAACAATATAGTCAATAGTCAATCTTGGTGTATTCATGCCACTATTTACAGTATTAAAGGATTTGTTTGCTGAAGTTGTTTCGTTCTGTTGTTTTAATAAAATACCATAATTCGGTTGTACGCCATTATACCAATCCTTCACAAGCTTTGTTATATCCCAAGACCAATATTGATTCGCAATGTTAGATGTTACTGTAGAGTCCTTAGTCATTGCAGTGGAAGGTTGAGTGTCCCAAGTTACGGTTGGCGCCCAATTACTTGTAATTCGATAGAGATCAACAGAAGCCGTTTTTCCATCCTGAACAGTTTGATATGCATTAAATGTAGCTTTTTGAATAACAGCGTCACTTGGTAAATTAGGTAAGAAAAATCGTATTAAACTCCGTGTTATTCCAAAATAGTTATTATACCCCGTATTCATATAGTTGTTGCTTCTAAAAATTGATGTCGGAAAATTGCTTGCTATAAAGTTATCTTGCACAACATTCCAGTTATTAATTGTGGGATCAATTGTTACAGGGAGTACTGTATTAGAATCTTGAAGATATTGAGAATCGATGACGATATCTACAAACCATTTATTATTTTCTTCTCGATAAGAAAGAGAAATTTGATCAGACCGTTTTCCAGTAGCATCAACCATAAATGGGTCATCAAAAAACCATTGAATTTGGCCATCTTTGTCAACAAATACTGTCTTTCCAGATACTTGTTCTACTTTTAATCCTTTTAACTCAATCTGAAATGAGAATCTATCCTTTGTTCTCGTATTTAAAATCAAAAACTCTTTAACAGAGCTTTCTTCGACTATTATCTCAAATCAATATTCGGGTAAATATTAGAATAGGTAATAGTATTTTCATTTACTGCTCCTAATACCGGATTTGTGTCCAAAGGAGTAAGTGTGAGTTCAAATTGATTTTTACTTACTGTAAATAATCTAGAATCCGAGGTGTTTTTGGCAAATAAAGTAATAAAATCGTTGGCTGTATTAACATAATAATGAGGGTTATTATCGTATTGCTCAAGATTATTATTGATTTCTTCCCATTTTCTACTTTTTGAGTTCTTATAAAACTGTGGTTTGAGGAAAATTTCTTCGGTAAAGTGACCATCTGGATGAAGAAACCGTCTTGAATGTCTTGTTCGTTTATTACTTAATTCCAATTTTTGAGCAGGTAACTTTCTAGGGATACGGCTAACTGCCGGAATAATATTTTCTATGGGTTGCATTTAAATAGCCTCCTTTTTATTATTTCTCCATAGAATAATAATGAGGGGGAAATAATTACTCCCATAGATATATATAATAAATAAAAAACTAATTATGAGAAGAAATTTATTACAAAAAAATAACAATTATTAATTAATTATCTAAAATTTACCTTTATACATTTCTATATTCCAATTTGCGGGGCAGATGATATTATATTTCATATTTAACTGGAAATAATAAAAATACATCACGAATAACATCAAAGGGGGACTTATTTTATAGTCTCCCAATTTTTTTGTTTAACCCGGCCCCTCATTTATCTGTAAATTCATTTATCTAACCCCCTCTTTTTCCTTAATTTTAACGAAACCCCTGTGTTTAATTATCCGAAAAATTACATTTCGGCTTTCAATAATATGTTATTCCATCATTTTATCATTACCTCTTTCATATAATTATTTAAACGTAATGAAAACTGGACTAGCTAAATAATTAGCACCAAATTATAAAGTAAAAAGGAGTTGTTTTCCGAAATATAAATCAAACTAGGCATTTTTTAAGTAGATTTGGATTACCTATCTCACGCAAATTTAGAGGCTTTAATAAAGAAGTTTCTCTTTATGTTTTTATGTTTCAGAATAAATAGTTCACAAAGAATTAAACAAAAGTAAGTCTCTATATTTTAATTTTTGTTTTTTTAATCCAAATTACATAATTTGATGTAAAATAGTGTCTTAAAATGGTTTATTATTATAAAATAGACTAGCATAGTAAAAATTTACGCCCATATCAAAAGGGCGAAAATCAAATAGTAAGACAAGCACAAGGAACATTGTATTTCGCCCTTTAAAATTCGTGCCTATAAGATAAAAGAGGCTTACTTTAAACAGGCATCTACAACAGACTATAATGGGGTATATAAAGGCAAATACATTGATTTTGAGGCTAAGGAAACAAAGCACGGGACCTCTTTTCCCCTGAATAACTTCCATGACCACCAAATCAAACATATGCGGTCTGTTTGTGACCAAAATGGAATCTGTTTTGTAATTATTCGATTTTCTTCATCAGATGAGATATTCTATTTAGAGGCAGAAAAGCTCTTCATGTATTGGGATAGAATGCTAGATGGAGGAAGAAAGTCCATAACGAAGGAAGAGCTAATAAACACTGCCCATCCGATAGCACTTGGCTTTCAGGCGAGGATTGACTATATTAGAGTAATAGATTATCTTTATAGCTTCGATTAAGCGATATCTTTGTTGTTTGTTTTTGGAAAAGAAAGGTAGGAACTAGTATGACAGATAAATACCAAACGAGAGAGGAGCGGCGCAGGCAGCTCCAATCGGCGAATACTAAAAAAACGAAGGAGAAAAAGCCTAAAGATAAAAAGCAAAAGAACAAAAAAGGCGCCAAGCAGATCTTTAAACGGATTTTCCTTGTGCTGATCAGCCTTGGTATAGTCGGCATTATTGCAGGCGGCATCACATTTGCTGTCATGGTGAAGGATGCTCCGGAGCTTGATGAAAGCGTCTTAAAGGACTCCATCTCTTCAACTATCTATGACAAGGATGATAACCCTATTGAGAAGATTGGGGCTGTTAACAGAGATTATGTCCAATATGAAGATATCCCAGACCTTGTGAAAAATGCGGTTATCGCAACAGAAGACTCCCGATTCTTTGAGCATCATGGAATTGATCCAATCCGTTTAGGCGGTGCGGTTATCGCGAACTTCACCAACGGTTTTGGTTCAGAAGGTGCAAGTACAATCACACAGCAGGTTGTAAAGAACTTCTTCTTCAACCAGCCGCAAAAAACGCTGTCGCGTAAAGCGCAGGAAGCATGGCTTGCCATTCAGCTTGAACGCAAGTATACAAAGCAGGAAATCTTCGAAATGTATGTAAACAAGATTTTCATGTCTGAGAATATGAGCGGAATTAAAACTGCGGCAAAGGTATATTTTGACAAAGAACTAGATGAGCTGACATTGCCAGAAGCAGCGACGCTTGCCGGAATGCCACAGGCACCGAACGCTTATAATCCGTTCAAAAACCCGGACCGTGCTGAACAGCGCCGCAATATCGTCTTGTCGCTGATGAACCAGCATGGATATATATCAGAAGCGGAAATGAAAGAAGCTCAGGCAACACCGCTTGCAGACTCTCTTGTAGCGGAAGATAACAGAGAAACGTCTGATATGAAATACGATCCATACATTAAGCAAGTCATTGCGGAAATTGAAGAAAAATACCCAGATGTCAATGTATATACAGACGGATTGGAAATTCATACAACTTTAGATACGAAAGCTCAAGATTATGTAGATCAGGTGATGTATGAAGGCAATGTCGTTGAATTCCCGGATGAGGAGTTCCAAGCAGGGATTACATTGCTTGATACGAAAACAGGCGGCATTCTCGCACTTGGCGGCGACCGTGATCCTGATGTGAAGCTCGGCTTCAACTATGCAACAGAAAATCCGCGTCAGCCTGGTTCGACTATTAAACCGATCCTAGACTATGGTCCAGCAATAGAATATTTAAAATGGGGCACATATGAAACGATTGAGGATAAACCGACAACGTATAATGATGCTGCCAAAACACCAATCAATAACTTTGATAATAAGTTTCTTGGTTCAATGTCCATCCGTGAGGCGTTGGCAAGATCCAGAAACATCCCGGCATTAGAAGCATTCCGTGCAGCTGGTGCTGATAATGCGAAAGAGTTTGCCAACAACTTGGGTATCCCTCTTAAGAACGCATATGAATCCTATTCAATTGGAGGAATCGGCGGGGAAGATAAAGGGATTACCACACTTCAGCTTGCAGGTGCATACAGTGCATTTGGTAATGAAGGTGTATACAATACCCCTCATGCTGTTCGCTACTTTAAGCTGAATGATGGCACGAAAATCAATATGGAGCCAGAATCTGAAGTGGCCATGCAGGATTACACAGCGTTTATGATTACAGATATGCTGAAAAGTGTTGTTAACTCAGCATATGGCACAGGATCTACTGCTAATATTCCAGGCTTGCCGCTGGCAGGAAAAACTGGTACGACAAACTATTCATCTGATGAGATGCAAAAATATGGAATTCCGGCCGGTGCGTCACCTGATGCCTGGTTCGCAGGATATACAACGAATTACACGATGGCCGTCTGGACTGGATACGCTGAGAGGAAAAATTACTTGCGCTCCAATACTGTCAGCAATGACCAGCGGATTGCCCAGCTGCTATTTAAAAACATCATGCAATATATTTCGCAGGATGTAGAAACAGCTGATTTCAAAATGCCTGACAGCGTGGAAAAAGTCAGCATCGAAAAAGGCACATATCCAGCACGACTTGCGAGCAGCTACACGCCAAGCAGTCAAATCATGACTGAATATGCGGTCAAAGGCAATATCGTCCAGAAAGTATCTGAGAAATACAATAAGCTCGATCCAGCTAAAAATGCTAAAGCTTCCTATGATAAAGACAATGATCAAGTAAATGTGTCTTGGAGCTACGGTGATACAAGTGATGTGAAGTTTGATGTAAGTGTCAGCATTAACGGCGGTGCTTCTGAACAGCTTACAACAACATCTGATACGAGCATTAAGATTGCCAAACCAGATCCTGACAGCACGTATTCATTCACCATTACAGCTAAGAGCGGTGACATGACAAGCGACGCTGTATCAGCATCGGTCAAAATTCCTGCCAAGGTGGAAGAACAGCCTGCAGAGGAAGAAAATGAAACAGTTGACGATGGCCAAACGACCGATGATGAAAATACAGGTGAAGAGGAAACCGACAACAGCAACAATGAAAATGGCAATAACGGTAATGGTAATGGTAACAACAATAATAATGGCAACGGTAATGGTAACAACGGCAATAACTCAGATGAGGAAGCAGATGAAAACGAACCTGACGAAAACGAGCCTGATGAGAATGAGGCGGATGAGTCCACACAGTCAGATGATTCTTCTGCAGACCAATCAGAGCAAAGCGCCACAACGCCATAATAAAAAAATCGTTCTCCTTTTGAAGGGGAACGATTTTTTTATTTGCGTTTAATCATTTTTATCGCAAACTGTTTTTCCAGTTCTTTAAACAGCTCATCCAGCTGGCGGTAGGAATGGTAGCCTCCAGGTCTTGATAAAATAAAGGTAAGCCTCTCTTCTGCATTAAAGGGCTTAACCGACAGCTCGTTTGCAATAAGGCCCTTTTGCAGATGAACAGGACTGTCATTCGTCCAGTACAAACATTCAAGGAAAAGACGGACCCCTGTTTTGACTGTACGTACGGTTACGTCCTTATCTTTTTTTTGAATCGCAGCCTCTATCTCTGTCCTTTTTTCTTTCCAAAGATTAAAAATGGCTGTTATACAAGCTTTTTGCTCGTCAGGATGCCATGGGTAAAGAGTGTTCAGCCCGTGGTAATAAGCTGCCTCATGCATAAAAGGCCGATTTACTTGAAAGCTTTCCGTATCATACACCTCTAGCTTCCCTTCTTTCGGATCAAGAGCAATATGCTTAATTTCCGCAGGAATATCCACTATAACGAGACTTGTCATACAAGGACACCGGCCTTTTTCATTCTTTTTTTGCCTTCTCTGCATTCTGTCAGCAGCGGACAAGCCTCACATTGAGGATTTTGGGCTTTACAATGGTATCTGCCAAAGAATATCATGCGATGATGAGTGACTGACCATTCTTCTTCTGGCACCTTTTTCATCAGCGCTTTCTCTACCTCAAGAACAGAGTCCTTCCAGCGGCAAAAACCAAGCCTTTTACTTACCCTTTCCACATGTGTATCAACAGCAATTGCCGGAATATTATAGGCAACAGACACAACAACATTTGCGGTCTTTCTTCCTACCCCAGGAAGATTAATTAATTCATCCCTGTCTTTCGGCACTTCGCCATTATAGTTCTCCAGTAGCATTTGGCACAGCTTTTGGATATTTTTCGCCTTGTTTCGAAATAGGCCAATAGACCGAATATCATTTTGAAGCTCTTCTAACGGAACACTCAAATAATCTTCTGGCGTTTTATATTTCTGAAACAAGTTTTTCGTAACCTTATTAACTAGTGCATCCGTACATTGTGCAGATAAAGCAACTGCAATGACTAATTCAAACGGATTTGCATGGACAAGCTCGCAATGTGCTTCTGGGAACATTTCGCCCATCACATCAAGACAATGTCTAATCTGATCTTTTTTCAACATGTTCTTCAGCCCTTTTTGCTAGTTTTCGCCAAAGAGATGCTCTTTGGCTCACATGATTTTTCCATTTAATAGTTTGATAGTTCACACAAGAAAAGACTGTCATTCTTATTTTCCTTAAAGAAAAGAGAATTTTAACAGACTCTAAAATGTTACTGTTCCAGCCAATTGTAAAAGGGAACAGACTTTGTTGGTGCTTCTTCCTGCTCCTTGTTGCTGTTTTGAAAAGAACGGAACTTCTTTCCGTGGCTTTTGGCCTGCTGTATTGTCTTAATACCGTTTTTCTTCCACTCAAATAATATTCGGTCAATATAGCGGAAGTTCAGTTTCCCAGAAATAACAGCCTCTTTTAAGGCAGCTTTAATGATGACTGTATCATGGTGATCATCGTCAATCCACATACCTAAAGTCTCAATTTCAAACGGCGAAAGCGGTCTGCCGAACTCTTGTTCAAAGCATGTGTAAAGATCTGTTTCTTTTTTCTGATCGAGCACTGCTTCTTCTTTTTTATCTGCAGCCAAATATTCATCAATCAGCTTTTCCCACAGCGGTTCTACAGAATAACGCTCAAAGCGGATGCCATGATCATTTTCGCCGTCCATAATAGCGATATATCCTCGGCGAATAAGCTGACTTAGCAGTTCATGACATTCCACTGCATCAATAGACATATTTGCTGCAATTTCTGTCGGAGTCGGAAATTCATTTCCTTTATCTAAAAAAGCAAGAACTTGAAGCAAAAGAACTAGTTCCTTTTCATTAAGTTTAAGTGCATGATAATGGGTTAGAAGTGTGGTTGGAATATGGATGTTTCCTTCTTGGAGCCATTTTAGCATAACTGATTTATTCATTGTAACACCTCTAATCTAGTATAGCATACAAAAGGGTACTGCTTGTATCGTGGATATACAGGCAATTGAAGGAAACACAAGTGTCCTTCTAAAAAAACGAAAGGGAGAATGCATGGATCATCTCTAATCGATGCATTCTTCCCTTTTATGTTTATTATTATGGGTACAAACGGTTTAACAATCTTGGGAACGGAATCGTTTCACGGACATGTTCTACACCGCTAATCCATGCTACTGTTCTTTCTAACCCTAAACCAAAACCGGAATGTGGCACAGAACCGTATTTACGAAGCTCTAAATACCATTTATATGTTTCTGCATCCAAGTTATGTTCCTGAACACGTTTTTCAAGCAAGTCCATATCATGAATACGCTCAGAGCCGCCGATAATCTCACCATAGCCTTCAGGTGCAATCAAGTCAGCACATAAAACAACATCGTCCCTGTTAGGGTCTGGCTGCATGTAGAATGGTTTTAGTGATGTTGGGTAATGCGTAATGAAAACAGGCTTATCGTAAGTTTCAGCAATTGCTGTTTCATGAGGTGCCCCAAAGTCATCTCCCCATTGAATATCATCAAAGCCTTTTTCATGCAATAATTTAATTGCATCATCATAGCTGATTCTTGGGAATGGTGCTTTAATTTGTTCAAGCTTGGACACATCTCTTCCCAATGTTTTCAATTCAAGCTGGCAATTTGCCAAAACAGATTGAACGATAAAGGAGACATATTCCTCTTGAACAACTAAGTTGTCTTCGAACTCATAAAAAGCCATTTCCGGCTCAATCATCCAAAACTCAATTAAATGACGGCGTGTTTTAGATTTTTCTGCGCGGAATGTCGGGCCAAATGAGAATACTTTTCCTAATGCCATTGCTGCTGCTTCCATATACAGCTGTCCGCTTTGAGAAAGGTAAGCATCTTCATCGAAATATTTAGTTGCAAATAATTCTGTTGTACCTTCTGGAGCACTGCCTGTCAAAATTGGCGGATCGACTTTCGAGAAGCCATTTTCGTTAAAGAATTGATAGGTCGCACGGATGATTTCATTTCTGATTTTCATAACAGCGTGCTGACGTTTTGAACGAAGCCATAAATGGCGGTTGTCCATTAAGAACTCTGTTCCGTGCTCTTTTGGTGTAATCGGGTAATCTACAGATGTATGGATTACCTCAACGCCAGTAACAAGAAGCTCATAACCGAATGGTGAGCGCTCATCCTTTTGTACCTTTCCAGTAACATAAACAGATGATTCCTGTGTTACAGACTTCGCAGCTTGGAAAACTTCTTCAGCCACATCACTTTTCACCACTACACCTTGCACAAAACCTGTGCCGTCACGCAGCTGTAAAAAGGCGATTTTGCCGCTTGAACGCTTATTAGCAATCCAAGCACCTAGTTTTACTTCTTTATCAACATGTTTCGGTAATTCAGCTATAGTTGATTTAATCACAATATACTCCTCCAAAAACGATAAAATCAAAATGATATGTAATAGCAAACCCAAGGGTTAAATTAAAGCTAAAGCATGAGCATGCTTTAGGAATTTCCGTTAAAAATGCAACATTTCTTTACAAATGCCGAGTCATTTTTACATAGTTTTACTTGCTATCTATCATAACATTATACCCTTCTTGACAATCACAATCAACATAATCGCTGAAAGGATTATTTTGCAGAAAATTCTGTTCGCAGTACAAAAAAAGCGGCAAGTCCAGCCTGCCGCTTCATCGTTTTATACCGTTTCTTTTGCTGCTTTGCTTTCAACAAAGCGATGAATTCTATCCACAGCCTTCTCAAGCAATTCCAATGATGTTGCATAAGATAAGCGAATATAGTTATCAGCACCAAACCCTGATCCTGGGATAACTGCTACTAGCGCTTCTTCCAGCAAAGCAGTTGCGAACTTATCTGCATCTGCGTATCCAGTAAGCTCGACCGCTTTCTCAATATTAGGGAATAAGTAGAATGCGCCATTCGGCTTCAGACAAGTAATCCCAGGGATATCATTCAGTTTCTTATGGATGATATCAAGCCTTTCGCTAAATGCAGCTTTCATCTCTTCCAGAGAGTCTTGCGGCCCCTCATATGCTTCAATCGTTGCATATTGGGAAGGAGTTGTTGGATTGGAAGTGCTGTGGCTCGCAAGGTTTGTCATAGCGGAAATAATTGCTTTATTCCCTGCTGCATAGCCGATGCGCCAGCCTGTCATGCTGTGGGATTTTGACACACCATTGATGACAATAGTCGCTTCCTTCAGCTCTGGAGAAAGAGAAGCAATGGAAACATGCTCATTATCTCCGTATACCAATTTTTCATATATTTCATCTGAAATAATCAGAATATTATGCTCTAGACAAATCTCTCCAAGGGCAAGCAATTCTTCTTTCGAATAAATCATGCCTGTCGGATTGCTTGGCGAATTTATAATCACTGCTTTTGTTCTTGGTGTAATAGCTGATTTCAGCTGTTCAGGAGTAATCTTGAACTCGTTCTCCTCCACTCCATTTACAAAAACCGGCACACCATCAGCAAGCTTTACTTGTTCCGGATAGCTTACCCAATAAGGAATAGGAATGATTACTTCATCCCCTTCATCTAGCAGCACTTGAAATAATGTGTATAAGCCGTGTTTTGCTCCGTTCGTAACAATGATTTGATTAGGCTCATAGCTTAGGCCTTGGTCTCTTTGCAGCTTGTTGATAATCGCTTTTTTCAAAAGCGGCAGGCCAGCTGCCGGCGTGTATTTTGTGTGACCTTCATTCATGCTTTTCACAGCTGCATCGATGATATTTTGAGGAGTGTTGAAATCAGGTTCGCCTGCTCCCAATCCGATGACATCATGTCCCTCTTCCTTCAAGGATTTCGCTTTTGCCGTAATCGCAAGAGTCGTTGATGGGGTTAAAGCACTTACTCTTTTTGCTAATTGAACATTCATTGTTTTTCTCCTCCAAATACCATTCTTTAAAAAATTCAGATATATTCCTGCGAAGCTCTCCGTTAAGAGAGCCCTTTTTTTAGCTTAATGGCGTAATGCTTGCTAAAATTTTGTACACTTCTAAATATTTTCAATATTTCTATGCAATTCTCCTGTTTCATAATCAAAATAAAAATAATTGATTAAATCATCATCTGTGTGGGCGTACACTTCCCAAACAGGAAGACCTTCAAGCATGCCAAGACGGACTGTATCAATGGATGAAAGCTCCCTCTCCGATGATAGTTTATTAATGACTTGCTGTTTTGTCAGCCCATCTTTTTTATTTTTGACCGTCACCGCATGGCTTTTTTCTTCAATCCACACAACGATATCTTCCTTATCCTTATTTTTCCCTTCTACTACGTAGTAACTGTCATTGCCGTTATAGAGAGAAAAATTATCCATGCTGACAAGGCCTGCTTCTTCTTTTGCTATTTTTTCTGCGGTCTCACGAGCCTTGGATACTGGCTGATGAGCTGTTGTATATGTATAGATGACAATTCCGAGTACAACAACTGCCAGGCCGACAAAAGACCAAATCCACTTTTTCATTTCATCACTTCTTTATTTATGTTTTTTATTTTTCATAGAGGCCGGAGTCTTAGCTCCAGCCTCTAGTATAAAGACTGCTTGGATATTTCGTCTATTATTTTAACACAATACAGTATCCATTAAATCCATTCCTTGATAAAAAATTCAATTTCATCTAACTTCTTTCTGATTACGGGCACTTTGGGAATGGACTCTAAAAAGAGCTCTCCATAAGTGGTTGTTATGATTCTTCTGTCCAGGATTACAATAAACCCTTTATCTGTTTCGGTCCTAATCAGCCTGCCGAATCCTTGCTTAAATCTTAAGACTGCTTCTGGTAAGCTGTTTTCCAAAAACGGATTGCCGCCCATAGACTTAATACGTTCATTCTTGGCTTCATTCAACGGCTCATCTGGAGAGGAGAACGGAAGTCTTACAATAATTAAACAGGTCAGATCCTCTCCCGGAATATCAATTCCTTCCCAGAAGCTGTTCGTGCCAAGCAAAATCGCCTTGTCATAGCGCTGAAAATTCCTCGTCAGCCTCATTCTGCTGCCAGTTGTAATTCCTTGAGCCAATATCGCATAATCTGGCAGGCTTCCTCTTGCTTTAATCATTTCATACGTCTTCTTCAGCATCTCATTGGACGTAAATAAAATCAGCATCCGCCCGCTTGTAGCTTCTGCAATGGAAATGATATGTCCTGTTACTGCCTCGATATATTCATCAAGCGGCACATTATTTATATCAGGAACCTCATCTGGTACAATCAGTCTGACTTGCTTATCATACTCAAACGGAGAAGGAATCTGCTTCTCCAAATGCTTAATACTGGAAAGCCCGAGTCCGTTTGCATAGTATTCAAAATGGTTGTTAACCGTCAATGTCGCAGAAGCAAACACGACACTTTTCTTCCGAGCAAAAAGGGTCTGCTGAAGTATTTCCGCTACAGAATGAGGCTGGGCGTAGAGAATAGCCTGATTCGGAAAGTTTTTCCAGTCGACTTCAAGCCAAGCAATGCTGTCTTCCTCCCGTAAAAAAATATGGCGCAGTGTCAGCATGTATTTATCCCATTCATCCATAATTGCCTTTATTCTGTCTGCAGCCATTACTTGGTCTGCACTAAGGGGAGCTGCATCATGTGTGCTGTATAGAGCGTCCACTAATTGTATAATCGCATCTTTACAATCCTTCAGCAAAAAGATGAACCGCTCTGCAACAATCTCTACTTGCTGCCACTGAATGGAATCATCTCTTTTGATGCGGATGCTCGCTTTAGGGCTGTTCGATTTGCCGCCAGTTTTTTTCGCATAGCGGAAGATAGTTCTAAACAGCTCCTCTAGTTCAAGCGGCAAATCGGAAAGCAGTCTGTTCAGCTTCTTTTTATCTGTGTACTCCAAATTCTTCTCTTTTGAATACAGCTTGTAAAAGAGCTGCTTCTGCTCATATGTTCCTATCGATTGAATGCTCATTTTTGTGCCGAAATAAGAGAATTGATGGCCAAAATGTTTCGTGGCATTCTTTTCAAAGTGATGGCCTTCATCAATGACCGCATATTCATAATTCGGAAGCAGCCCTTTGTCACCAGACAAGTCTTGTAACAACAGCGCATGGTTTGTAATGATAATATCCGCTTTTTGCGCTGCATTTCTTGTCCGCCGATAAAAATCCTTCGGTGCCCATTCTTTAGAAAAAGACAGAGAAAAATTACCGTCATTTTTAATTTTATGCCAGTATTTCATACCGCCGCTTGACAGGTTCAGTTCATCCTTATCTCCTGTTTTCGTTTCTGTAAGCCAGATCAGGATTTGCATTTTTGTTAAAATCACATCGTAATTGTCATCCTGCTCTTTAAGGGAAACCTCAAATTTATCTAAACTGATATAATGATTGCGTCCTTTTAGCACCGTATATCCAACAGCAAATGGAAGAATTTCCGCTAAGAGCGGCAAGTCCTTGCGGGTAAGCTGTTCCTGCAACTGTGTAGTAAAAGTGCTAACAACGATTTGTTTGTTTTCTTTTTTCGCAAAAAATGCAGCTGCTATTAAATAAGCAAGTGATTTACCCACACCTGTTCCAGCCTCAATTAAACCGTGAAGATCTGTTTGAAAACAGTGAAGAACATCTGTGATCATTTCCTGCTGCCCTAATCTTGTAACATAGTTAGGCAGCACTTGCGTCATCCTGTTTTCTACTTCATTCCTGTCAAAATCTATGTATTCTTGCTTGCTCTTTGCTGACTTATCCTTTTCATCTGACCGAAGTGCCAATCCTCTGTACAGCTCCAGCCCTTCTCGAATATAGGGCAGCTTACTCTCCTTTTGAATAGCGATATTGTCTAGCAGCTGATCAAGATCGCTTTTTAACGCGCCGCTTAAACCCTCTAATTGTCTAA
Source organism: Niallia sp. MER 6 (assembly GCF_023714395.1). Lineage (NCBI taxonomy): Bacteria > Bacillati > Bacillota > Bacilli > Caryophanales > Bacillaceae > Niallia > Niallia sp. MER 6. Next base: position 103,707 of record NZ_JAMAUK010000008.1, on the reverse strand, counting down.
TTGTAGCTAGCGGCAAGCCTTGTATCTTATTCAGCATAATTAATAGAAGCTCTGCCGTTACATAGGCGTCACTATCCGCTTGATGCGGACGATTATGTTCAATATTTTCTTGAATGGCCAAATCTGTCAGCTTATAGCTGTCTGCTGTCGGAAACAGGATTCTAGCCATTTCCACTGTATCAATAATCGGACCATAAAATGCTTCAAACCCAGCCTGCTCTAATTCATCCGATAAAAAAGTCAAATCAAACATGACATTATGTGCAACAAAATAGGCATCCTTTAATAAGGACTGCACCTTTTCAGCTATTTCTTCAAATAACGGGGCAGCTTCGACCATTTCGTCATTAATGCCTGTAAGTTCCTCTATAAATGGTGAAATCGGCTGCAGAGGATTCAACAGGGAGGAATACTCCTCTACTATTTTCCCATCCTCGATCACGACTGCCGCGAACTGAATGATCCGATCTCCTTTTTTAGGTGAATTCCCATTTGTCTCCAAATCGACCACCACATATTTATTCCCCATTGCATCCACCTCTAACTTTCAGTCATTCAAACGGTATCATAAAATGGAGAAAAGGAAAAGAATTTACTTCATTATAATTGCCCGTTTAGCCGTTGGATTTTGCTGCAATGCACTAAGACGATGGCAGCAAAAAAGGCCTTTTGTTCCTCTTCTCGCGCATTACTAGCTTTTACATAATGCAAGAATTATAACAAAAAGCCTTTTAAGTTTAAATAATTGTCTTTTCCGGTTCCTGTCTCAACAATTCAACAATTCGGTTGTTCTCGCCCATAATCGCGACCTTCGGCTTATGGCTGTGAGCTTGTTCATCGCTCATTAACGCATAAGAAATAATTATTACCGTGTCCCCAACTTGCACCAATCTTGCTGCGGCTCCGTTCAAGCATATTGTTCCGCTCTCTCTTTGTCCGGGAATGATATATGTTTCCAAACGTGCGCCATTATTATTATTAACAATCTGCACCTTTTCGTTTGCAAGCATACCGACCGCATCCATTATATCCTCATCTATTGTGATGCTTCCAACATAGTTCAAATTAGCTTCCGTGACAGTCGCTCTATGAATTTTTCCATTCATCATCGTTCGAAACATGTGTTTTGCTCCTTTTGCCCTATTTTTCTGTTTATAACTCAAAGATGATATTATCGATTAATCTGGCACTTGGGAAACGGACGGCTATTGCGATAATGAAAGTTCCCTCCCATACAGATGGTGCCTCGAGTTCAGGATAGGTGAGAATTTCCAAATAATCGACTTTCCCGCTCGTCTCTTTTTCAATGCGTTCCTGCAATTTGATGACTAACTGTTTTAGATGATGATTCCCTTTAATCAGTTCTTCTCTTGCGATTGAAAGAGTCTGATAAAGAATGCCTGCTTCTTTTCTTTCCACAGGAGAAAGCTTCACATTTCGTGAGCTTTTCGCCAATCCATCCTCTTCTCTGACTGTTTGAACAGCATGCAGCTTAACTGGAAAATGAAAATCTTCAATAAGTCCGGCAACGACAGCGACTTGCTGGGCATCCTTTTTGCCGAAATAAACATTATCAGGCTGAATTAACTGAAACAGTTTTGTTAAAACAGTCGCAACACCGTCAAAGTGTCCTGGCCTGCTGCTGCCGCACAGTATATCTGCCCTTTTTTGGACATGGACAGTAACGGAAGGTGTGTGTGGATACATCTCTTCTGTCGTTGGAAGAAATAAATAATCAACCCCTTCTTCTTCAGCTGCCTTCTTATCCTGTTCAATCGCTCTTGGATAAGAATCCAAGTCTTCATTCGGTCCGAATTGAAGCGGATTAACAAACACGCTCAAAACAACCACTTCATTTTCATCTCTTGCTTCTTGAAGGAGGGCACGATGACCTTCATGCAAATAGCCCATCGTCGGCACAAATCCAATTGTTTTTTGTTGTTTTTTTAATTGCAGTGCCAATTGCTGCATCTCTGTTTTTGAATGAATAACTTTCATCGTTTCCCTCCATACAGTCCTTCTAATACGTCTTCGTTCATCGTATAGCTGTGCTTTGTTTCCGGGAATGCCGAAGCTTTCACTTCTTTCACATATTGCTGAAGCGCATGAAGAATCGGTTCATCTACATTTGTGTACTGCTTGACGAATTTAGCGACTCTGTCCACTCCATATGAAATGATGTCATGATAAACGAGCACTTGCCCGTCTGTATCTCGACCAGCTCCAATTCCGACAACTGGAATCGTCAACCTTTCTGCTGCTTCCTTCGCCAGCTGCATGGGGATACATTCTAAAACGATGGAAAAAGCCCCAGCTTCCTCGCATTTTTTTACATCCTCAAGCAGTTGCATAGCATCTTCCATGCTTTTCCCTTGCACTTTATAACCGCCTAATACACCTACAGACTGAGGTGTTAACCCAAGATGGGCCATCACAGGAATACCGGCATTTGTGAGTAAACGTATTTTGTCGATCACATCATTTGCTCCTTCGATCTTGACGGCATTTGCTCCTGTTTCCTGAATCAGTCTTGTGGCATTAATTAATGTGTCACGGTCTGACAAATGATAGCTCATAAACGGCATATCAATCACGATAAATGTATCTTTAGCTCCCCGTCTCACTGCTTTGCCATGGTGAATCATATCCTCCATTGTGACAGAAACAGTAGATTCATAACCGAGGACTACCATTCCGACAGAATCACCGACTAGCAGCATATCAGCACCTGCCTTGGCCGCCTGCTTGGCAGATGGATAATCATAGGCTGTTACCATGCTGATTTTTTCGGCATTTTTCATTTTGATAAAATCACTTGTTGTTTTCAATACTTTTCCTCCTTTTTAGGGAGAGGGGGATATAAATAAGCAGAAAAATCCCTCTATACAAATATAGAAGGATACGTTTACTAGTTTGTTTTTTTATCCCTCTGTCCTTGTCCTCTTTGTTGGATCTAGGCAGATACATCATTTAAATGTACTACAATTACTTACCTTTTAGGTGCAGTTCAAATAGATACTGCCCAGCAATAGCATTATAGCAGACCTCTTATATGTCTTACTACAAAAAAGTTTATGATTCAATTAAGATATCGGCTGAATATATGGTATGAACTTTGCCTTCATCATCTTCAAGGAGCAGAACGCCTTGATCTGTTATTCCTTTGGCGATTCCTTCTAAAGTACCGTTCAAGGTTGTTGCTTTCACTCGCTTCCCGATACTGACTGCATAGCTTTCCCAGAGAAGTTTAATTGGATAAAATCCGTTTTCCAAATAGAGAGCATACAATCTTTCAAGCTCCAGCAAAATACTTTGGACAATTGTGGCCCTGTCCCATTCCTTACCCGTTTCAATAAACAAGGAAGTCGCTGTTTCTAAAAGGTCCTCCGGATAATCTGCTGCCTCCAAATTTACATTAATGCCTATTCCGATAATTAAGGAATGGATGCGGTCACTGTCCGCCTGTAATTCTGTCAGTATACCACTCACTTTTTTTCCATTAATCAGCAAATCGTTCGGCCATTTTATCCCTGGCTCACAGCCAGTTGCCTGTTCAATCCCCTTCACGGCAGCAACAGCCATAAGCAGGGTCAGCTGTGGTGTTTGCATAATTGGAACTTTCGGTCTTAAGATGATGCTCATCCAAATTCCTTTATATTTAGGAGAGTGCCAGGAGCGTTCAAACCTTCCTCTGCCGCCCAGCTGCTCTTCCGCAATAACAATCGTCCCTTCTTCTGCACCATCATATGCCAGCCTTTGGGCAATTCTTTGTGTTGAATCCACTGATTCTTCATAATGAATATTTCTTCCAAGCTGCTTTGTTTCCAAACCAAACCTGATCTCATCTGGTATTATTTTATGAGGTACTTCTAAAATTCGATAGCCTTTTTTACGAATAGCTTCCAATACAAAGCCATCCTTTCGGAGCTCTTCAATATGCTTCCAGATAGCTGTCCGCGAACAGCCCAGAACTTCGGCTAGCTCTTGACCTGATAAATATTCATCAGGCCTATCTGCGAAGGCTTGCAAGAGCTTTGTTCTTAAATCATTTCCCACTGCTTAAGCCACTCCTTTATTGCCTTACTATCATTAGCCAGTCTATTTTCCACAACAGCGGTTTCCACATTGGCAATCGTGTCTTTCATCCAAGGACCAGGAGGCTTTCCGCTCCATTCCATCAGGTCGCGGCCGCCGATTTGCAGTTCTTCCCTGCTTTTAATCGAAAGCTTGCTGTAAGCATCTTGTACACCAATTACATCCTCGGTTTTGCCGGTAAGCACACTAAACACCTTTTCTCCACTTACAGCAATATTTAAGCCGAAAATATAAAGATTCATGCTTGTCCACTGGTGATTTTCTTGTCTCTCTATCACACTTTTTATGATAGCTTGAACCGTTTTAATACGCTTGACTGGCAGCTTCCATTTGCGCAGGAACCTGTCTGCCTCCTGATGTGAGATTTCGCACGTTATTAGCAGGAGAGACCACATCTCATTGATGTCCAAATCCCAAACGGAAAGTGCAGACAGCAAGCTTAAACCATCCTTATAGGATTTAAGCATAGGCAGATGCTCATACAGCTTTGTCTCCATCATAAGCTTAAGCGCTTCGTTTCTTGCTTCGCCAAGCAGTAATTTTTCAAACTCCGCTGTAATTCTTTCTACGGCAATCTTTTCAAGCAGCTGTCTGTTGACCTCGACTGATAAACGAGTCTGCTCCTCTAACTGAAATCCAAGGGTGCTGACAAATCGAACTGCCCGCATCATCCGCAGGGCATCTTCAGCAAACCGCTCATTTGCAGACCCTACCGTTACGATACGTTTGTTAGCCAAATCGGTTTTCCCGTCAAAATAGTCTATGATATGGCCTTGTTTATCCATCGCCAAGCTGTTCATCGTAAAATCACGTCTTTGTAAATCATCACGAAGATTACGGACAAAGGCTACGTCTTTCGGTCTTCTGAAGTCTTCATATTCACTTTCTGTCCGAAATGTTGTCACTTCATAAGTCTCGTTATTGTAAAGTACCATAACGGTTCCATGCTCGATGCCAATATCTACTGTTGCTTTAAAAATTGACTTAACTTCCTCCGGCGTAGCAGAAGTCGCAATATCAATATCATGAATCGGCTTATTCAGCAAATAATCCCTTACTGCGCCTCCTACAAAATAGGCAGCAAAGCCTGCTGCCTCTATCTCTTCAATAATTGGAATTGCAGCTGCAAACGGTTGGTTCATATGTATTCTCCAGTTAAAATTAAATCTTCATAGATTTTCTCATACTGGCTAACAATTGTTTCTCCACGGAAATGATCCATCACTCTTGCGACAGAATTGGCAGCAAACTGCTGATGCCTTTTCTGATCAAGAAGAAGGGCTACAGACTTTTCGGCAATTTCTGCTATATTGCCAAGCTCACAGATTAGACCTGTTTCCCCATCGACAATTACTTCAGGGATGCCACCGATATTCGTGCCGACACATGGAACACCGCAAGCCATCGCTTCGAGAGCAACTAGCCCAAAGCTTTCTTTTTCTGATAACAAGAGCATTAAATCACTGATACTATACAGCTCTTCCAGGTTTTCCTGCTTCCCTAAAAGCCGGACTTTAGCTTTTATGCCAAGCTCATCAACAAGCTTGCATACATTTGCCATCTCAGGACCATCTCCAACTAACAGCAAGGTTGCAGACGTTTTATCTGAAATCCCTTTAAAAGCTTTCACAACATCAGTTACTCGTTTTACTGCCCGGAAATTCGACACATGAATGATAACCTTATCATCAGGACTAATCGCAAACTCCTTCTTCAGATGAGTGGAATCAATCTTGCGGTACACACGCTCATCTATGAAGTTATAGACTGTTTTTATATCTTTTTTAGGATTAATCAGATCATATGTCTGACTTACAAGCGACTGAGATACTGCTGTGACGACATCTGATTTTTCAATGCCAAAGCGAATGCTGTCAGCTAAAGAAGAATCATAGCCTAAAACGGTTATATCTGTACCATGCAAAGTTGTGACAATTTTAACATCTCTTCCACTCATTTGCTTTGCCAAAATGGCGCATACGGCGTGAGGTATAGCATAATGGACGTGAAGAAGATCCAGCTCTTCCCGGTTTATCACTTCTGCCATTTTGCTGCTTAATGCAATATCGTATGGCGGATATTGGAAAACGGAATATTGACTTACTTCTACTTGATGAAAAAATATATTATGGTACATTTTATTTAAACGGAAGGGCATGCTTGATGAAATAAAGTGTATTTCATGTCCTTTTTCTGCAAGCATCTTTCCAAGCTCTGTAGCTATTACACCAGATCCCCCGACAGTCGGGTAACATGTTATTCCTATTTTCAGCTTTTTCATACCGTACCACCCAACAAATCATTATGTATTAATAAAGGCTTCTTCGTCTTGAACCCTTCAGCAAACTTCAGCCCGACTTCTTTACCAAAAAGGCGCTCTCTTGCTTCCACAGTTTCTATGTATCCGTTGACAAGAGGTGTATCCACACTTCCTGCAGATTTTGTAAATTGGCTTGCATAGCAGTTCAAGCTTTGTTTTTTTACTTCCATAAAGTCGCTTACGTCTGTTACAAAGTCCGGTTTATGAAAACCGTTAATCATATAGAAATAAACATTACTTGTCTTATGCGGCTCTGTACCCTTCACTTTGTAATTTCGGATGCCGGCAGAAAAAACAGCCTCTTCCACTAATTTTGAACAATTGCCATGATCAGGATGTCTATCCTCCCAGTACGGAGCAAAGACGATTTTTGGTTTCACAAGCCTGATCAGCTCCACGATTGCTTCCATATTCTCATCCACATTCCAAAGGCCTCTGTCCTTTAACGAAAGGGTAAACCGGCCATGTATGCCAAGGACCTTTCCTGCAGCAAGTGCTTCTGCCTTTCTTGTTTCAACCGTACCATTTGATGATAATTCACTGCTTGTTAAGTCACAGATGATTATTTTTTTGCCCATCTGAGCATATTTGGCAATGGTAGCACCCATGCCGATTTCCACATCGTCAGCATGGGCGCCTATTGCTAATATATCAATTTCGTCTGTGCTAAATGTCTGTAATTTTGTCTGTATTTCCATGTACAATATTTCTCCAATCTATATCCCCCTGCTCTAAGCCTCTGATCAGTACTTCTCCTGTACCCATATTGGTTGCCAACGGGACAGAATAAACATCACAAAGACGAAGAAGCGCTGTTACATCAGGCTCATGGGGCTGTGCAGTCAATGGATCGCGGAAGAAGAATACCATATCCATCTTATTATTGGCGATATAAGCACCGATTTCCTGGTCTCCTCCTAATGGCCCTGAACAAAAGCGATGTACTTCCAAGCCTGTTGCTTCTTGTATCTTTGAACCAGTAGTGCCTGTTGCGAACAGGGAATGCTTCTCAAAAATCTTTTTATAAGCTACAACAAAGCGAATCATATCATCTTTCTTCTTATCATGAGCTATTAATGCGATATTCATTAATTACACCTCTACTCCATAATATTTTCTAATCCATATATTAAAACATTAGCCTTTAACACTTCATCAACGGCAAATCTCACACCAGACATAAAGGAGGTGCGATTGTATGAATCATGCTTCAAAGTCAGCGTCTCTCCCTCTGCTCCAAACATAACCTGCTGATGGGCGATCAAGCCTGGCAGCCTAATGGAATGAATTCTCATGCCGTCAAAGTCTGCTCCTCTTGCCCCAGGGATTGTTTCCTTCTCTTCTGGATGTCCTTGTTTTTTCGGCTTTCTTACTTCTGCAATCAGTTCTGCTGTTTTAACTGCCGTGCCACTTGGTGCATCCAGCTTGCGGTCATGATGCAATTCCATGATTTCCACATCATCGAAATACTTAGCAGCAAGCTTAGAGAATTTCATCATCAATACGGCACCCAACGCAAAATTAGGCGCAATGATGCAGCCCCTGTCCATCTCTTCACATAATGCCTCAAGCTCTTTCAAATTCTCACTTGTAAAGCCTGTTGTCCCTACAACTGGTCTTACGCCGTATTGAAGCGCTGTTTTGGCATGGAACATTCCGAATTCAGGTGTTGTTAAATCAATTAACACATCCGGTTTGACGTCCTGCAGACATTTTTCAACATCTGTATATATCGGTACATCATAGGAAGGAGAGCTGAAATCATCAAGTTCACTTAATCTTTTCCCCTCATGCTTATGATCCAAAACGCCGACAAGTTCAAAGTGATCAGTACGTCCTGTCAGATAAACTGCTTCCTTTCCCATTCTCCCTCTTGGTCCTGCGATTACAATTTTTACTTTTTCCACTGTCTAATACGCTCCTTTTTATTGCATTCATTATGTATTATTGCATGTTTTTTTGGTTAGCAATTTTACTGCTTATGTTTCGCTTTCGTCCTTTCTTGTCCAGCGATCTTTATCTCTTGTGTTAAATTTATGCATAACTTTATTATGGGAATCTTCCAAATCAATGTTCAAACTGTTTGCTAAACAGATAAGAACAAAGAGCATGTCTCCCAGTTCATCGGCAATTTCCTTTTCATTTTCCGAAGCCTTTTTTGGCTTTTCTCCGTAATAATGATTAATTTCGCGAGCCAGTTCTCCCAGCTCTTCAGTCAGTCTGGCAAGCATCGCCAGCGGACTGAAGTAGCCTTCCTTAAACTGTCCGATGTATTCATCCACTTCTTTTTGAAGCTCTTGCATTGTCTTCAAATCTATTCACCTCTAAAAACTGCATTATTCTGCCTATTCCCCTTCATGTTAGCTAACATTTTCTTTTTTTACAAATGTTTTTGATTATTATTTTTCGGAAAAAGGACGGCGCCCGTCAGAGCTGGTTTTTCCGTAATGAAGATTGCTCATACAAGACCGATTCGATATAATGGATAGGCTTCAATATAATTGGTTCATACTAAGGTTAAATGATGACAGCTATACATAGAAAGCAGGCGAAAAAATGTTTAAGACGTTAAAGCTCAAAAATATTTTCTTCATTGTGCTCGGATCAGCTATATTTTCTTTTGGAATTGTCCATTTCAACATGCAGAATAATTTGGCAGAGGGCGGATTCACAGGTATCACCCTTTTGTTATTTGCAAGATTTAACTGGGACCCTTCGATAACAAACCTGATTCTAAATGTACCGCTCTTTTTTCTTGGCTGGAAACTGCTCGGGCGCAATGTCCTTATCTATACCATTATTGGCACGGTAAGCGTGTCTGTATTTTTTTGGTTCTTCCAGCTGCCCCAAATCGAGCTTCATATACCACTTAAAGAGGACTTAACACTTGCTGCTTTGTTTGCAGGAACCTTCATCGGTATTGGGCTTGGCATTATCTTTCGTTTCGGCGGCACAACTGGCGGAGTCGATATTATTGCGAGACTTGTTAATAAATATTTTCACTGGAGTATCGGCAAAACGATGTTTTTGTTTGATGCCTGTGTTATCACATTATCCTTGCTAACATACTTAACTTACAGAGAAGCCATGTATACCCTTGTTGCTGTCTTCGTAGGAACTAGGCTAATCGACTTTATGCAGGAAGGTGCTTATGCCGCAAGGGGGGCCATCATCATCTCAGACAAAAATCCAGAGATAGCAGATAAAATCTTAAAGGAAATGGACCGCGGTGTTACCGTCTTAAAAGGACACGGTTCATTCACTAAACAAGATAAAGAAGTTCTTTACTGTGTTGTTGCTAAGACAGAAATTGTGCCGCTTAAGGCCATTATTACAAGCGTTGATCCTCATGCCTTCGTATCAGTGACTGTTGTTCATGATGTATTGGGAGAAGGCTTTACTTTAGATGAATATAAAAAGCCGATTGAACATTAAATGAGGGGGAAAGCTCCCCTCTTTTTTTATGGTCTATGGTGGATTTCTTTTATGCGTGCATCGCTCGGGAGCAAGTATGTGAGTACTCCTAGTAACGGCAGCATACTGCAAAACACCATAATTGTTTGAAGGCTGTATACATCACCAATCACACCGAAAATAACCGCTCCTAATGCTCCCATCCCAAATGCCAGACCGACAATCAGTCCTGACACAAGGCCAATCATACCAGGCAAAAGCTCTTGGGCATAGACAACTGTAACACTGAAGCTTGATTGCAGAATAAAGCCAATAATAACCAGCAGCGGAGCTATACACCATTGAGGAACATATGGCAGCAGCAATGCAAATGGAGCAGAACCAATTAGAGAAAATAACAGGACTGTTCGTTTGCCGAACCGGTCTGCGAGTGGTCCGCCAAAAAATGTACCAGCTACCCCTGCAGCCATAAACAAGAAGACATATATTTGGGCGTGTTTAATTGTGCTATCGAATTTTTCTATCATATAAAAATGAAAAAAGTTATTAATGCCTGCACCATACCAAGATCTGGCGAAAACTAAAAAGATCAATAAACAGATTGCCACAATAACTTCCTTGTTCCAGCCACTTTTTTCTGTTTTAGCTGTTTTTTTCTTGACTGCCGGCACCTGAACGACAAGCTCTTGCTTATACCAATTTGATACAAAGAACAAAACAAGCATGCCCAATGCAGCTAACAGTGTAAACCAGATTGTACCAAATTGGCCTGTGCCAATAAAAATGAATGCTGTAAATAACGGAGCGAGTGACTGGCCGCCATTCCCGCCGACTTGGTAAATAGATTGTGCCAGCCCTCTTTTATTCCCTGCTGCCATGTACGCAACTCTAGAGCCTTCAGGGTGAAAAATAGCAGACCCAAAGCCAATGAACAAGACAGACAGAAGCACACTGATAAAATTAGGTGCTAGTGCTAGACCAAGCATTCCGAGCATGCTTGAGAACATAGCAATTGGCAAAAAATAAGGAATTGGCTTTTTATCTGCCAGCACTCCAAAAACAGGCTGCATGATAGAGGATGTAATATTAAGCGTAAACGCAATCCAGCCTATTTCTGTATAATTCAAATTCATAGTCGGTCCTATAATCGGAAATAAGGCCGGCACAACCGATTGCATGCAATCATTGATGAAGTGACCTAAACTGATGGCAAAAAGGATTCTGTATACAGTTATTGGTTGAGTATTATGTATTGCTCTTTCAGCCTGCAATATAACCCTTCTCTCTGTTAGTGATTAAGGAAAATCAGATTTATTATACAACTATCTTTCGATTATGGAAATAATCTTTAAGAAACTTTCAGAATATTTCTTCGGAAATAAAAAAAGTCTATGGAAATAAAGTCCATAGACTAATCGTTGCGCTGCATACCTGTATATATCATGATAAGTCTCAGCAGTTCAAGGACTGCAACGGCCGCGGCTGCAACATATGTTAAGGCGGCAGCGTTCAACACCTTTTTCGTTTCTCTTTCCTCATCATTGCGGATGATTCCTAATGCAACCACTTCATCCATAGCACGGCTTGATGCATTGAACTCAACTGGAAGTGTTACGAATTGAAACAATACTGCTGCTGCCATAAAAACAATGCCCAATAGTACAAAATTGCTTGCTCCAAGGATAAAACCAATCAAAATCAAGATCCACGAAAAATTGCTCCCTATATTAGCAACTGGTACTAATGCGTGACGAAAACGTAAGAAAGCGTACGCTTGCTGATCCTGAATAGCATGGCCGACCTCATGTGCTGCAATTGCAGCAGCTGCAACTGAAGACCCGTGGTAGTTATCAGTGGAGAGACGAACAACCTTTGATCGCGGGTCATAGTGATCTGACAGCATCCCTCTCGTTTCTTCTACAGATACATCATATAATCCATTAGAATCCAGTATTCTGCGCGCCACTTCTCTTCCTGTCATCATGGAGGAAGATGCCACTTTTGAATACTTTTTGTAAGATCCTCTTACTCTCATTTGTGCCCATAGAGGAATGATGAGAATGATTATAAAATACACAATAAACATGCTTTTTCCCCCTATTCTTCGTTAGTATATTATAAATTGTAAGCAGGGAAATCTCGCAAGTCAATTATTAAGGCCGTTTGTGCCTTCTTCGCTTTTCTTCCTTGTCTCCTAAATATTTTCTCCATCCTACATAGGATAATGTAAGGATAATGATGCTTCCAGTTGAAATTATTACCCACCATAAAGATGGATCTGCCTCATCTTCATATACCTGGTTAAAAACATCCTCAAGCTCTGATTCCAACTCGTCCAATTGCTTTGTTTCACCTTTTGTAAAAATTTGCAAGCGGTATGTATCGATATAATCGACCATCGTATTTAATTTTTGAAATTGTGCTGTTGTCACATCAAGCTTCAAGCTTGGATTAATGATTTGATACAATGTTAAAAACGAGTTCAGTTTCGCTTCATATTCCTGCTTATCGTTAGTGACAGCAGCATCTTTCATGTCCCGGTAGGAAGCCATCACCTGTTCTTCCATTTGTGTCCATAATGGCTCTTGCCCTGACGAAACAGCATCAACTGCAAGCCTGAACTTGATTGCCGAGTTAATCCGTTCATTCGTATCTGCAGAAGGGCTAGTAATTGCCTCAACCGCTTCATCACGAGCTCCGGTCAAAATTTGCAGTTCATCCATCGTAAAGGTACGCTCTTTCTGTCTTACGATGCTGAATTGATTGGAAAAATAATCAAGAATTTTTTTTGCATCGTCATATCTTTCTGACTTAACCAATTGCAGTGCTTCATCTGATAATGTATCTAACTCGTCTATAGGCGAATCTTGGTCTGCATATACAGATATAGAAATAGGCGTAAGCAGGATTAATAATATTAATAATACAACCAATTTAGCCTTCATCATACTTGTCCCTCCCCGATATACTATTAGAAATGTATGTCAGGAAGGACAAGGTTAGACTATAAATTTAAAACTATGTACACTAAAGAATGGAAAGCGTCGTTTTCCTTTTGGCAGCATAAAAACAGATGCCAATACTTACGATACTAAGCCAAAAAGTAAAATAACCAATTTTGTCCATCGACTGATCAAGAATACTATAATTCGGCATCATCGAAAATACATAGTCAATAACATCATTATGCAATGTCCATACCGCCGCAATGGCTGCATGCTGCCATTTAATCCGATAATACGGTAAATACAATAATCCTTGGACAGCCATTGCTCCGTGCGAAACAATCAGCATCATGGATTCAATCTCTAATTGGCCTGTTTTGGCGTATACAAGGAGATTCATCACAACCGCCCATATTCCGTATTTAAACAGTGTTAGAAGCGCTAAAGCTTCAAACAATGGGGTGTTCTTCCTTAGTAAAAACGCTATTAAAACAAACATAAAAAACAGGCTGGCAGTCGGACTGTCCGGCACAAATAATAAGAAGATCTTGGGCGTCTCCGCCAACTGAAACCTATACCAATAATAGCCATAGATTGTCCCAAGTGTGTTAACGATGAGGAGCAGCCAAATAAACGACCGATTTCCTAATATAAGCTGTACCCATTTCATGTTAGGCAGCCACCTCTTTCAAGATTTTTCATTTCCCTTTATAATAGCATAATTCGGAATTCTATCTCTAATTTTTTCACGACAAAACAAAAAAGCGGTATGACTAGTCATACCGCTTTAAACACTATTATTCAGTACTTTGCAATTGCTTCAGGCGATCTGTCAGCTCGCGGAATGCACGCTCATCTCCGTTATCGAGAGCCTCATCAATCAGTTCCAGCAGCTTTTCCTTTTGGAATTTTTCGATGCTGGTAACAAGGAATTGCTCAGCAATATAACGGTCCTTCTCACTGATTTCCAAATTCTTAGGCATGAAAGGATTTTCTACAAGCACAGCCGCATACTGATGCGCCTTATTGGAAGCATAAAAATTCAGTTGGATATAGATGTCTTCATCTCTGTTTAAGCGAATATCGTGAAAGGATTTTTCCGCATCTGTCGTCATGACATTTTCCTTATAAAAGCGAAACGGAACTTCATCAACACAATGCGTTGACATCACCAAGCCCCTAGGGCATTTCTCGGCATTTTCGACGAAATGCACTTTTTCCATAAGCTGATCATGACTCATCAAATAATTCAAAATCCATACGCATTCTCTTCTTTTCAATTGATAGTGATTCAAAAACCAACGAATGAAGTCTTTTTTTTCGTTGACAGATACAGGGGTTTTCATGTTTGTTTCCCTCCTCTGCTTGCAACCAAGTTTTTAGTTTTAACACCTTGATCCTAAATTCCAGCGAATAAAGGCTTAATTACTCGCCGCTTGTTAAGCGTTGAACGATTTCGATAAACTCTTCATTGCTCGGGTCTTTTTCTAATAGGCTACTAAACACTTCTGCAGCTTCCTGTCTTTTTCCTTCTTCCAAAAGAAAATAACCATAATCATATAAAAAGTCTGGGAGTTCTTTAAAGAAAGTATATGCTTCTTGGTATTTGTTTAATGCCTCTGAATAATTTTCTATTCCTTGCAATGCCTTTGCCCCATCCCATAACAGCTGAGGCTCCTCTATATCTTGAGAATCCATAAGCTCTACCAGCTCGATAATATCCCCAAAACGGTCTTGCGTTAAAAACAGCTTATTTAAGAGCAGCACGCTTTCGGTGAATTCAGGGTCAATTGCCAAGGCTTCTCTGAAATACTTCTCAGCGTTCGCTTCGTCCCCTAGCTTTAGTGAAAGCTTTCCTCCAAGCAGATAAAGCTCCTTATTAAACTCATCATGCTTAACACCATCTTGAACCGTCTCAAATGCTTCTTGAAGCATTTCCTCTTGTTCGTAGCTTCTAGCTAAATATAAATACAAGGAATGGAAATCAGGATCTAATGTTTTTACTTCTTCAAATCGGTTAATAGCAATTGTAAGCTGTCCTGCCTGCAATGCTGTCAGCGCTAAGTTAAACAGTGTGTTAATTTCAATCTTTTCTTCAAGGGCAAGCTCATAATAATTAATCGCTTCTTCAAATGCGCCGCCTGCGCTCATATTGTCGGCAATTCTTCCATTAACATTAACTCCGCCGACTGTTGTTTGCTCTGGTACAACTGTTTGATAGGCCTTAATGGCGTCTGCAATTCGGCCTTGTTCAGAGTATAGCTCCCCTAAAGCGAAATCAATAATTACCTCATTAGGAAGGATTTTTTTCGCTTGAAGCAGCTTTTGTTCACTTACTTCATACAGCCCGTCCATTTGGTAGAGATCTGCTAACAGCAGAAGGCTTTGCGGGTAACTTGCATCTTCAGGATTGATTTTTTCCAGCTGTGAAATAGCCTCTTCCTCATTGCCAATTTCCATTTCAGTTTCAGCGAGTAATACTAATAGTTCGCCTTCTTCTGGATAAGCTTCCAGCAGCATCTTAAATAAAGCTTTTGCCTCATCAAGGAAGCCGAGCTGAAACAACTCCTCCCCTAGTACGAATCTTTCTTCATTTGAACCTTGGCTGAGTATCTCTTCATAATATGATAAAGCTTTAGCTTGTTGACCATTTTCTAATAACGTCAGTATTTCGTTTACTCGTTCCATTTTGTATCCTTTCTAAACTCCTCCTGTGCTAAAGAAGGAAGGTACTTTTATTTCCATCTGATCTCCAAATCCAGGATGGTAGAACACTTTTTCACCAGCTCGAACGCATACACCTTTATGGTAGGTGACAAGTATCTTATTATAATGATAATGGTATAATTCCTTTTCATCAATATTTATGATTGAGCGGCTTTTTTCATAAAGATTATAGGTAACTTCTCCCCCTTGATAAATATTGCCTTTAAACGGATAAATTCCTATCTTGATAAGTGCCTCATAGGAGATAATATCATTTTCCATTAATTCTTTCTTAAGAGAAGAAATATTGGCATCTCGCATGATGATTGACCATGCTGTTTGCGCTTTTGTCCGCTCCTCTTCGTCTTCCATTAAAAATTGGGGGATCAGCGGACAATTAAACGGGAAAGCTGCCTCTTTTATCCAACCCCAAGGAACTTTATATAAATCTTCAGCTTGATTAATTTCCACGATAACAGCTGGAATTTTTTCTTTTTTACAAGATCTGATCAGACTTGCTGTTAGGATTTTGAGGGGGATTTTAATACATATAACATAATCGACGGCACAATTCAACAGCATATTTTTTGTCTTTTTTAGTTCGGCCGATAGCTCTCGTTCCTTTCTGACATCACATGCTGTCAGGACCATTGTGCAGCCCCTTTTTATCATAGCTTGAATATGCTCCTTTTGCTCACTCGGCTTCAGTTTTGTCACATCATTATCGTATACAATAGGTGTTGGTGTCATAATATACGAATTTCCGTCCATTCTTATGCTGCGCTCCTTTGCGAAGCGCTCCTTCAATGCATCAATCCGATTGTCTTGAATGAGCATGGAAGTCTTTTTTAGTGACTGTTTTTTTAAAATACTTATATTTTCAATGATATATGCCATATACCCACCACCAAGCTTTTTAAGACAAGCTATGATAATTTTGGAGATTTTATGACTAATGTTTTTACCATAGAAAAAAGAGGTGTTTTTTAGACACCTCTTTTTTCTTCCTTATTTTCACAGCTTAAACTGTCAAGCTCTCCATATGTTCGAAGAATGATGGATATGAAACGGAAATTGCCTCGGCGTTTTCAAGGATAATATCCCCTTCTGTTACTAATGATGCTACAGCAAGCATCATGCCGATTCGATGGTCGCCGTGGCTGTCGACTGCAGCACCTTTAAGAGTAGCACCTCCGCGGATAATCATGCCATCTTCTGTCGCTTCAATATCAGCACCAAGTTTTTTTAATTCATGGACAACCGTATCAATGCGGTTCGTTTCCTTCACTTTCAGTTCTTCTGCATCTTTAATGACAGTTGTTCCTTCTGCTTGCGTTGCCAGCAAAGCAATAATTGGGATTTCATCAATCAATCTAGGGATAATATCGCCTTCAACTGTTGTACCCTTTAAAGAAGAAGCCTCCACTTGAAGGTCACCGGATGGTTCAAACTCATCCTTAGAGTCAATAATTGTAACTCTCGCTCCCATTTTTTCAAGAACATCGATAATTCCCGTTCTTGTCGGATTTAAGCCGACATTTTTTAATGTAACAAAGCTGCCTGGAACAATGCTTGCAGCGACAAGGAAGAATGCTGCAGAAGAGATATCACCAGGCACGTGGATATCTGCTGCCACAAGCTTTTGACCGCCTGTAACCTGAATATTTTGTCCATCTACACGAATATCCCCGCCGAATGCTTTGATCATTCTTTCCGTATGATCTCTCGTTGACACTGGCTCCACAACTGTTGTTGTACCTTCTGCCTGTAAACCTGCAAACAAAATAGAGGACTTCACCTGAGCACTAGCCACAGGAAGTTTATAAGAGATTGCCTTTAGTTTTTGTCCGCGAATGGAAAGAGGCGTGAACTCTCCGTTGCTTCTTCCATCGATTTTTGCACCCATCTCTTTAAGAGGGTTGACCACTCTGGTCATCGGACGTTTGGCGATGGAGCTGTCTCCTGCCAATGTGCTGTGAAAATCTCTTCCTGCAAGAATTCCCGACATCAATCTGATTGTCGTGCCGGAATTCCCTACATCAAGCAGTTCGTTAGGCTCCTTAAGACCTGCAAGCCCATTAGATTCAATTATCACTTTCTCATTATCATGCTGAATGTTAACACCGAGCTTCTTAAAGCAAGCGATTGTGCTTAAACAATCTTCTCCCATTAAGAAATTTGTAACGGTCGTCTTTCCCTCTGCAATTGAGCCGAACATAACAGAGCGATGGGAGATAGACTTATCTCCCGGTATAGCGATTTCCCCTGCAAGCGGCCCTTGTGCTCGCTTCAACTGTTTTTGATCCATATTATCACCTTAATCCATACAAGTCTTTATCCAATAGAGGTCTCGTAGTTGGAATATGCAGCAATACAAGCCTGCGCCCTTGTACGATCCTCTTCTGTCTGGAAGCTTATCACTAACACACCGTATATTTCTTCTCTTGTTTCCACAATACGAATATTGGTGATACTAATATTTTCCTTAGCCAAAAACCCTGTTACTTCAGAAATAATCCCTGGATAGTCAGGAACATCTACATATAAGTCATAGAAGGCAGGAATCGCACCCTTTTGGTTTTGCGGCAGCTCATCTCTGACATTTTTCGCTTTTTGGAAATAATCAAAGATTTCACTTGATTCCTCTTCCCTAATCAAATGCCTTACCTTCTCCATCTCAACCACCCAGCTGTCAAGGAGCTCGAGCAGCACTTCTTTATTATGAAGAAGAATATCCCGCCACATCGCAGGGCTGCTTGAAGCAATTCTTGTTATATCCCTGAATCCTCCAGCAGCAAGCCTTGTCACAAGCTCGTTTGTCTTGCTGGTTGCATCCGCTTGATGAACAAGAGAAGCTGCCACGATATGAGGCAGGTGGCTGATTACGCCTGTCAATAAATCATGCTCTGCTGGTGATACAACAAGAAACTTCGCATTTGTGCCAGACAGCCAATCCATCAATAATGGCACAGCATTCTTATCTGTTGTATCTTCAGGAGTTAACAAATAAAACGCATTTTCAAACAAAAGTGCTTTGGAGGCAGACACTCCGCTTTTATGAGAGCCGGCCATTGGATGACCACCAATAAAAGTGATGCCCTTTTCTTTTAACAGATGAGATTTCTCGACGATTTTGCCTTTCGTGCTTCCTACATCTGTTACGATGACCTGCTCTTTCAAAGGTAATTGCGCCAATTTCTCCATCATGATTTCCGCTTCCCTAACAGGGGTTGCAATAATAATCAAATCGGCATCCTTAGCTCCTTCTTCTAGCGTATCGACTGAATCATCAATGACTCCAAGCATTTTGCCAAGCTTTTTGTTTTTCTCGGCTATATCAAAACCAATAATAACAGTATTTGGATATTTATTTTTTATAGAGAGAGCGAGTGATCCCCCAATAAGTCCCAATCCGATAACGAAGACGCGACCATTCATCCTATCACCGCCTTCTTTTCTTCTAAAATCAAATGGCTGCTGCTTTCTCTTGCAAGAACTTGGCAAGCACATTGATCAAGCCTTCGTTCTCTTCTTTCGAACCAATGGTGATGCGGACAGAAGTCGGGAATCCTAGCGGTACTCCAGAACGGACGATGTACCCATGTCTCATCAAGTATTGGAACACTTCATTGCCGTCGACTTTAAAATCGACTAATACGAAGTTTGTTTGGGAAGGATAATAATTCAATCCATGCTCTTCACAGAACGTATACAGCTGCTGAAGGCCTTCTCTGTTTCTGATGCGGCAGTTTGTTACAAAGTCCTGGTCTTTAATGGCAGCTTGTGTAGCAATTTGCCCTAAAGTATTCACATTAAACGGCTCTCTGATAGGCTCAAGTGTTTGAATTAGATTCGCATTTGCCACACCGTAACCTACTCGGAAGCTTGCAAGTCCGTAAATTTTGGAGAATGTGCGCAGCACGATTAAGTTATTGAACTGTTTAGCAAGCTCCAATGCATCATAATAGTCTTCAGCAATAACATATTCATAATAGGCCTCATCCAAAACTACAAGAACATCCTCTGGTACTTGCTTCAAAAAGCTAACTAATGAAGATTCTGAATTATACGTTCCTGTCGGATTATTAGGACTGCAAACCCAAACAACACTTGTGTTCTCGTCAATGTGCTTAAGCATTTCCGGAAGATCATGTTCTCCTTTTTCCGTAAGCGGAACTTCTCTGACTTCAGCGCCGTCAACAACAGCGTTATGCTTGTATTGCCCAAACGTGTGGCTTGCCATCACCGTATTTCTGCCAGGTTTTAGCAAAGCTCTTGAAATCATTAAAATAAGATCATCTGAACCGTTTCCAAGTATAAGCTCTTGTGGGGAGACTTGAAGAAATTCAGCAAGTGCGTTACGCAGATTTGTCGCATATCCATCTGGATATAATGCAAAAGAGCCGTCCACTTCCTTCAGGCTTTCGATTACTTTCGGCGAGCTGCCAAAAGGATTTTCATTTGATGCCAGCTTTACTATTTTTTCTAGATTAAATTCTCGTTTTACTTCATCAATTGTTCTGCCTGGCTGATATGCTGTAAGATTTAGGAGCTGCTCTTTCCATTTCATTAACTTTCACCTCTAATAATGTATGGTTAATTTATTTTTCTTTAAGGTCTGGTCTTAATTGAATTGCTTTTTCTAAATAGATATGATTGATGTCCTTTTGTGGGGTATCTGTATTAACATGCATCATGATGCGGATACACTTTTGCAATGCATTAGGCACATCAATTTCCTTCATGCACATTACCGGCACATATGTCCAGCCCTCTTGAAGACGAATCACTTTAGCAGGAAAGGCGGACGTCAAGTCGTCCGTGACGGAAACGAAAACAGAGGCAACATTATCAGCTATTATCGCATTCTTTCTTATCATTTCCTTCACAAGTTTTTCTGCTGCATCCAGAATCACTGTTTCTTCATCCACTTCAACTGTGATTGCTCCCCGTATTCCTCTAATCATGATTTATTCTCCCTTAAATATATGTAGTTCTTCTCTTAATTCTTGTTCATCCATTTGGACAAGTTCAGGTGTGCCTATACTCTTTAGCAACACAAAATGAATTGTTCCTTTTACGGATTTTTTGTCCTGCTTCATACGGTCAAGTAAGGCTTCCACACTTAAGCTGCTTGGCACTTCTGTTGCATAACCTAAAGTTTTGAGCCAATGTGTAAAGCGGCTACTATCGAAATCCAGTCCAAGCTTCTTTTCACTTAAACGCAATGCAAACAGCATGCCAATTACGACTGCTTCACCATGGGACATATTTCCATATCCCATTTCCGCTTCTATTGCATGACCTAAAGTATGACCAAAATTAAGGTAGGCACGGACATTTGCTTCCTTTTCGTCCTGTGCCACGACATCGCTTTTCACTAAAATCCCTTTTTCCAAAAGTACGGCCCATTGTTCTTCTGGCACACCCGCTAGGTCCGTAATATCGTTGAGCAGAGATTCATAAAACTCCATATTGCTGATTAAAGCATGCTTCATCACTTCACCAAAGCCCGATCTCAGCTCGATAACAGGCAGTGTTGCGATATAACTAGTTTCATAAAAAACTGCTTCCGGCTGATAAAAGGCACCTATCATATTTTTGCCAAGAGGATGGTTGATGGCCACCTTCCCGCCAACAGCACTGTCATGTGCAAGGATGGTCGTCGGAACCTGAATAAACGGAATTCCCCTCATAAAGGATGAAGCGACAAAACCGGCAAGATCACCGACAGCTCCCCCGCCTAAAGCTATAATCAGTGATTTCCTGTCTAGCTTTTCTTCAAGAGCAAAGCTGTGGCAGCCATAAAAAACATCAAATGTTTTCGCATGTTCTCCAGCAGGCACGATATGGGAGACAACAGGAAATGCTGTTATCTCCTTTTGAAGTGCTGCCAAATGCAATCCTGCAACTGTCTCATCTGTTATGATAAGTATTTTTGAGCAATTGGGAAAATGCTGCTGTAAAAAGGCATTCAGCTTTGAGACTGTGTTAGCACCGATAAAAACAGGATACGATTTAGAGCCTGCATTTACTTGAACTGTTTTCATTAAAATTCCCTCGCATATTGACGATGCTTTTCGACATTTTCAAGCAAACCGTCAAACCGATCAGAATAGAACTGATCAACAATAGCACATGCCAGCTCCCATGCCACTGCATTTTCAGCAACCACAGCTGCAGCAGGAACTGCACAGCTGTCAGAACGCTCAATGCTAGCAGCAAATGGTTCCTTCGTTTCAATATCCACGCTGTTTAAAGGCTTGTAAAGTGTTGGAATAGGCTTCATAACACCTTTAACAATAACAGGCATTCCTGTCGTCATACCGCCTTCAAAACCGCCTAAACGATTAGTTTTGCGCGTATAGCCTGCTTCACTGTCCCAGATGATTTCATCATGGACTTCACTTCCAGGCTTACTTGCCGCCTCAAAGCCGATGCCGATTTCGACTCCTTTAAATGCATTAATGCTCATGATTGCTCCAGCAAGCTTAGCATCAAGCTTCCTGTCATAATGAACATAGCTGCCAACACCCACAGGCATTCCTTCTGCGATGACTTCAACGATTCCGCCGATGGAATCTCCGTTCGCCTTCGCATCATCAATTGCCTGCATCATCTTTTTCTCTGCAACTGGATCTAAGCATCTGACAGGTGATTGTTCTGTGATTTCAATGATTTTGTCAATGGAAGGATATTCTGTCACTTCCGCCTTCACTCCACCGATTTCTAACACATGGGAGGCAACCTTAATCCCAAGCAGTGACAATAATTTTTTTGCGGCAGCACCTGCAGCCACTCTCACTGTCGTTTCTCTTGCAGATGAACGCTCAAGAACATTGCGCATATCGCGATGGCCATATTTAATTGCGCCGTTTAAATCTGCATGCCCTGGTCTCGGACGAGAGATTTTACGTTTAATTTCACTAGATTCCTCATCATCAATAGGCCCTTGACCCATGACTTTTGTCCAGTGCTTCCAGTCGTTGTTTTCCACAATAAGTGACACTGGCGATCCTAATGTTAGACCGTGGCGAATTCCGCCGCCGATTTCTGCAGTATCTGTCTCTATCTGCATCCGTCTGCCTCTTCCGTGCCCTTTTTGTCTTCTTGCAAGCTGTTCATTGATGTCCTCTGCTGTCAATGGCATACCAGCAGGCAGACCTTCTATAATGGTAATTAGTTTTGGACCATGTGATTCCCCTGAAGTTAAATATCTCATATCAAAATCCTTTCTCCCTTCAACGCTTTAAAGGAAATATGTTTCAATATATCATACGTTCGTGAATATGGATAGTAAAAAATCCTAAAAACCTGCATTTTTTATACTTTTTTATAGAAAAATGTATCTTCTGTCTCAAAGCCATACTTGCCAGGATTAAAAATTTGCTCTGTGCTGCCGACAAAAAATATGCCGCCGGGTCTTAATGCATTCGCAAATTTCTGATATAAAATATCCTTCGCTTCCTCTGTAAAGTAAATCATGACATTTCGGCAGACAATTAGATCGTAAGGCCCTTGAAAGGGATCAGACAATAGGTTTTGTTGCTTAAATGTCACAGGCTTTTTAATTTCCTCGCTGATTTTAAACATGCTTCCCGATTGGGTAAAGTGCTTCTGTTTTTGCGCAATCGGAACTTCATTTAACGAGCGCTCCACATAAAGGCCTTTCTTTGCTCGTTCAATAGCATTAATATCAAGGTCTGTAGCAGTAATTTGAAAGCTAGTCGGACGGAGGTGGTTTGATAGAATCATGGAGAGAGTATACGGCTCCTCACCAGTTGAACACGCTGCACTCCAAACCTTCAAGCTAGAACTGCCTTTAATCAAGGTCGGCAGAATTTTATTCTCAAGCACCTCCCACCGTCTGAAATTACGGTAAAATTCTGAAACATTAATGGTCATGCGGTCCAGTAATTCTTCGAGAAGCTCCTTATTCTTTCCTATTGCTTGAGAGTATTCTTTAAAAGACCGATAGCCTCTTTTTTCATATAGAGAGGTTAACCTTCTTTTCATTTGCGCTTCTTTGTAGAGAGATAAATCGATGCCTGAAATTTGCTGAAAATTCCTGATAAATTCTTGATAGTCTTTTTCCATAATGAAACCTCGCATCCTGCTGCTAGTAATTTTTCTTTTTTACTAGTATAAACGATAATGATAAGAAATGGGGCAATTATTTAGCAGCTACTTATTAAATAAAAGACAAGACATTCCTATTATTTTTGTTTACGGCAGCAATCATACTACTTTTCAAACAATAAAAAAGCTGCCCTTGAGCAATTACTTGCTCAAAGGGCAGCCTATATTATGTAAGGGGCATTAATAAACCCAATTATTGCTGAGCTTATTATACTCAACAAGTTCTTCTTCTTTAAAAAATAAGCCGATTTCTCTAGCTGCGCTTTCTATACCATCTGATCCATGAATCACGTTTTTTCTCATTACTACTGCAAAATCACCGCGGATTGTGCCGGCAGCAGCATCTATAGGATTTGTCTTGCCCATCATGAGCCTAGCCTTTGCCACCACATCTTCGCCAGCCCACACCATAGCAAATACAGGCCCTGAAGTGATGAAATCAACCAGCTCCATGAAGAAGGGCTTGTCCACATGTTCTTGGTAATGCTTTTTAGCAAGCTCCTCTGACACAACCATTAACTTGGCACCAACAAGCTGGAAGCCTTTGCTTTCAAAGCGTTCTACAATCTTGCCGATTAAATTTCTTTGCACTCCATCTGGTTTGACCATCAAAAACGTTTTCTCCATTTGATTCACTCCTATGTATGTAGTAGTAAGAAAAAATGATTTCATGAAAACGATATCATACATAAAGCGACAATGCAAAGCTTATATTAAAACTTCCTTTTCCCTAAGTACTTCGCTATATTGATGAGGGCAGTTTTGCTTCTACCCTTCGGAAGATCAACAAGCGCATCAAGTGCTTTTTGCAGATACATATTGCTCACCTTAATAGAGCGTTCAATGGCATCAGAGCTCTTAATCAAGCTTATAATTTCTAACAAATCTTCCCGGTCCATCTCTTCATGAACGGTTTCTACCTTTTGGCGGATAACATCATTTTCCATTGCATACAAAACAGGCAAAGTAATATTACCTTGCAATAAGTCGCCGCCAGCAGGCTTCCCTAGTTCTTCTTCTGTACCGACAAAATCAAGAATATCATCAATAATTTGATAAGACATTCCAACATAATAACCGAATTTATGTAGTTTTTTCTGATGCTTCTCTTCCACATCAGACACAATAGCCCCGACTAAAGAACTAGCAGAAATAAGCAGAGCTGTTTTTCTTTTTATGCGACGAAAGTAATCCCTCACATTTTGTTCAAACTGGTATTTGTCTTTAATTTGCTGAATTTCACCGAGGCAAACCTCAACAATCGTGTCTGCCAACACTTTATGAGCATCCGGCTTTTCCAGTTCACTCATAATTTCAAGGGATTTAGCGAAAATATAATCACCACTATACATAGCAACTTTATTATCCCATTTCGCCTTAATCGTCGGTTGCCCTCTGCGCAAGTCCGAGTCATCGATAACATCATCGTGAACAAGGGATGCCATATGAATCAACTCGAGTGCGACTGCTGCCTTTTTAATGACATGGATGTCATAATTGCCAATTTGACCAGCGAGCAGGACAAAAATCGGCCTAATTCGCTTACCGCCCGCTTTAAGAAGATGCAGCGACGACTCTCTCAATATAGAAGTGTTGGCATTCACTGTATCTTCCAGTGTTTTTTCTATTAATTCTAAATCAGAATTCAAAAATGAATACATCATTTTTAATTTCACTTAAGCCTCACCCGTCTTTAACTGCTGTACAAAAATAGATACAGACATTATTTTTCTTTAAAGCCGATATGCACAGCAGCCACGCCACCGCTGTATGCCTTATACGTCACATTGGACAAGCCTGCCTTTTCAAAAAGGGAAGCGAGCTCTTTCATTCCTGGAAAATCCCGAGCTGATTCCTGCAGCCAAGAGTATTCCTTGTAGCTTTTGGCGAAAATCTTTCCAAACAGGGGCATCACAAACCGGAAATAGAAATAGTAGCCTTGTTTAAAAACAGGCATTGTCGGTTGAGATGTTTCCAGACAAACAACCTTGCCTCCCGGTTTAACTACCCTTCTCATTTCCTTGAGCACTTGCAGATAGTCAGGAACATTTCGCAGCCCAAAGCCGATTGTCACAAAATCAAAGCTGTCATCAGCAAACGGCAGCTCCATAGCATTGCCATGAATCAACTGGATTTGCTGATAATCCTTTGTTTTCTCTTTGCCGATGCTCAGCATGTTTTCGCTGAAATCAAGTCCGATTACTTCACCAGTTGACCCGACTGCATCTGCCAGACTTATTGTCCAGTCCGCTGTGCCGCAGCAAACATCCAAAGCTTTTGCGCCTTTAGGAACATTCATCCTTTTCATCGTTTCTTTGCGCCAAATCTTATGCTGCTGAAAACTGATTACTGTATTCATTTTATCGTAATTGCCATATATCTTTTCGAATACATGGTGCACTTTTTCTTCCTTTGATTGGTGCTCCCGCATTGCTCTTACCCTTCTTCCACATACATTTGTTGTTTGATTTTATCCAAAACTGCCACAGTTCTGACCCCGATGCTGTCCTCATCAGGCGCATAGCTCTTAAGCGCTTCTGTTAAGCTGTCTGCCGCTTTTTGAACTGCCGGATCGAACAGACGATATCCTTGATCCTCTGCAAGGCGGCCAAGCTCCCCACTATGACGATTCAGCATGCTGAATAAAAATGAATCCCCAGTTAAGTTATATGTATTCCTGTCTTGCAGCATTCTGTTCAGAAATAGAAACGACAATGCAAAAGTTCTCCAATTATGCAAGCGGAAACGGTCAACAAGCTTATCTAAAATAGAAAACTCAACAGCTTCTATGGCATCTATCAATTCTGGAAGTCCGGCAAAAGCTTGCTGATAGATAATCATCTTATTCTCGTTAACCTCTTTAATTGCTTCGGCAAACACTTTTATCATCTCATAATCTCCGAGGTCTGCCAGCAGCTTGTAATATTGACCGCTGTAAAAATCTCCGGCCAATATTGTTAACTGCCTGTTCTTTTCTATTCCTTTATGAACGCTGTCATTGGTTACAAGCTCATGGGTATCAAGGGCAATTTGAATAAGCATTGTTGTTGTGGCATATGTGATGACTTGGCTGTCATCTATGTCAGCCTGCTTTAATAGAAAAACGGTAAGCAGAAGCTTGTCTTCATCAATTATCGGATTATCAATATGCTTAAAAAGATAAGGATGAGCAATCTTTTGTAATACCTCTTCCCGCACATTCTCCACCATTTCTTGAAATAACATCATAATATCACCCTTGTTCCCCCATAAATTTCTCTTTATATATACATTACAACTAAATTATATTTGTATAAAGTCTAGCTTATTATAGCATACTTGCTTGCTGACACCACTTAAAAAGCCTTGTAAGACAAGCCTTTATGTCACTTAATTAAAGACAGCACCTCTGTGCGGGCATCTGCATTTTCTGCATACTTACCGCGGACAGCTGTTGTAACTGTCTTCGCACCAGGCTTGTTAACGCCTCTCATTGTCATGCACATATGCTCTGCTTCAACTACGACCATAACACCATGCGGATCAAGCATTTCTTGAATCGCATCAGCGACTGTTGAAGTGATGCGCTCTTGCAGCTGCGGTCTTTTCGCAACAGCTTCAACCGCTCTTGCTAATTTGCTCAAGCCCGTTACTTTTCCGTTTCTAGGAATATAGGCTACGTGAGCAACTCCATAAAACGGAACGAGATGATGTTCACACATGCTGTACAGCGGAATGTCTTTAACAAGCACAAGCTCCTCATGGTCTTCCCCAAAAATAGTATGAAAATACTCTCTTGGATCCTCATTTAATCCTGAGAAAATATCACTATACATTTTGGCGACTCTTTTTGGGGTATCAAGCAATCCTTCTCTTTCAGGATCTTCCCCAATCGCTTCCAGTATTTGTTTTACCGCATCTTCTATCTTGGCCAAATCAACATTCGACATTCTTTTTTTCCTCCCAAAGCTATCAATCCAATTTCCTTTAATCATATTAGCATATAAAAAGAACGAACACCACGAATACCGTCAATTCTATTCAATTCCCATTAAGCCATTGGCTAAACTTTTGGAAAATATGCTAATAAATAGAAAAAACCGCGAGTAATTCGCGGTTTTTAGAGAAATAATATGCAATGTATGTAAATTACTTCACTGCGTCTTTAAGTGCTTTACCTGGTTTAAAAGCAGGAACTTTGCTTGCTGCGATTTCGATTTCTTCACCAGTTTGTGGGTTGCGACCTTTACGAGCTGCACGCTCACGTACCTCAAAGTTACCAAAACCGATAAGTTGTACTTTATCGCCATCTTTTAAAGCATTCAAGATTGTATCAAAAACAGCATCAACTGCTTTAGTAGCGTCTTTTTTAGACAATTCGCTTGCTTCTGCAACTGCGTTAATTAATTCTGTCTTGTTCATGCCTTTCACCTCCTCCCAAATGTTTCAAATAAATCCTAAAAAATCGTTTCATATCATTATTTGTAAACAATTTATCGGAATTATATACGTCATCAAGAATATTTTTCCTTTGCAGCATCATAGGGTTCCATAATGCTACTACTAACGTGACAAGCATTTATAATGTATATCATAATGCTTTAATCGCTGTAATGACGCTGATTCCTTTAAAAGATTATCATAATCGTTTGAGCATATCAAGAAATTTTATATATTGATAGCAATCTTTTCATCATTTGATATAAAAGTGTAATATTAAATCAATAAATTTACATACATATCCGAAACTGACAAATTAAGAGAAATAGCCCAGTTCTTATTATTTAGTAGGGAGAAGTTAACGCATGCAAAAAAAAGAAACTCCCACAAAGAGAGTTTCCTATAAGATTATTGCAATAAGCCCTCCAGAGCCTTCATTGATGATACGCTCAAGTGTCTCTTTCAGCTTGTAGCGGGCATTTTCAGGCATAAGTGAAAGCTTTGCTTGAATTCCTTCCCTAACAATGGAGCTTAAGCTTCTTCCGAAAATATCCGAATTCCAGATGGATAATGGATCATCCTCAAAATCCTGCATCAAATATCTGACAAGTTCCTCACTCTGTTTCTCAGAACCGATAATTGGTGCAAATTCTGACTCAACATCCACTTTAATCATGTGGATAGATGGTGCTACAGCCTTTAATCTTACACCGAATCTTGAACCTTGGCGGATGATTTCCGGCTCATCTAAGCTCATATCGATAAGGGATGGTGCTGCAATGCCATAACCTGTTTGTTTAACCATTTTCAGTGCATCTGAGATTTGGTCATACTCTGTTTTTGCATGGGCAAAGTCCTGCATTAGCTCAAGCAAATGATCTTTCCCTCTGATTTCCACACCAACAATCTCTTTCAAAATTTCATCATACAGCTCATCTGGTGCGTACAAATCGATTTCGGCAACACCTTGCCCCATCTCAATTCCTGCAAGACCAGCCTTATCGATAAATTCAAAGTCGCTAAATTGCTGCACAACACGATCGACATCTCGCAGTCTCTTAATATCTTTAACTGTTTCCTTCACAGCCTCTTGATAGTTGTCACGCAACCAATGGTTCTCCCGAAGAACCATTACCCAGCTCGGCAGGTTTACGTTCACTTCAAGTACAGGGAACTCAAACAGTGCTTCTCTCATTACATTAAGGACATCTGATTCTCTCATGCTTTCAACACTCATTGCGATAACTGGAATATCATATTTATCTGATAGTTCACTGCGAAGCTTTTCTGTATTAGGGTGATAAGGCTGGGCGCTGTTGACAATCATAATAAACGGCTTGCCGACTTCCTTCAGCTCTTCAATAACCCTGTTTTCTGCTTCTAAGTAATTACTTCTCGGTATATCCCCAATCGTTCCATCTGTTGTAATGACAACACCGATTGTGCTATGTTCCTGAATAACCTTTCTTGTACCAATTTCAGCCGCTTCATGAAATGGAATTGGCTCTTCATACCATGGTGTATTGATCATCCGAG
Organism: Niallia sp. MER 6; assembly: GCF_023714395.1. NCBI lineage: Bacteria > Bacillati > Bacillota > Bacilli > Caryophanales > Bacillaceae > Niallia > Niallia sp. MER 6. Next base: position 74,133 of record NZ_JAMAUK010000008.1, on the reverse strand, counting down.
GCCCATTTTCGTCTTCATAACCCTGCGCGCCTGGAACCGTGTAGCCGACACAATCAACTAATCGGATATTTACATCCAATCCTTCATCCACAGTTACAGATGCCGCCTGATTTGGAACAAACTTTGGCTCTGTCGTCATAATCGTCTTACCTGCCGCGCTTTGCGGCAATTCATCCTTTGTTCTTGCACGGTCACCTTCATTATCCATATTCGGAATAACAACCAATTCCATAAACTTCTTTATGAAAGTAGACTTGCCTGTTCGAACAGCACCCACTACACCTAAGTAAATATCACCGCCAGTTCTTTCGGCAATATCTTTAAAAATATTTACCTTTTCCAAATGATCCCCTCCTGAACTCTCCCTAGTGTAGAGATTAGCAAAAACCATTTAATGCAATTAGACAATATATATTTATGATGTTGTCCTATCTCATTATGACTACTTTTATAAATTCCCCCTTTTTTTTATAGAAGATTTCTTCTCCTTAAAAAACTACTTCGTAAAAAAACATATAATCAGCGGACTTTATCGCAAATCATAAAAGAAGTTAAAGTAATGCTCAGCTTATTTTATGATTTTTATTCACGCCAAAAAAAATAACCCTTCTAAATCATATATACACATGAATGATAGGGTTATGACTATTTCTATAAAAATTTATTTTATCGGTGTACATAGGAGCTACAGAGTCATTTTCATTCAAAAAAAAATCAAAGTAAAAGCAGGGGAACCTTTACTTTGATTTCATGACTATATAACCCATCACCTGTTCATTCCACCAGGTTGCTTCAAAGCATTGTATGCATAAATACATCATTCGCACACCATAAAATGCCTAATAATCGTAACAAATTTCGAAAAACAGATTTTTAAAGCTCACTAAAGGATGGTATAAGACTTATTCTACGTACTGGGAAGCAAGGATGTTCACAAGGTCTTCCATCTCATGTGTTTTATCCCTTGCCATTAAGCCTTCCACTACTTCCTTCGCATTCTTCCCATTAAACAGCACATCATATAAAGCATTCGTAATCGGCATCTCAATGCCATATTTCTCAGAAAGCTGTTGGCCTGCTTTAGTTGTTCTAATTCCTTCTACAACCATTCCCATGTTCTCAAGAACCTCTTCAAGGGGACAGCCCTTTCCAAGCAAATTACCAGCTCTCCAGTTTCTTGAATGGACACTCGTACAGGTCACAATCAAATCACCAATGCCGGTTAATCCTGAGAAGGTAAGGGGATTTGCACCCATTTTTGTTCCTAATCTCGCCATCTCTGCAAGTCCTCTTGTAATAAGTGCAGCTTTGGCGTTGTCACCAAAACCTAGCCCATCTGTAATTCCAGCACAGACTGCGATAATATTCTTTAGTGCACCACCGATTTCCACACCGACAATATCAGGATTCGTATAAACCCTGAATTTTGAATTAATGAACAAGTCCTGAACTTTTTCTGCTTCCTCCATGTTTTTAGAAGAAACTGTTACTGTCGTCAAATGGCGCAAGCTTACTTCCTCTGCATGGCTTGGTCCTGACAGGACAACAATGCTCTTTAACAGACGCTCCGGAATCTCTTCTTCCATTATTTCAGATATGCGAAGCAGTGTTCCTGGCTCAATCCCTTTGCTTACATGAATGAATGTTTTTGGTTCATCTAAGAAAGGTATAATTTGTTGGATTACTTCGCGCATCGCTTTTGTAGGAACAGATAAGACAATATAATGGACATCCTTTAAGCTTTCCTGCATGGACGTATATCCAATGATATTTTCCGAAAGCTTTATGTCTGGAAGATATCGTTTGTTTACATGATTTTTGTTGATTTCTTCAATATCTTGTCCATTTTTACCCCAAAGATGGACAGTATGTCCATTATCGGCAAGCACTAACGCAAGCGCTGTCCCCCAGCTTCCGGCTCCGATCATTGCAATTTTTTTATGATTACCCATTACGATCCACCTCTATTATTTTCTTTCACGCGCAAAAATTCTAATTGGTGTTCCTTCGAAGCCAAAGGCATCTCTAATACGGTTTTCTAGGAAACGTTCATAGGAGAAATGCATCAGCTCTGGATCATTAACAAATACAACAAATGTTGGCGGTCCAACAGCTACTTGAGTAGTATAGTAAATCTTCAAACGTTTACCTTTATCTGTTGGTGTTGGATTCATCGCCACAGCATCCATAATGACATCATTCAATACACTTGTCTCTACCCTTAAAGTATGATTTTGGCTGGCGATATTAATCATGGGAATCAATGTATGAATCCGCTTTTTCGTCTTAGCAGACAAGAACACAACCGGTGCATAATCCAAGAATAAGAAATGCTCTCTGATGTTTTGTTCAAATGTTTTCATTGTTTTTTCGTCTTTTTCGACAGCATCCCATTTATTTACAACAATAATAACCGCTCTGCCTGCTTCATGGGCATAGCCTGCGATTTTTTTGTCTTGTTCAATAATGCCTTCTTCCCCGTCTATAACAACTAAAACAACATCTGATCTTTCAATCGCTCTTAATGCACGAAGAACACTGTATTTCTCAGTACTTTCATACACTTTCCCTTTTTTTCGCATACCTGCTGTATCAATGATTACGTATTTTTCACCGTTAACAGTAACTTCTGAGTCAATCGCATCTCTTGTTGTGCCGGCAATATTGCTGACAATAACGCGGTCCTCTCCAAGCATTGCATTAACAAGCGACGATTTCCCTACATTCGGACGGCCGATTAAAGAAAACTTAATGACATCATCAGCATAGTCTTTTGTGTCTCTGTTTGGGAAATGCTTGGCAGCTTCATCTAATAAGTCACCTAAACCTAAGCCGTGAGATCCGGAAATCGGCATCGGCTCACCAAATCCTAACGAATAGAAATCATAGATTTGTTCGCGCATCTCTGGGTTATCAATTTTGTTTACAGCAAGAACAACTGGTTTTTTTGCACGATAGAGGATTTTTGCTACCTCTTCGTCGGCAGCTGTTACACCTTCACGGCCGTTCGTAAGGAAAATGATAACATCAGCTTCGTCAATTGCTACCTCTGCCTGTGCTCTGATTTGCTCTAAAAAAGGCTCATCGCCAATATCGATTCCGCCTGTATCAATCAGGTTAAAATCATGATTCAGCCACTCTGCAGAGCTGTATATTCTGTCTCTTGTTACACCAGGAATATCTTCAACAATGGAGATTCTCTCCCCGACAATTCTATTAAAAATAGTAGACTTTCCAACGTTAGGACGTCCTACTATTGCTATTACAGGTTTCGCCATTCTTACTTACACCCTTCCATACTCCAAAATAGTCTTTTTTGCTTTTATGTCTACACAAACAAATACTATGTAAATTATTATTCCAAGCTCTTCTAAATCAGCCTGACATGTCAACTAAGATCGCAATACTGCTTGCCACAGTCCAAAAGCGTTAAAAACAATTAGGGGCTAGCCCAAGCTTTTAGGCAGTCCCCTAACTAATATATCTTAACAGAGCAGCATTGTACAGGCAAGTACTAGAAAATTGTTAAGCTATGCTGGGATTTGCCAGTCCTAAACTAACTGCTTGAATGCTCAATGCTTGACGATAATATAAACATCTTCGCTGATTTTATGGGCAATCCCGTCAAGAATAGCTTCCAAGTTTGTTGCTAAAACTTCCATTTCACTAACGTCGCTGCAATAAAAAACGCCAGTGCCTTGCGCTACTTTTTCCGGTTTCGTTGTTATAGCGGCCAATATATACTTTTCAATCGTCACTGTGCTTCTTCCTCTCTTAACAGCCTTTTGCTCGGCATCCGGATGGCATTTTCAAGAGTTGGAGTTGCTCCAATAATCTCAAGCGCTTTTTCCGGGTCATTATGCTGCGGCAAAACAAAAACAGCGACCCTTCCATCCTCCAAGTCTCTTTTTGCTAAAGGAACTAAAGCTGGTGTTCCAGAATCGCGGTACACTCCCAATGCAGTCGAGACATCGTACAGAATTGCCTGTCTTTGCCCAAGATTTGCGATTGTCGTTCTGGCATTGAAGTTTTTAGGTGTGAGGATAAATCCCATCCCGTATTTCAGCACTTCCTCCTGCCGTGCTGGTATTCCGATATTCATAATATAAATATTATCAACATACAAGCCAGCATCTTCAAATCTCGGTTTAACATATTCAATTGTTACAATATCGCGAAGCTTTCCGCCGGACATGAGCTTCCTGCTGATAAAAAACGATATAATTGCCGCAATAATTCCGCCCCATATATGGAAAGTAATGAATCCAAAGGTACTCAAAAGGCTTGCAAACATAACAAGATAATTTCTGCTTTCAAATGCAATTGCTATTCCTTCGATATACGTTTTCCCACGTGGCACCATCTCGTAACTGTCAAGCTCTGTTAATGTGTTTCTTTCCATATTGCGGACATCCCGAAATTGCGAGGCAGCGACAGTGAGAAAGGTGACAGCTGTAAAGTCTTTATCTAATATGGAGGGAATGGCAACTGTGCCTAGACCTGCCGCTATGAATCCAAGTGCAACATGAATGATCTTGCCGTGAAGATATGTCGGGTATTGCCTGTAATCAGTGCGAAGCATAAACATGCGTAAAGCTGTTCCGATAATGAGTCCAAATAGAATTGGATATGTAAATGTGGTCATCATAGTTTTTGCTTCTCCTTTTCGATTAAGTATATTTGCTGTTCCAATTTCGCAAGGAAAACTTTAGCAATATTCCACGCTGTTATGCTGGCTATACATAAGAGCAGACTGTCGAAAAAGGCCGCTGTTCCAATTCTTTCGTCCATCCTGTAGTAATGGAGCAAGTATCCGTACAGCATTTCGCCAACAGAACTTCCTATAATGATCATTAAACCCTGAGTTGCCATTGTGCGATGCAGCATCACACTTAAAATAGCAAGCATTACTGCAAGCATGACGTCTTTATCTATTAACAGCCAAACTGGATCAAGAATGCTTAAAAGCTGCAAAGCGCAATAAGCAAGCATTGTCATAAAGGCTGTCAGCACCATATAAAGCTGCTGGGACGTCCGTAGCCTGGCAGCATAAATAAAAGCTGACACTATTTGGACAAGCAGCACTACAGACACTTCCATGCCCATAAAGGGTAAATGATGAGGATATAAAATTATTGCTATAAGCAAAAAAGATGCGTATTTACTTCTATTATTATTATCTTTCTCCATAAAAAAAGTGGGTATTAACCAGAGCATCCAAGCAAACAAAAAAAACATATTACCTTCCATAACTATTCACTCTCCTACTTTTTCCATTATGTCAATTAAATATGTACTTTAAACTTAGAAAAGTAAGGTTTGGCAAATGCTGGACAAAATCCCTCTGCATAATGTGGGGTGTTATTTATCATTCTATTGATAGGGGGTGTTACAAGTGGGAAAGGATCGTCAAGAGAAGAAATTAAGACAAAGCCACCGCGTCGAATCTGACCGCGACCAGGCTATCCATTATCCTGGGGCGACACGTTTACAAAGCCCTAGTGAAGGCAGAGCCTTAAACGATAATAAATCCAGTGATTGACACACACTAAAAAGAGCTGTCCAAGAATAACCAAACGACGTTCTCCTTTAGAGAAGCTGTTTGCCCATCTTGGACAGCTCTATAAATTATTGCTGCTTTAGTTTTTTCAATTGCTCGCCAATCATGTCACCTAATTGGAACCCTTTTGATTCCTCTGGCAGCTCATATACTTCATCTTCTTCTTGCTCTTTTTCCGTCAAGTCTTTGATGTTTAAGGAAAGGCGCTGTTCCTCTTCATTCACATCAAGCACCTTCACTTGAACTGTTTGCCCTTCTTTAAGCACTTCATGCGGTGTGCCGATATGCTTATGAGCGATTTGAGAAATATGGACAAGTCCTTCTACCCCTGGGAACACTTCAACGAATGCACCATATGAAACGATACGTTTAACTGTTCCTTCTAAAATACTGCCTTTTTCCGCTTTTTCTGCGATATTTGCCCACGGTCCTGGCAATGTATCTTTAATAGATAAGGAAATTCGGTCATTATTGCGGTCAACGCTTAAGATTTTCACATTGACTTCTTGACCTTCCTGAACAACATCTGAAGGGTTAGTGATATGCTCATGTGACAGCTGAGAGATATGCACTAAACCATCTATACCGCCCAAGTCTACGAATGCACCAAAGTCAGTTATTCTTTGAACAACCCCTTGAAGCGTCTGTCCTTCTTGCAAAGATTCAAGCAAGTTTTGTTTTTGCTTGCTTTTCTCTTCTTCAATAACAGCCTTATGGGAAAGGATTAAACGATTTTTATCCTTTTCAAGCTCTACAATCTTAAAGGAAATAGTTTTTCCTTTATAATCAGAGAAGTCTTCCACATAATGTGCTTCTACAAGCGATGCAGGAACAAAACCGCGCACACCTAAATCAACGACAAGCCCGCCTTTTACTACATCCTTCACTTCTGCATCAAAGATTTCACCAGAGTTGAACTTTTCTTCTAAGCTTTCCCAAGCTTTTTCAGCATCGACTTTACGTTTAGACAGAACAAGAGCATCCTCTTCTACTTTAATAACTTGAAGATCAAGCTCTTCTCCTTCTGAAACTACATCTTCTGCTTTTTCAATATGAAGGCTGGACAATTCGCTAATCGGAATAATACCATCCAGTTTACTGTCACTGATGGCAATAATAACTTGTTTTTCTTCAACCTTAGTAACTTTACCTGTTACGCGGTCCCCAACTGTGTAGTTATGAACAACGATATCATTTAATTCTTCAGACATATGTACTCCTCCTTAAACTTTTCTAATGAAATAATGCAATAATTGCTCATTCCATATAGCTTTCATAAAAAATTAATAGAATAATAAAAATTTATTTTCTTCTATCTAACTTCTTATAAATGTGATTATTTGTCAAGTAAGAAACACTAGCGCGCTTTACAGCCGCATAAGCGGCAATCAGTTTGTAATCTTATCCTCTGTCAATGCCATAATTTTGCCTACCACATCATTGATGGATAAAGAAGTCGTATCAATTTCGATTGCGTCTTCTGCTTTTTTAAGCGGAGCCACTTCTCGTTCAGAATCTAATTTATCTCTTGCTGCTATTTCCGACTTCAGCTGCTCCAAATCCGATTCAAAGCCTTTAGCAATATTTTCAGTATGGCGTCTAACTGCTCTTTCCTCTACTGAAGCAAGTAAGAACACCTTTACTTCAGCATGCGGGATGACATGTGTTCCAATGTCCCTACCATCCATTACCACGCCTCCGCCGATTGCAAACCCCTGTTGTCTGCGAACCATCTCTTCACGCACTAACTTATGCTTCGCTGCAATGGACACAGAATTTGTCACATTGCTTCTGCGGATATCTTCCGTAACGTCGACGCTGTCCAAGAAAATTTTCTGTCCCTTTTCACCAGGGAAAAGCTCGATAGCCGTACTGTCTAACATACTTTCTAACGCTGCCTCGTCCTCCAAGTTAATCCCAGTGTTTAAGGCTTTTAAGGTTAGCGCCCTGTACATTGCCCCAGTATCGATATATATATAGCCTAGTTGTTCTGCTACAATTTTGGCTACTGTGCTTTTTCCGGCAGCTGCCGGTCCATCTATTGCAATGCTGATTTTTTTCATATTTCCTCCTAAAACCTTCACTATCCCAGTATCCAACATATAATTTGAAATTACTTAGAACAGAATTTTATCAGTTTTTATTTTATCATATTTTCTATCCCAATTTGTTGATTAAACCTATTAAAATCCGTACTATTTTTTCACATTTGATTTTCAAGTACAAAAAAACCTTTCAGATTAAAATCGAAAGGTTTTTCAAGCTCTACTCCTGGCTAAGCCCGAGTGTTTCCAAAATGGAGGTGTAATTCGACTTAGATACCCCTTCATATTGGGCAAGCTGATGCAGTTCTGGAAGTATGTTTACTTGATGAAGTATTTGACCAGCTAGCAAAAAAAACAACTGGATGGCAATTAACTTAAACAACAACCGTTCAAATCGCTTCATTTTCCACTAACCTCGATTTCTGTTGTGCCCTTTTTGATATTAAACAGGCGAATTCACTTTACCTGTTTAGTATCGGAATATCTTATCGAGTTTATTCAGATTTCCAGTCCTTTCTTACGGAAAGAAAGCTGACGGTCAAAACAGAAACGCAAGAAAAGCTGGCGGTCATTTGCGCTTACCTCGATAAATTCCAGCGGCGCTTTATTATGTGTTTCATTATAATTAATGATTTTTTTAACAATTGCCTTCACCTTTAAATAATAATAATCACCGTTTTGCATCGGCAAAACAAAGTTGGTGTACACAATGGTCTCTGCCTTAAGATTAGAACCTGCCGGCACAAGAATGGCTGCTCCGCCTGCACTTATGTCTGTTGTTATTGTCGCAAACGGCGCCACTTCTGTGTCGTCAGAAGAGATGGCAACATCCACATTTGTTTCTACTCTGACATACTCTCTCCTCTGAATCTTAATAAACTGGTCACTGTTCGGGAAATGAAGGATAAGCATTGGTATATTGTTTTGCTTCTCTCTCCCGATAATTTCTGAGTCGAACATGTAAACCGCTCCTTGACTTGTAACAAAGCTGACCTTTAGCTGTGTTCCGTTCAGCAAGAAGACGGCCTTTTTTGTTTCAGCATGGATGGGATAATCTATATAGATTTCATTTTCTTTTCTATCAACTAAACGGCATTTATATTTTTCTGAGTTCTCACTATGAGCTGGCTCTAATATTAACGTATCTCCGATATTTATCACTATAGTACCACGCTTTCTTCGTTTGCTAATTAGGAATTAATTCTTTTTACCTATATTATCGCAAAAACATCTTCCTTATCAATAGTCCACAGAAAAAAACGTAGTAAAAAAGCAGCAAGGAACAAGATGCCCCTACTGCTTTTTTACTATTAAACAACGTCATCATATAAAGGTTCAGCATTTTTGAGTTTTTCGACTTTTTCTTCTGTGCCAGTATCAGCATTAATATAAATACGATACGTATCATCATCCAATGTGCCGATAAATTCATAGCATAATACTTCATCGTTTAAATCATTAAGAATAACAGCCAATCCGTCTTCCATTATGTTAACATTTTTGCTGATTTTCTTTTGTGCCTCAGACTTAGATATTGCGGGATCTTTAAAATCCCGACTCTTATGCTGTTTTAAGTAATCTTCAGCAGTAAAGCCGATAATATTCCCATTATCTAGAGCAACTTTTATCTTAATGCTGTCTGGATAAATTCTTACCCCGTTATCCTCTGTTACATAGGTAAAGACACCGATATTGTCATATTGCATACTTTCAAATAATGCCAAGTCTTTAAAGTCATGCTGTTTCAAAAAATCCGTTGCCTTGTTGCTAGCATCATTTAAACTGATTTTTTGTTTTTTAACATCTCTTGAAACAATCGACCAGATTGGATATCCGCCCTTTTTGGTAATATCCATATTTGCTTCTGTTCCAGTATCTTTTTCTTTAAGAGAGACACTGTAAAATCCATATCCAGATCCTTTGCCATTCTCTGTGATGTTGACTTCCACATCACCTTTAAATGCTGCATAATCTTCGGCGATTTTTTGCGCTTCTTTTTTCGTGATTTCTTCTCCTTCTAAACTGCTGAAGTTTTCATCCTTTTTTTCCATATTAACATTTGTAACGCCAAAGCTTGTTTCTTGGTAGCCATCTACTTTGTCCTCAACAGTTTTTAAACCATCAATGATTGTATTATCTCCTTGCTTATTCGTTGCCAAGGCCATCTCAACGTCCATCCAGCGTAAATTGTTTTCTAGAACTAGATGCTGCACATTGCGCAATTCATCTTGAATATCCTTTGCATCTCCATACAGCTTTTTCAATGATTTATATTCCTTATCGGACAGTGGTTCATCATCTAAATTTCGGACAGCCGTCCGGTAGCTGAAATCTCCTATATTTGCTAAAAATTCCTCTGTCTTATTGAATGGCAATAAAGTGAGCGGCAGCTGGCCAACATCGCTATGGGCCTGTGAAGTTATTCTCCATACTTCCGCCAGTGACGGAGACAGTGATTCTTGTGAATTCATCGCAAGTGTTGTTCCAATTTGATCATGAAGCAAATCTATTTGATAGGAAAGATCATGGAAAGCACGTTGATAGCTGTTTTCAGCATTCATTAATACTGCATTTTTTTCCTTATGTTCTTGATAGCCCCAAAATGCTGCACCTGCAACTCCGATTGTCAAAATACCTATCAATATCCCTCTAAGCATTTAACGTTCACCCCTTTTATTTACAGAATATGTGCTTGCCTATTTGCTTAATTTGCGGTCTTGACCAAATCCAACCGCTAGTTGCGGTTGCTGGGTTAAAATAATAGATAGCATTTCCTGTAGGGTCCCATCCATTTATAGCGTCAAGGACAGCTTGTTTTGCCGTCTCATTAGGTGTCAGCCAGATTTGTCCATCTGCAACAGCTGTGAACGCTCTTGGTTCAAAGATAACCCCTGATACTGTATTCGGAAACGAAGGGCTAGTCACCCGGTTAAGAATGACAGAAGCAACAGCAACCTGACCGATATAAGGCTCACCTCTTGATTCTCCATAAACTGCATTTGCCATTAGCTGAATATCATTCTGTGAGAAACCGTTAGGAACATTAGCAGCTGTCGGCGTTTTTTTCTTCACCGATTCGCCAGCATTCGCTTTTGGCGGAGTTGCCTTTGTATTATTGTTTGCGACATTATTGTTAGTGTTTGCTTTATTATTGGCTCCAGCGTTATTTGCTTTTGATTGATTTGTTTGTTTTTTTGTTGCTGGTTTTTGTGTTGCTGGTTTTTGCTGATTATTATTTGCTGCCTTATTTGTATTAGTTCCTGTGTTTGACTTATTAGCAGTCCCTGACTTATTTGCATTGCCAGCCTTGTTTTTATTTGCAGAAGGTGTTTTTTGCTTATTCAAATCTGTCCCACCGTAATGTGAGAATTTTTTCCCAGTGTCAATTTGTTCTTTTACAAATTGCTCATTATACTTTGATGCTTTAGCTAGCTTTAGTTTTGTTTGCCAGCCGGCGAGTCCGTCAATTGGCAGCCCGAATTCATATTGGAAGTTTCTTAATGCCCAATATGTTTTCCAGCCAAAGACTCCATCAATTTTGCCATTGTAAAATCCTATATATTGGAGTCTTGCTTGCAATTCAATTACATCATCTCCAACAGCACCTTGCTGAATCACTTGATTCGAGAACGCTTCCGCTTTATGCTCCACATTCGCTAATGTTGCTAGAATGATACAGGCGGAAATTACGACAGAAATTTTCGTTAAGAACTTTTTATTCATGCGTGTTACCCCCAGATGTGAATACTATTTGTCATTGACTCTATTTTTTGTAGCCACTTGGTTTTTATGCAAAAAAAAAGAAAATGAACAATTTCATTTTCTTTTCAAGGGATATATTCGCATATTTTAAGCTTTATAAAAGGCTAAAGACAGCCTTTCATGCGCGCTCTATAGGTTTGCATTCATATATTTGCTGACATGCTCCCGACTCAGCTCTCTTGCCATTTTAACTTTTCTCAAACCAAGCCACCAAAGAAACAGCATGAACGGCGTAATGAACAAAAGCCAATTTTTTTGAAACGTTAATATATAATCGTAAATCCCATGTAGGATGAACGGTACAATTAAGGAATAGAAGATCCATTTGCTTCTTGGCATAGTAAACTTCCCTTTACCAAGGTAATAGCCCATGATAACACCAAAAAGAGCATGGCTTGATACAGGCAGCAAGGCTCTTCCTAATGCATATTCCACACCATTTGCTACAAGATAAAGAATGTTTTCAACAGTCGCAAAGCCAAGTGATATGGACACTCCATAAATGATTCCATCATATGGTTCATCAAACTCAATATGCTGATACGCTGTAAAGAACAAAATAAACCATTTGAAAAACTCCTCTAAGAGGCTCGTTGTTACAAAGGAATTCAATAAATGAGATGGAACAGCTTCTTCGACGCGAAGAACATATTGGATAAACATGATTGGAAAAACAAGCAGAGCACCTGTTATAAATGCTCTAAACACTAGCGCTATCGGTTCTGATTCATATTGATCTTTTAAATAAAAATAACTTAAAAGCGCCAAGCCAGGTGCAATACCAGCGGATAGTATGGCTAACATTCGCTCTTTCCCTCTCCCTTTTTTGCCAGCGAACTTTTGCGGATTCTTATTTTCTTGCCGCTATCGCTTCAGCTATCTGGTCCCCATGGAACCTGCCATTTTCAATAAATATTTCGTTTGCATTATTGCCAGCTGCAATTACCCCGGCGATGAAAATTCCTTCCACATTCGTTTCCATAGTGTCCGGATTAAATACAGGCCTGCCAGAGTCTGCTTCGATTTCGACTCCCATCTTCTTAATAAATCCGTGATCAGGATGATATCCAGTCATCGCAAACACGAAATCATTCGCAATTTCCTTATTCTCACCTTGCTTCTTATACGTTAAGGTTTTTTCTTTAATTTCTACCACTTCTGAAGCAAATTCCATTTTTATAACACCGTTTCTGACAAGGGCTTCAAACTCTGGAAGAATCCACGGCTTAATGCTGCTTGAATATTCTGTGCCTCTGTACAATACCGTTACGCGGGCTCCTGCTTTCACCAATTCAATCGCAGCATCCACACTTGAGTTTTTTCCGCCGATTACTGTTACATCATGATTAAAATACGGGTGCGCTTCCTTAAAATAGTGGCTAACCTTAGGTAAATCCTCGCCTGGTACATTCATATAGTTCGGGTGGTCATAATACCCAGTTGCGACAATCACGTAATTGGCGCGGTATTCTCCCTTTGAGGTTTGCAATTTGAACAGGTTATTTTCCTTTGTTACATTCTGCACTTCTTCATATGCATGAATCCTTAAGTTTTTTCGTTTTGCTACTTCTCTATAATACACAAGCGCCTGATTTCGGTTTGGTTTATATTGTTCAGTAAGAAAGGCCACATCCCCAATTTCCAGCTTTTCGCTCGTGCTGAAAAAAGTCTGGTGAGTTGGATATCCATGTATCGCATTTACCACATTTCCCTTTTCAATGATAAGGGGGTTAATGTTGATTTTTTGCAAGGCGATAGCAGCAGCTAATCCACAAGGCCCAGCACCGATTATAATCGCTTGTTCTTCGTTCATGTTAATCTCTCCTAACTTCTATACAACTCTCATGCACAGCATGAGCAAAATATGTAAATACCTGAAAAAAAAATCTCCTATTTATAGCATAGGAGATTTTTGGTTATTATACAATAGTTTGTTATCCTAACTTAAATCCAGCCGCGGAATCTTGACGCTTCCGCCATTTTTCGAACACCGACCATATAAGCAGCCAATCTCATATCCACCCTGCGGATTTGTGCTGTTTCATAAATGTTCTCAAATGATTTGCTCATTACTTTTTCCAATTTTTCTTCAACTTCTTCCTCAGTCCAGTAGAAGCCTTGATTGTTCTGAACCCACTCAAAATAAGAAACTGTTACACCGCCGGCAGATGCTAATACATCCGGCACTAAAAGAATGCCTTTTTCCGTCAAGATTGTTGTAGCTTCAAGTGTTGTAGGCCCATTTGCCGCTTCTACCACAATGCTTGCTTTAATATTATGAGCATTTTTTTCAGTGATTTGGTTTTCAATTGCTGCAGGAACCAATATATCACAATCCAATTCCAAGAGCTCTTGGTTTGTAATCGTATTGTTAAATAAATTCGTTACCGTTCCGAAGCTGTCTCTTCTGTCGAGAAGATAGTCAATATCTAAACCATTTGGATCATGCAAAGCACCATATGCATCGGAAATTCCGATTACCTTAGCACCAGCATCATGCATAAATTTCGCTAAAAAGCTGCCTGCATTTCCAAAGCCTTGCACAACAACTCTTGCTCCTTTAATTTCGATGCCTTTTCTCTTGGCCGCTTCTCGGATGCAGATTGTCACACCTTTAGCAGTTGCCGTTTCCCTTCCATGTGAGCCTCCTAGTACGAGAGGCTTGCCTGTAATAAAGCCAGGAGAGTTGAACTCATCAATTCTGCTGTACTCGTCCATCATCCATGCCATTATTTGTGAGTTCGTGAAAACATCAGGTGCAGGAATATCCTTTGTCGGGCCGACAATCTGACTGATTGCTCTTACATAGCCTCTGCTCAATCTCTCCAGCTCTCTGAAGGACATGTCACGAGGATCGCAGACAATTCCACCTTTACCGCCGCCATATGGAAGATCAACAATTCCGCATTTTAGGCTCATCCAGATAGAAAGTGCCTTTACCTCTGTTTCTGTAACTTGAGGGTGGAATCTGATCCCTCCCTTTGTTGGGCCGACTGCATCATTATGCTGTGCCCGGTAGCCAGTGAATATTTTCACACTGCCATCGTCCATCCTTACAGGTATCTTCACTGTCATCATACGGATCGGTTCCTTCAGTAGTTCATACACCTCATCAGAATATCCTAGCTTATTCAATGCCTTATGAATGATCGTTTGTGTTGATTTTAAAACATCGTGTTGCTCTTCAACAATCTTTTTTTCATTAGACTTTTTGGCTACCATTTAATGAATCCTCCTAAAAAACTGCAAAGTTAAATTATCATTTTTAACGGTCAAAATTCTCATTAAAGACTAGCATTTCCTTTTTGTCTACATACATTTTAACTTACTTTAAAATTATAGTATGTACATTTCTCGAAGTACACTCAATAAAGAACTCATTGCTGCTAACTTTTTTTATAAATGGATCGTCTCTGTATCCGTTGCATAACCTTTTTTGGTATGCAGGACAGAGCCAATTAATCAAAATGACTTGCCACTGTGGAAAGATGTTTTATAGTATGCTCTCCTTTATAATATATTCAAAAAGATACAACTTTGTCCTTATCTTTCACACTATTTTGGCATATTCTTTTCTTTTTACTAAATAGAGATTGCTTGACACACCTATAAAGAATTAAGATATAATTCTTTATCATTATCTTATCATTTTTCCTCGAAATTACCAATGATGAAGTTAACTGATTTTGATTTTTTTACGTGTAAATTTAAGGCCGCGAAAATACAAAAAAGCTCTTTACTGGCAAAATGCGGCCAAAAAAGAGCTTGAGGGAAAAAACCGAGTAAAAAGCATTATATTTTGTCTTCATTTAAAATATTGGTTGATCATCTCAATCGCGTTTTTCTTTTGGATTGTACACCCGTATTCCTCAATCATGTGGATGCTCTTGATGCTTGCTTCACCGAATTCACTTAAGATTGCTGCTGCCTGTGCTTCCTTGACAGCCTGAATATCAGGAAAATACAAGTAATATTTGCCATCAGCGCTCGAGAATGTTCCGCCGGAAAATCCTGCTTGAAAAAGCACCTTACATGCTTGAATGGCATCTTCAAGATCAGAGAACTCATATAATATATCAACAGTTTCTTCAACAGTAACCTGCATCTCCAAAAACCCTTCTGCCAACAGTTCCTCATCTTGGAATTCTTCCTCGTTCATCGTCAAGATCATGACCATTCCTTGTGCCTTCATCGAGAAAATCTCCACCGCAACAGAACCATGTATTTCCAAATCAAACATATCATTAGCTTCTTCGAGCATTTCATGAAAAAAATATTGCCATTTTATCGAGTCTTTCCATATATCATCTTTCGTCAGTCCACGTTCATACAGATCATCAAATGTCAGGTATATCTTTATTCTATTATGATTCAATCGTTCTAAGCGCATGACAATGCCTCCTGCTTCTATCTGAAAAAACTCTTACTGTAGCGTATGAATGAAGCAGGAAAACGGTGATTTGTCTGTATTATTTAGATTCGTTTATCTTTAGTATGCTGGATTTTAATAATATGCGTTTCCGGTTTGGCTCCAAGCCTTAACGGTATGGAGGTTGTGCCGTATCCATTGCTGACTAGAATAGTCGTTTTCCCAATGACCTTCGTAGTTCCTTTCTCATATGGACCGAACCCTAATATCCGAATTTGTCCACCGTGAGTATGACCGCTCAGCACTAAAGTCACTCCATCATCGTCCGTTAAATCTTCCATTACTTTCGGATTATGACTGACAAGTATTTTGAAATCAGATTTCTTGATGCCTTGTAAAGCCATTTCTAAATCATCGTGTTCTAAGGAACGGTCTTCAATCCCAGCTAAATGCCATTTTTGTTTTTTCGGAGATGTAAAGGAAACCGATCTATTATCAAGAACCGTTACATTCTCTTCAGCAAAAAGCTCCTTCAGCTTTTCTATATCTGCTTCATAGTCATTATTTCCCCATACGAAAAAAACGGGGCCAATTTCTTTAAGCTTTCTGAGATTACTGCGGACCGTATCAAACTGGACGCCCTTTTCAAGTAAATCTCCGCCAATAATAACAAGCTCTGCAATTCCCTTTGCTTCCTCCACAATGGCAGGAGATACTTCCCTTCTATGTATATCAGAAATGAAAAATATCGTAATTTCCTTGAATGTCATTGGAAAATTAGGAAAGTAAAACATCTCATATTTCATGTTATCCTCCATTGCATTCTTATGCATCTTTACAATCAATGCTATTCCTGCAAGGATCATCAGGATGACTGCCACAACAACCAACACAAGCATACCCTTCCCCCCCTTTTTTTAGTCTATTGAATTATTGTATAATGTTCACTTTGTTTTTACCAATAAATCGACAGCTTGTTTTAAGCGAAGTCCTCAAATTAACAAGGCATTTTACGTGTTCCTTCTACTATAATTGTCTTTTCATGAAAAAATTTACATTTTCAGTTTTCATAAACGAAAACAGGGAGGCTTAGGACCTCCCTTTCCAATTTGGTAAACCTTGATTTTATATTACTTCTTGGGTATGAGGATTAATGTTAATACTTCGCCTCCCTTTGAACAGTTTGGATTACCTTACCTTCACCGTTGCTTACCGCTAGCAATGTTTCAATAATTTGATTTGTAATTTAGGTATAAAATTGGATATATCTGAGTTCTTATGCTCCAATATTATTTTTTTGCGTAAACTCCGTTACTCCGCTTCCCATTGCATCATGGCTGCTTTGACAAATTTGGGCTGACGCTGCTTAATTTGAAATGCCTCTTATCTAACCATCTATTTTAAAATAGATTCATAGCTAAATTTCTCCTTCGAGCCATTCATAAGAATTGCCGCAAGCAATGCCAACACAACTCCTAAAGCTAATAAAATCCAGATACTTACAAGCAGTAATCCTGAAAATTGTCCAACCACAAGGAGTATCACCGGCAGGACTAGGAAGACTGTGCGCTGCTGGGCTTCCTCCACAGTCTGTGCTTTCGCAGATGCGCGTACAATTAGCGTAATGGCAATCAAAGAGATGGCCGGAGATATAAGCAGCATGATAATCATCCAACTAATGTCAGGCAATATAATGGCGCCTGTCGTTAAAACTATTTCAATTTCCATGACAAGAATCATTGCGAAGAATGATGTAAACGAGACAATCATGCTCATCAAAAAGGAAGCAAGTATTTTTGATTGGAATATTTGCCGCAATGATAGCGGGCAATAAAGTAACGTTTCCAGTGTGCGATTTGCTTTCTCCCCGACAATGGAACTTGCCGCCATTACAGAAGAAGCCATTATTGGAATGATTAAAAAGAATACAGGCATAATGTTGTTCAGCACAAGCTTTATTATATTCTGATTGAAGTTGCCTGCCTGTTCCGCAAGGGGAAGCATCTCTAACAGCTTTTGAAATTCAGCTGTTTCTTCTGGCACAAAGTGTATGACTAGGATAAATATCGAGGGTAGGATGACTGTCAATACCAGCGGTACAATCAACATAACGGAAAACATTTGCTTGTTACTTGTGATTCCTCGTAAATCCTTTTTTATGATGGCTCTTTGCATTGCGTTGATCATTTAATGGTCTCCTTCTGCTTTTCTTTTTCAATTAAATTGAAATAGATATCCTCCAGCGAAGGACGCTTCATTGACACATGGTAAACATCGCCACCTTCTTCTACGATGCTAGAGACAATATGGGGGATTTCCTCTTCCGTTTGAATATCCATTTCAAAATTCCGTTCTCCTATTTTTCGATATGACAGACTGCCGGGTAGCTTGCTGGCTTTTATCTTGACTTTCATTCCGGAAATAACCTTGGAACGAAGCTGCTCAAGACTTCCAGATGCGAGTAAAGTTCCCTGATTCATCAATCCAAATGAGGTGCAAACCTCCTGCGCATAGCGCAATTGATGGGTACATAAGAATATGGTCATTCCTTTGTCACGTGCAAGACTTTGGATCAGTTTGTTGACACTTTGGGCACTTTCAGGATCAAGCCCGGAGGTAGGTTCATCTAAAAACAGGACTTTGGGTTGATGAATCAACGCACGAGCAAGGGAGAGCCGTTGGCGCATACCTGTAGAATAGGTGGTTAGTTTTTTATCTTTCGCATCCGAGAGATTCAACTTTTCTAATAGAGATTCAGCGTGTCTTTCACTCTGGCCAGAACTTTTGCCGAATGCAGAGGCATAAAAAATGAGGTTTTGAATCCCTGTCAAATTGTCATACATCTGCGCATGTTCCGTCACAACACCGGATAGACCATGCACTTTTTCTGGATTTAGAGTCGGATCAATTCCTAACACCCGGCAGCTTCCCGCAGAAGGTGTGAGCATGCCATTCAAAACTTTGATAGTAGTGGTTTTTCCGGCACCATTCGGGCCTAAAAATCCAAAAACTTCACCTTGCTCAAGAGTGATGCTTATATTATCCACCGCCTTTTTACCCCCGGGATATATTTTTGACATATGATCTATAACAACTGCTTTCATTATCAAACCTCCTTATTTTCAATCAAAGTACTATGCTCTTAACCGTTGGTCAGATTCTTCCGGAGATTAATCCTGGGGTAGCGCTGTCTCCATTTTGATTTTTGTTTTTAGCCAGCTATCAATAAGAGCAAAAAATCATCTCCGTGAAGATGCAAAAGATAAATGATACAAAACCAACTCAGTGTAATTCTCTGATAACTCTAATACTTATCCCATTCACTTCAGCGTTATATTGTCCTTGCACTGCGGATATATAATAACTTGCGGTTCTCTTGCATTCATTCACCACTCCTGAAGGCGTTCCCATCATGGAATATATTAGAGAAAGCAAAGCCTTCTCCCGAATGCCCTTTAACGTTCATAGAGGAAGTAACCACGGATTTTCCCGAACTTTCCTTACCATCTAAATCTTGATAACGTACAAAGCTTGTTTAACCCCTAGAACACCCGATGTTAAATAATGGGAATATTCTCTTATCCATTCACTGTCTAACTGTTCAAAAGCAGAATCTGACTCAGCTGCTTGCTTATAATAGAAATTATACCCCTCTGCCTCTTCTATCCCCTGCCACCTCTAGCTCTCCATTTGTGTTTAGCACAACTACATTCTCGTTCGAATAATTACTGATAGATGAAATGCTAGAATTAGTTTCAGCTGCATTTGTAGGTATTGCACCAGCCTATATAATAACAATGGGTGATACTAAAGCAATAGCGATTGCCTAGAATGCTTTTCTTTTTCCCTTCTAATTTTTTAGAAATTTTAAATACCCCTTAGAAAGTCAACATTGATTTAAAGCGTTTCCAATAAGTTGTGGCGGAAAAATAATTCTCAATACAAATATAACAAGTAAAAGAATAATTTTCTGCAGGACTTTTACTCTAATCTCTGAAAATGGTATTATCAGCATCCTTTTATCGTAATAGTATAGAGGTCATGAGAATTTCACTTTCAAAAACGCAAGCAGATTTTAATCATGTCTAGTCTATCTTACATTGTAAAATCCCTTCGCTTCACTAATGGAAATGAAAAACTCTCCAGTAGCGGAGAGTTTTTTATTTATTCTATTTCATCTATCTTCTGCTTTAAATATTTAGCGATTTCTGTTTGCCCAAATTGTCTAGCATATTCATATGCATCCATATTCTTAATATTCTCTCCTATATATCTAATTGAAATATCTATTCCCTTTTCAACTAGAAACTCAGCTACATCTTTATGCCCGCCATAAATTGCTCCAAATAACGGATTTCTGTTTGCCAAGCTCACATCTATTTCTGCACCATGCTCTATTAAATACTTCACTATTTTCAAATGCCCAGCTCCTGCTGCCAAATTTAATGAAGAAGCATCAAAGATACCACCTTTTGTATTAACATCGATTCCTTTTTGAACTAGATACTCTACTATTTCAAAATGTCCTTTCTTTGCTGCAACATGTAACCAGGTACCAAATGATGTCATTAAGTGTAAAGATTCTGGATTATCATCTATTAAATGCTTTACTTCATTAATATCACCAATCTTTATAGCATTTCTTATCGTTTTATTTACAATTTTTTTATCCATAATATTAGCCCTTCTGTATTTTCTAATATCTTGTACTAGCTATGCACCTTAATCTTCAAGTCCTTCAACTATATCATCAAAGTCATGCCCATTTCTCCAATAGTCCTTAACCGTTTCACTATTTCCTCTAAAGCATCAAGACTCTGTTGTCCTACTTGGGCATTTGGTGCCAAGACAAGATTTCCTTCCCTATAAATGTTTTAACTTTCTATATACTTTATAGTAATAGCACCCATTAATCAAAAACCAAATACTATTAGCAATCCGCATCAAGTTACTTCTTCGGTCAAAAAACATTAGAATGATTTTGCAAATCATTCATATTATTGTAAAGATATGAAAATAAAGGAGGGCTTTTTGTTATGAGTCAGTTTTATAAAAAATACCACCCTTATATAAGCCCTAATGATCCTTGCCCGCCATTGAAAACAAAAGTATATTCCACCCCGCCCAATTTATATATGGGCTTTCAGCCGCCCCATTTGCCGCAATTTTCACCAATGGAAGCACTCAAAGCAGGAACATTATGGAAAGCTTTTTATGACCCTTATTATAGTCCTTATGAAAAAAGAGAAGGTGATGCATGATGAAACAGCTGCCTGCAGAATATTATCAGCTTCTTGAACAGCTGCAAGCTGTTGACTTCGTACTGGTCGAATTAACACTTTATCTTGATACACATCCGAATGATCAAGATGCAATCAATCAATTTAATCATTATGTTAAAGAAAGAGAAAAGTTTAAACAGCTATATGAAAGCAGGTATGGTCCACTTCTGCAATTCGGAAACAGCTATTCAGGCAGTCCATGGGATTGGGACACAGGGCCATGGCCTTGGCAAGTATAAAAATGATTGAGGGGGCATTGATATGTGGCTTTATGAAAAGAAATTGCAGTATCCTGTTAAGGTCAGCACCTGTAATCCCATGCTGGCTAAATTTCTGATAGAGCAATACGGCGGCGCAGACGGGGAACTGGCTGCAGCACTGCGCTATTTAAATCAGCGTTATACGATACCTGATAAAGTGATTGGCCTTTTAACAGATATCGGCACAGAGGAATTTGCTCATTTAGAAATGATTGCAACAATGATCTATAAATTAACTAAAGATGCAACTCCAGACCAACTAAAAGCTGCCGGCCTCGATGCGCATTATGTCACACATGAAAAAGCGTTATTTTATCATGATGCTGCAGGTAATCCGTGGACTGCTACATATATCCAGGCTAAAGGTGACCCGATTGCGGATTTATATGAGGATATTGCTGCTGAGGAAAAGGCGCGGGCGACCTATCAATGGATTATTAACATGAGTGATGATCCTGACTTAAATGATAGCCTGCGGTTTTTGCGGGAAAGAGAAATTATTCATTCCCAGCGGTTTAGAGAAGCGGTTGAAATTATTAAAGAAGACAGAGATCGAAAGAAAGTATTTTAGAATATGCAAAAAGAGACTAAAGTACAGTATTTTAGTCTCTTTCTCTACTTTGTTTCATGGAAAAGATTAATGTCATACTCCTGTTTCATCATATAAAAAACATGGTGACGGCCCTTCCACTCTTCTTCCTTCTTCCAAAGATCTTTAGCTTTATCGATAATCTCACAACGGAGCTCATGATATTCCTTCTCTGCTTTATCCTTTTTTTGTTTAAGAACATTCATAAATCCGAAGGAACCAACAATCATGGCCAGTGCATAGAGATTAAATGTTTTAGCGATAAAAATAGAAAACATGATGGCAAAGGAATGGGAGAACGGAACGGCAATATGTTTATACAGCCAGTAAGCGTAAAAAAATCCAAAAATAATTGTCAGCCACATAACAAATAAATGCCTTGTTTTTATCATGTCAAATTTACGTTTTTTATCCACTAGCTTTTGCAGCATTTCCTTTGTCGTTTCATCTGTATTGCTGTCAAGATTTAATATCGACGATTCCATATGCCAATCCTCCTTCCCTTTCACTATATGAAAGGAAAGGACAAGTTAGAATCAATTATTTAGCGGTTATTGTGGAATTTTTAATACTTGCCCAGCCAGTACATTATCACTTGTAAGCTGGTTTGCTTGCTTAATGATCTCTATTCCAGTTTTAGAGTTATAATATTTCATCGCTATTCTGTATAGTGTTTCATTAGCTGCTACAGTATGATAGATAACCGATTGTTGGGAGGCTGCTTCTGCATTTTCTGTTTCTGTTTTTTCAACTGGTTCCTGCTTTTCCACCTCAGAAGCAGCTGCCTTTTCCGCTTGGCTGTCTGCTGTGGTTTTTTCCTGTTCTGCTGCTGTTTCTTGTTTCTTTGCAGCCTCTTCTTTCTGTTGTGCTGTTTCTTGTTTCTTTGCAGCCTCTTCTTTCTGTTGTGCTGTTTCTTGTTTCTTTGCAGCCTCTTCTTTCTGTTGTGCTGTTTCTTTCTGCTTGGCTACTTCTTTTTCTTCCTGCTCAGCGCTGGATGCTTGTTCTTTTGCGGTTTCATCAGGCTTTTCTTCTGCTTCACTGTCTTCTTTTTCTACTGTTACATTACCAGTTGCAGAACTGCTGCCCTTTTGTTCAACACCTATCTGCTCGAATTGATTGGAAGAGCTGTTCACTGGAAGCACTGTGTCAACTGAATAGCGGTTTATCATTTCATGTATGCCGAGCAATAGTACAGGCAGGGCAATAAAAGAAATAGCAAGAATCGTCATGCCTGTATACTTTTGGTTTTTCTTTTTCTTTTTTTTCTTTTTATGATGAACAGCTCTGCGCGACGGCAGTTCTTCTGTTACTCTGCTTGGAATCGGTTGAGCTGGCTTTTCACTTTCTTCCAACCGAGAAAGCCGTTTTTTCTGCCGTTCTGCTTGAACTCTGTAAGGATCTTCTCTTGTCATGAACATCCCTTCCCCCTAAACATATTTCAAACGTAATAATATTAGTCAAAAACCTTATATCTAATCAGCAAACCAAGGAAAAAGTCGATTGTAAAATGCATGATAATGGTCGCCAGTAAACTTCCTGTCCACATATATAAAAACCCAATTAAAAGACTTATAAAGATGATGTTTACAAATAAAAACCAATTAAATAAATATCGGTAGTGGATGACTGCAAAGATAATGCTTGCTGCCAATAATCCTAAATTTGTTTGAAGGATACCGCGAAACAATATTTCTTCACTGATACTAATCACGGCAGCGATTATGGCGATATGAGCTGGATGCATATTTTGAAATATTCGTTTGTTTAGTCCGCCGTCATCATGATACTTTTCAGGTAGATATCTCATAAATCTCATATCGAGGCCAACAACCGCCGCACCTAAGGCAAAGCCGATTAAAATATGGTTCCAATTAAAGAGGCTTAAAGAAGTAAATAGATCCTCTATCTGGAATACGAATATACCTAAGCCTGCAGAAATAATTAATAATATAAATTGTGTTATATATAAGTGCTTTATAAGCTCTTTATCAGACAAAGTATTTAACAGCTGGGAATATTTTTGTTTATTCATCGGCTTTTTCTCTTCTCTTATTTAGAATAAAAGCAAGCTGTCTTTTCCAGCCATCACCAACAAGCTCTGCCTTATCATTAATAGGCTGACCCGCATAAAACCTCTCCATATTCAAACCGCAATTATCACAGCATACGGAATTAATTGGTGCTTCTTTTTCCTGGAAATAGCTCGTCAAATAGGATCTGCGGCATTGCTTTAATAATACCCATGCAAGCATATCGTGTATGCTTTGTTTTTTAACAGCAAGCCTGTTCTTGCAAAATTCACTAAAATGGTTAAGCTTTGCTTCTATTTGCTTGCAGGTTTTTCCTTCTGGCTGAACATAGGCAGTTAGCACTCGCCATTGAGTTTCAGTGAATTGCTCCATTATCCAAGCCAGCTCTTTTTCAGCCCAATCTTCATATGTAGTATATGGAAGCAGAGACCTTCGCAGTTGATTTAACTGCAGCTCATTCGGCAGCTCCATTTCCGTGAGCTGATAAGCAAGCGTTTCGTCACCTGGCACATATAAGAGGATAGAAATACTGTTTTGACGGTCTCTGCCAGCCCTGCCGATTTCCTGTAAAAAAGACTCTACTTGTGTTGGGAAATGATAATGAATAACATAACGGATGTTCTCCTTATTAACTCCCATGCCGAATGCACTTGTTGCACAAACGATATCAAGCTGGCCATTCAAGAACTGTTGCTGAATCAAGATGCGATCCTCTTGGGACATGCCGCCATGATAGGCATTTATTCTTTTACCCGAGTTTTGCTTAAGTTCTGCAGCGGTTTGCTCTGCCAGCTTTTTGCTTGAAAAATAAATGATGCCAGGTCCTTGCAGTGTGTTTGTCAGTTCTTCAAGCCTTTTCCTTTTTTCTATCCCACTCGATAAAATTTCTGCTGTTAAGGCAATATTGGGTCTGTCGACACTGTAAATGACTTGTTCAACAAATTCTAGAGCTAATGATGATATAATATCTTTTCGGATGGCGGGAGTGGCTGTTGCTGTAAGTGCCAATGTTAATGGATTTCCCAACTCCTTGCGCACTATCCCTAAATTTTGGTACTCTGGTCTGAAATCATAGCCCCATTGGGAAATACAATGAGCTTCATCGACAACAAATAAACCAATTTCCAGTTTTTTCAAAACATTCAATATATAGGTTGTTCCAATCATTTCTGGGGAAATAAACACGAATTTATACTTGCGTATATTTTTAATTACGTCATTTCGCTCTTGCCAGTTTAAAAAGGAATTAATGGCAACAGCACTTTTTTCGCCATTCATTTTCATTTGTTCGACTTGATCTTGCATGAGTGACAGTAATGGCGAAATGATGATGACCGTCCCTTTCAGAAGTTTCCCAGGCAGCTGATACACCAATGATTTCCCTGTTCCAGTCGGCAGCATTGCCAATGTATGACGATTCTCCATTAATGCTGAGATTGCTTCCTTTTGTCCTGGGCGGAAAGAGGGCAGCGAAAATAATTTCATTAGGTTTTTTTCTAAATTCAATTTATGCCTCCCCCTAACTTCGCAAGAACGATTCTTATTTCAAAATATGACACTTCAGGAAGCTGTTGTTTGATTTGCTTCAACGACTTGGAAGCAGTAACTTCTGCGATTTTTTTTATTTTAGCTATTTTGTCGAGACTAACATATTCTTCAATCGAAAAATCAGGGATATTCAACACGAGTTCTGCGATATGATCTTCAATTGTACTCATCTTCAAACGTCGCATTGTACTTATTTCGTCAAGGCTTAAGCCTTTTTGAATATATTCATATGTCGCTTTGGTTGAATTAGTCAAAATATATGCAGTATTATCATCCATCACCATTTGTCTTAAAAATGGGAATTTTTCTTTAGCACTGAGAATTTTCTTCAGCATAAAGTGAAGCAATGACAGAAAGTAAAGCTCATAATAACTTCTGTCTATCCCAAAACTAGCTGCCGCTTGCTCTGGAGTTAGCCCAATATGCTCTGACCCTGTTAACCTGCACACAAGGTATTCAGGTAACACTGCTTCATCATCGAGGCAATCAGCCAATTCTTGGTAAAGCTGTTCATTCAGTGATTGTCTGTCGCCAGCATAATTCTGCAATGCTTGCTTCATCCACGCCTGTACTACGATATTTCGCTGAATTGGCATATAGCGATTATCGCCTTTGGAAAGATGGGAGGCAACTTGAACAGAAAGTGCCAGCCGCTCCCAAAATCCTACAGCAATTCGGTGATATTTCCAGCCATTTAAATGGGTAGGAATAGGGTATTCTATAAGTAAACGCGCAAACTCATCTTCTTGTTTCGGATTGATGTCATAATGCTGAAATGTTTTTCCTTCAGCAGTCCATTTCTGCTCTTTTAAAGCAGAAATAATCCTGTCGAACTCTGCTCTTGATAAATTCGGGTATGTTTGAAAAAAAGGCATAAGTTCAAAAATATGGATATCCTGTATCGTTTGCGCTGATTTTTTGCCGTTTAGGATATGAAGGACAGAGTAGATAGTTCTTTCTCCCTTTATTCTTTGTAAACAATATAACACGATTACCTCAATAAAGGTCATATACGAAAACTCCTTAAAATAATGGTTCATGTCGAATTATGTACTTTCTTGCTTTATATTTTACCACGAAAACTGTACTTGGAGCTAAACTTGAATCATTAATGCGAGGTTTATTCCTTTATATTGGTCTTTTTTATTGAAAAGTTATACATTCAGTTTTACAATAAAGGATGGATAGTAAAGATGTATCATTATTTATAAATGCATATTACTTAACAAAAGAATACTGGAGGTTTTTACGACTCATGGCAAAATATACGATTGTTGATAAAGATACATGTATTGCTTGCGGTGCATGTGGAGCTGCAGCTCCTGATATCTATGATTATGATGATGAAGGCTTGGCATTTGTAATGCTTGACGATAACGAAGGAACTGTAGAAGTTCCAGAAGTATTGCTTGACGATATGCTTGATGCATTTGAAGGCTGCCCAACAGATTCCATTAAAGTGGCAGATGAGCCGTTTGAAGGCGACGCATTAAAATTCGAATAATAAAAAAAGCAAAAAGAGTTTTTCTCTTTTTGCTTTTTTTATTATTATGCTACCTTACGATATTGAGCTTGCTTTGTGATCCAGCCTTTCATTTTCGTAAAAACAAGCAGGAACAAGGCTGAAACGATAGCGCCTTTAATAAGGTTAAACGGCAGGATTAAGGAAATTACATATGCACGCATTTCGGCAGATGTCATTGAGTCCCATCCGATAAACTTAATATAAACTGGCAATAGTACAAAATAATTGAAGAAGCTAAGGGCTATACTCATCACAAGGGCACTTGAGATAAGGCCGAGCACCATTCCCAATTTTGATTTCAATTTATTGTAGATGAAATAGGCAGGCAGGATAAATGCAACTCCAGCAATGAAGTTTGCTAAATTTCCTACAGGTATTCCAATCTCACTGTTATGGACAATATAATCCAGAAGGTTTTTTATCAACTCTACCAATATACCTGCAACTGGACCAAGAATTAACGCTGTTACCAATGCTGGCAAATCACTGAAATCCAATGTCAAAAATGGAGGAAACGTTGGAAGCGGGAACTTGATAAACATAAGCACAAAAGCCATGCTGCTCATCATTCCAATCAAGACAAATTTCCTTACATTCATTTTCTTTTTATTCATTTCTTACTCTCTCCTTTTAGGATCCATCTGCCTAAGAAGAGAGATTCAGCAATTTTGTTAAGGCACGCCAAATAAAAACCTCAAGCTAACATGAGCTTGAGGGAGTGTTTAAAGGCATACTTAACAAACGTTCTAACTAATAATTTTTTCGAACGATTGCAGAACCTCCATCTTCTCCCATCCAGACTTTACTGTCGGTTTTGGATTTTCACCAAATCAGCCTAACGAATAGGCTCGCGGACTTAGAGCAATACTCCTCACCGCCGGTCGGGAATTACACCCTGCCCCGAAGATAGATCAATATTTTATTTTTTTTACTAATTTATATTATACATAAGAATGGCTGTTATGGGAAGAACATTGCTTATAATAAAAGCGGGAAGTTTTATCGGAATTAAAAGGAGATTTTCGAACTGGGGCAACTCACAAAGAAAGAAACATACTGGGAACTTTGTTTATTGCCCATTCTCACTTAGTGATACTACTTTTATGTAAGTCAAACCTTTAAGGAATACATTATTCATAATAGATGTTCACATTAGGTGTGATGCCGCTATTTTTATCTTCCTGCTCCTTTAATTGCTTAAATTGAAGCAGACTCATGCTTTCAGGGGGAAGCAAGGCAGGTTGTTCACCTAATATTGCGCTTATTTCGTTTTCTTTTATGTAATAGATTGCTTTTTTATATGGAACTTGCCCAAGAGTTGGGTTATAGCCTACCGGCTCTTCTACCGTTATTTCCAAAGTTTCTGGTTTTACCTCTGCCTGTTTTTCGGCTTTTGCCTTTTCCTTTTTATTTTCTTTCGTGGTTACTTCTTTTTTTACAGGTTTGCTTTTTGCTTCAGCAGCTTCCTGTCTCGCTGGTTTCGCTGCTGCTTCGACTGTCTGTCCCACTTCTGCCTCTCCTAATGCCAATATCGGGTTTATCGCATTTTCCTTTGTTACCGTCCATTCTTTTTCGTGAATCTCAAAATGCAGGTGGACGCCAGAGGAATGGCCAGTATTGCCCATCTTCCCAATAAGGTCGCCCATTTCAACCTTTTGTCCTTCCTTCACTACTCGTTCATTTAAATGGGCATAAACGGTTTCTAAGCCATTAGTATGCTTAATAAAAATTACATTCCCGTAGGATTGGGAATAATAAGACTTTGTGACATTGCCGCTGTCTACAGCAAATACAGCAGCTCCAAGGTCACCTGCAATATCAATTCCTTTATGATCTCCATGTCTTGTATTAAATGTATCTGAAATCATGCCTTCACTCGGCCAAGTCCACCCTTTGGTGCGTTCAGACAGTGAAGGTGATTTAGCTTCTGAATGCTTGCCTCCTAAAAATAACAAGCTGACAAACAGAAGCATTATTGCAGCTATGAGCAGCCGTCTGATATAGTCTCCCATTGTATCCTCCTTTTTTTCCTAACACGAAAATAACCTGCAACAAATATTTGTTGAGAGAAAAAAGAAAATTGAAAAGTTCCTCTTTCACCATATGAGTACATGTTTCGTTATAGAACTGATCAGTCCACCTAGATGAAAGTGACAACCATTAGCATAAGAGCATTTGCCTAGTCTCCTAAAAGCTATGAAACAAATGTTAGTATGGGATATGTTCTCTTAATTCATGCATTCTTTTTCACCGTCTGACAAAAACAACTAAAAAAAGCTCCAGCTAAGCTGGAACTTTTTTAATTCATTTCTCGTTTATTTGCCGCTACAGGAACTGGGATTTCATCAGTAAATACAAATCTTCCAATTTGATTAATCCCAGCGTTTTCAAATCTCACTGTTTTAAATTGGAAATCCTTAGCGGTCAGCAAGATCGATTCTATAGCTCTAAGTGTAGCTTTATCCGCATGTAGGACGCTGTCTTTTGTTAAATACAGCTCCAATTCACTTGTTTCTATATTTGGAACTATCTTCTCGAAACGGATATTGTCAGGGATTGATGCAGACAGACCATATTCCGGCATATCCTTTTGCATATTGATAAGTGCGGTCTCAATATCATGATACGGTGTCTCCCAAGGAACATACAGGGCATTTTCAGCCTCGACTGAATCTGTTAAGAGATAGTACCCTCTGTTTTCAAGCTGCTGATAATATATCTCCGTCAAATCTCTGTCACCAACTAATACTCCCTTTTGACCCTTTCTCCTGAATTCCATTTTATCGGCACCGACACTTTCCAGCTGCTGATAAACAATAGAGTTTAAGAAGTCATCTGAACCGATTGCTCCAAGGGATGTGACATCATCTGCGAAGTCAATAATAACTGTCTTATTGCTCATGTCATAACTGACTGTCCCATCAAATGGGTAATAGTTATCAAGGCCCCAGCTTGTTTCCTCAATGGCAGACATGTATTTTTTATACAGGTCAAATTTAGATAAGCTGTCCGGATTTTCAACAAGAATGCTGACAGGCACTGCCACCTGCAGATTCTTATCAGGAATAGGGTATGTGAGCAGCTCTTTGTCTCCTACTTCTTCTGCATACAAAGCTGTTGTTTGTAATTCAACATCTGCCTGTCGATTCTCGACTTCTCCTGACTGCTCTTTCATTTGGAACGAAGATGAGTTTTCTGTGCTTTGGCTGTCTTCATTAATTGCTATATATTTGCTGTTTTCGGATGAAGATGAATCACTTAAATTATAATTGCCGTTATTTGACCGAAAGAAGCTTTCTCCTATAACAATAAGAAGCATGAAAGCAAATACAGAAGCGACTGCTGGCATGAGCCAAGGACGGCGAATCCGTTGTTTAGACTTGCCGGCCGCAATATTTTGATAAATGCTCTTTGGGTCCCGTTCATCCTTAATGGCCGGGAATTGCCTCAACAGGCTTTTTAGCTGCTCATCGCTCCAATTGTTTTTTTCCATTG
Source organism: Niallia sp. MER 6 (assembly GCF_023714395.1). NCBI lineage: Bacteria > Bacillati > Bacillota > Bacilli > Caryophanales > Bacillaceae > Niallia > Niallia sp. MER 6. The sequence goes on along the minus strand of NZ_JAMAUK010000008.1, from coordinate 43,668 downwards.
TATTCCTCCTCTCTCGTCCATTCCTCCATATGTTTTTTTAGTGCTTTTAAAGCGCGGTGCTGTGTTGTCTTTACCTTACTTTCTGTCCAGCCGAGTGTTTCTGCCGTCTCTGCAATGGACCGTTCCTGAATATAGCGAAGAATAATGACCATCTTTTGGTCCACTGTACATACCTTTAACGCTTGATATAAATATTGCACTTCTTCAGATAGTATAGCCACTTCCTCTGGCAGAGAATCATCAGCTTTGATTTGCTGTTTAGACCAATCAAACTTCTCCATGATTCTGTCCTTCCAGTTTTTATTTTTACGAAAATGGTCGATCGCTACATTCCGTGCAATACTGAACAGCCACGTTTTTTCTGCACTTTTCCCTTCGAAACGGTCATAGGATTTCAATACGCGAATATATACTTCCTGCACTAAATCTTCTGCCGTCTCTTTATGGCTGACCATATAAAATAGAAATTGAAAAACGTCATGATGATATTTTTTATATAGTTCATCAAAAACGGAGTCCATCAGTTTCTCCTCCCCGTTTATAAAATTAGTCGTATTGTTTTCCACAATAGTTACGGATTTTTTTCTTCTACAATAATTTTTTATGTAATTATTAAGATTAATCGTATTTTTAAGCAAAACAAAAAGGAAGGAATAATCCTTCCTTATGTTCTATTATGTTAAATTGTTTCTTGTGAATCAAGAAGAATCGGCAACATCTCTAAATTTATTCAACATTTCGGGGCAAAAAGATAAAAAATGTCGTTCCATGACCATACTTGCTTGTGACAGATATATGGCCATTATGAGCCTCCACGATATTTTTGGCAATGGCAAGCCCCAGTCCTGTGCCCGCGCTGCCTCTCGTCCTTGCCTTATCCGCCTTGTAAAAGCGCTCAAAAATATATGGCAAATCCTCTTCTTTAATCCCGGCACCGTTATCTTCTATTTCCAAGTAAATGCCGACATTATCTGATTTTGCATTGATTTTCACAGTACCATTGTCTTTCGTATGCCTGATGCAATTGTCGATAATATTTGTGACCACCTGCTCGATTTTATCAACATCCATCACAAATGGCGTCATATCCTCTTGGATATCCATCGTTATTTCAATATTTTTTTCTTTTGCGATTGCATTAAACTTCCGTGCAACCCGATGAAAGAAGGAAGTCATTTCCACTTCATCTAGGAATAGCTCAAGATGTCCCGCTTCCATCCTTGCTAAATCAAGGAGCTCATTGACAAGGCGGCCCATGCGAAGAGATTCGTCATAAATGATTTTGGCCATTTCCTGCTTTTCTTCCTCAGATTGTGCAATATTATCTACAATGGCTTCACTATAGCCTTGCAGCATACTGATCGGTGTGCGCAATTCGTGAGATACGTTAGCAATAAAATCGTTGCGCAGCTTGTCCAGCTTCCGCTCTTCGGTCATATCCCTAATAACTGCAATAGCTCCTCTTATCTGTTCCCTATTATAGAGGGGACTTACAATAATCACCCACGCTCTATGCGAAAGCTTCATCTCGGCAATTTGCTCTTCTCCCGTGCCGATGGCAAGCTGAAACAGTTCTTTCACTTCTGCAGGCACTTGCTCTTGCAGCGGCTCACTGCTGCCTTGTTCATAATGCCAATATTGCAGAAATCTTTCTGCCGGAGGATTTGTTATAAGCAAACTTCCGTTTTTATTAAACGTAAGCACACCGTCTGCCATGCCGCTCAGTATATTACCGAGCTGTTCTTTTTCTTGGCTTAAGGCATTTATGTTAAAGTTCAGCCGTTTTGCCATTTGATTAAATGCTACAGACAGCTCCCCTATTTCATCTTGAGACCATATTGGAACAGTAGTCTCGAAATTCCCTCTTGCCAGCTCCATTGCAGCCTCTCTCATCTTGCGGAGTGGGGCTGTAATTCTAGTAAGCAAAAAGAAAGCAAATATTGTTGTTAAAATAATGGCGACAACAGCAGCTAACACAATAAACTTCGTTGTTGAGTTTTTTGTATCATTAAGAACAGACAGATTTTGAAAAACATAGACTGCACCAATCGGTTTATCTCCCTGAAGTATAGGAACACCGCTTGCTGTCACTTCAACATTCTCATTTGTTCCTTCGCTTGCAAGTTTAATTGTTTGCATAGTCTCCTTGCCGTTAACGTTCACTTGTTTAAGCTGTTTGCTTGATAGGGCCGTTTCCATTGAATCCTGCGTAAATTCACTGTCCGGAGATATCGAAGTCTTACCATCTAATTCAATCGCCGCAGCGGCAGATTCATCCACCAGCTCCCACACGATATCCATGCCGATATCCGGATGTTGCTCAAGAATGCTTGACGCCTTGGCAGCATTGCTTGTCAGCTCTTTTTTTGTCAACTCCATATGATACTGCTCAAAATACTCAAGGAGCATAACAGTCAATATAATCAATACGACTGAAATCAGCAGTAAAAAGGTACTCCAAAGCTTAAATACAACACTTCTCCAAAACATCATCCATTGCTGACCTCGAACTTGTAGCCTACTCCCCAAACTGTAACAATCATCCGAGCAGCGTCCTCTGATACTTTATTCAGTTTTTCTCTCAAACGTTTAACATGTGTATCGACTGTGCGTAAATCGCCAAAAAAGTCATAATGCCACACTTCTCTCAGCAGCAGCTCCCTGTCATATACTTTGTCTGGTGATTTAGCAAGAAATAACAGCAATTCATATTCCTTTGGCGTGAGACTGACTTCTCTGCCATTTGCAAGAACACGGTGCGCATCATTGTCAATTGTTAAGTAAGGAAACACAATTAAGTCCTTTGCACTGCTTTCACTTTGTACAAATCCAGCTGGAGCAGATCTTCTTAATAAAGCTTTGACTCTCAACACTACTTCCCGCGGACTGAAGGGCTTAACAATATAATCATCTGTACCTGCTTCAAATCCTTGCACCCTGTTAATTTCTTCTCCTTTGGCAGTAAGCATAATAACAGGTGTCGCCTTTTTCTCCCTCAGCTCCTTGCAAACTTCCATTCCGTCCTTGCCTGGCATCATCAAATCGAGCAAAATAATATCATAATCGCTGGAAAGAGCTTTATTTAAAGCGGTTTGCCCGTCTGATGCTTCCTCAACAAGAAAGTCCTCTCGTTCTAAATACATTTTCAGCAGCCTTCTGATTCTGTCCTCATCATCCACGACAAGAATTTTTATTTCCTTCTCCATTTGGTAATCCTCCTTACAACGCTTCTATGATAATAATGGAAGCACGCTAAACACTTTTTTGCATGTTTCCTTTTTTGCCCATCTTATAAACAACAAAATCCCAAAGACTTGTTAAATATCAATGGGATTTCCGTAAAAAACTTATAATCATTATAGCATTTTAATGTTGCAGATATTGTAATCATGCACCTTGTTCTGTGAACGTTTTATGAATTTTTAACAAGCTTATTTTTTCTTATTCGCTTCCGTGCGAAGAAGTTTTACTTCATGTGCTGTTAATTCACGTGCATCACCAGGGCTCAAGCCATTCAAATTCAAAAAGGAGTATCGTTCCCTTTTCAGCTTTAACACAGGTGTGCCAATCGCTTCGAACATTCTGCGGACTTGGCGGTTTTTGCCTTCATGAATTTTCAACTCAACGATAGACGTTCCTTTTTTCTTATCCACAGACAGAACCTTAGCTTTTGCTGGTGCTGTCTTACCGTCTTCAAGCATAACGCCTTTTTCCAGCAGCTTGATTTTCTCTCGCATCGGAATGCCTTTAATCTTTGCGACATATACCTTCTCTATTTCCCCTTTAGGGTGCATCATCAAGTTCGCGAATTCTCCATCATTTGTGAGCAAAATAAGTCCAGATGTGTCATAATCAAGACGTCCGACCGGATAGATTCTTGATGATATTACTTCAGAAAAGAAATCTGTTACGACTTTTCTGCCTTTATCATCATTCACACTCGAAATCACGCCGCGAGGCTTGTACAGCAAGAAGTATACAGGCTCCTCCCTTTCAATTGGAACACCGTTCACTTCAACCTTGTCAGAAGGTCCAACTTTTACACCTAATTCTTTTACGACTTTACCGTTAACAGTAACTCTTCCATCCAGAATTAATTCTTCTGCTTTCCTTCTCGATGCAATCCCAGCATGGGCAATTACCTTTTGCAGTCTTTCCATTTATGTTTCACCTCATTAAATTCATCAACAGCAATAGCTTACTTTTCAAACAGCCATATTTTTTGTCATCTTTTGAATTATGACATAAGTTTGCCCATTTTCAAAGGAAAGTCTGTAAAAACACTGAAATAAAAAAAAACTCCGAACGAATCGGAGCATCACTTACCAAACATTAATGTCACAACAACAATCGCTGCTACAAACCCGACAAGGTCTGCAAGCAGCCCTACTTTAAGTGCATCACCCATCTTTTTGATGCCGACAGCGCCAAAATACACAGTTAGCACATAAAAGGTCGTATCAGTACTGCCTTGAATAGTAGCCGCAAGCCGGCCGATATAGGAGTCCGGACCATAGGTGGCAATCAGGTCACTTGTCATACCAAGTGCTGCATTGCCAGAAATAGGGCGAATAAACGCAAGCGGAGCAACCTCTGATGGCACTCCAAAAAAGTCTAATGCCGGCTTTAGAAATCCCATAAAATATTCCAATGCCCCTGATGCACGGAATACCGAGATTGCCACAAGCATGCCCACTAAAAAAGGGATAATGGAAAAGGCCATTGAAATGCCCTCTTTCCCTCCTTCTACAAAACTTTCATATGTTGGTACACGCTTGTATGTTCCATAAACGAGAATAAAGCAAATTAAAGAAGGAATCATCCAAACTGACAACAGTGAAATAATTTCCATTATGAATTCATCCTTTTCTCATTCTTCGATAGTAAAAATATCGATCAATTAAAATCCCGCTAATTGCGGAGAAAATCGTCGCAATTAAGGTCGGTCCAACTATATCAGTCGGTGAAGCTGAATCGTAGTTGATGCGAATGGCGATAACCGTTGTTGGAATAAGCGTTATGCTGGAGGTATTTAATGCCAAAAAGGTTATCATGCTGTTGCTTGCACTCGTCTTGCCTCCGTTTAACCGCTTCAGCTCCTCCATTGCTTTTATTCCAAGGGGAGTCGCAGCATTTCCCAAACCGAAGATATTGGCCATCATGTTGGAAAGAATATATCCCATGGCCGGATGGTCCTTCGGCACCTCTGGAAACAGCTTGGATACTAAGGGTCTGAACAGATTTGTAAGTTTTTTTAAGAGGCCTGCTTGTTCCGCAATCTTCATCATGCCAAGCCAAAAGACTAGCACACTGATTAATCCGATACATATCGTAACTGCTTCTTTTGCACCTGAAAAGATTGCCTTGTTGACTTCATCGATTGTCCCATTAAAGATGGCAAAAACTATTCCAATCACAGTCAGGAGCACCCAAATGATATTAACCATCCTTATCTACTCCCATAACTGCCAGAAACATACTTTTAAAATGGTCAAAGAAGCTCTTCTTTTCTTTTACTTTTGCATGTTCAAAATAAACGGGAGCAGTTTCTACCAGCTTGCCTTCTAAATAGATCTCTGCATTGCCGACTATGTCAGGAACACTCTGCTCCTTCTTTTTCCAATCTGCTTGGACTTTTGAAAGCTTAAATTGGATTTTTAACTCATCCTTCTCCGCTTCCGTAATCGGATACACTAAATCCTCTTTAATATACAGCTTGTTTTTATAGAAGGAGTCCTTTGTCTTAACTTTGCCTTTTTCCAGCACTAATGCCATTTGATAATTCTTAAATGCAGTCTCATACATGTTTATATGATCATCCCAATCATCAGGATCGTTTAAAGTGACTGCAATCAGCTCGACTCCATCTTTTTCCGCTGTGGAGACAAGGGTTCTTTTCGCTCTTTTTGTATAACCTGTTTTTCCGCCTGTGGTGTACTCATAAAGACCAGTCAGCAGCTTGTTTTTGTTCTTCCAAACCCGGTCCCATTCTCCATCAGGATTTTCTGAACGGTAATTTTTTGTTCCTGCTATTTTTTTGTATTGCTCATTATCCATCGCATACTTTGTTAGTAACGCCATGTCATAGGCAGATGAATAATGATCCTCATGATCATCCAGCCCATGAGGATTAGCGAAATGTGTGTCCTTCATGCCCAGCTCTTGTGCTTTTTGATTCATTAAGTAAACAAATCCGTCCAAACTTCCGCCGACATGCTCCGCAATAGCAGTAGCTGCATCATTCCCAGATCGAAGCATCAGCCCGTACACCAAATCTTCTAGAGAGATTTTTTCGCCGGCCTTCAAGTAAATCGAAGATCCCTCAGATCTAACTGCATTCTCGCTAATTTTCACCATATCATTCATTTTTCCCGACTCAATCGCAAGAATGGCTGTCATAATTTTTGTTATGCTGGCAATCCTTCTTTGGGTATGTGCATCCTTTTCATAAATGACTCGTCCTGATTCCTGCTCCATCAAAATGGCGCTGCTAGCACTGACATATATTTGCGCATTGGCATTTTGCGGGATAGTCAGCAACAGAAATGCCGTGATGCAAGATAGGAGTAATATCTTATATGGTTTCATATAACACTACCTCGTCTCCTTATATGGTTTGTACATATTTATGCAGGACAAGCGGGCTTATGACAAATTGGTAAAAACTTTAGACTTAGGCTCTCTTTTTAAAATCAAAAAAACAGACGAACCATTGCTGTTCGCCTGCATGCTCAATAAAAAATTAAAACGGCCTCCATTTCAAATCACTTGCCTTCGCAAACCTCTCTTCAACATCTTTCCAGTTAACGATTTTCCACCAATTACTGATATAATCAGCACGGTTATTTTTGTACTGTAAGTAATAGGCATGCTCCCAAACATCCAATGCCAACAAGGGAATTGTATCCCATTGAGTCAACAGCATATGCCTTTCTGATTGGAGAATTTCCAAATGGCGCGCCCGAGGTGACCAGACTAGGATTGCCCAGCCTACCCCTTCCACTGCCTTGGCTGCTTCTGTAAAGTGGTGCTTAAAAGCGTCAAAGCTGCCGAAATAATCCTTTATTGACTCAAGAAGCATCCCTTTAGGCTCTCCTCCGCCGTTTGGACTCATATTATTCCAAAAGATCGTATGCAAATAATGACCAGATCCGTGGAAGGCTAGCTCTCTCGACCAATGCTTCACAAGGTCAAACTTTCGATCTTTTCTTGCTTGTGCCAGCATTGTTTCTGCTTTATTTAGTCCATCCACATAGGATTGATGATGTTTTGTATGGTGAAGCCTCATAATTTCTTCCTCTATATAGGGCTCCAATGCATTATAAGCATACGGCAGCGGCGGCAGCTTGTGGCCTCCTGCCTTTACTGATGGTTCATTGATGAAAATCGTTCCAACCTGCTGTCTCTGCTTAAAGTAACCTTCCATTTCGTCCTGAAGCTCTTCCGCTTTATGCTGGATTTTAATCAGTTCCTCTGTATCAATCGGTTTGCGTTGGACCGTTTCCATTAAGGATGTAAACTTATCAAGGCTTTTCCAAATTTCTGCGCTTCTTTGGACATTCTCTGTTTCTAAAAAGTCCTTCAATTCTCTGTTCCAGACTAACACATCTTTTACATATTCATTGTAGCTGCTCATTGATCTCAGATAACCCCTTTTCTATCTAAAGTCATTCTTTACAGAATATGTGCAGAATGGGGGGAACATGTTTAAATAACCGAAAAAAAGAAGCAGGATGAATGCGTTGCTTTCATCCTGCCTCTTTTTGTTTTAGTCATCCAATTGCTGGAATGATTCGAAGAACAAATCTGCCTCTTCCTGCTTATAATCTTCCTCTTTTTCTGCTAATTCAGGAAGTTCCTTTAAGTCCTTTAAACCAAAATGATCTAAAAATTCCTTTGTCGTTCCGTATAAGATTGCCCTGCCTGCACCTTCTGCTCTGCCGACCTCTTTTATTAGCGCTTTTGCAGAAAGGGTATGAAGGGGCCTTTCTGTTTTCACACCGCGGATTTCTTCAATTTCTGCTCTTGTAATCGGCTGCCTGTAAGCAATAATGGCAAGGGTTTCAAGTGCAGCCTGTGATAATGTAGAAGCATGCGGGGATTCAACAAGCTTTTTTAAATAGACTGAATGCTCTTTTTTCGTGGCAAGCTGAAAGGTCCCGGCTATTTCCACAATGGAAATACCTCTATTTTCATCTTTACGATAATCCTCCATCAGCTCTCTTGTTACCTGCTCCGCCTCGAATTGCTCCACATTCAGGACATGGGCCAGCTGCTTAAGTGTCAAGCCTTCATCTCCAGCTGCGAATAATAAACTTTCAATAATACCTTTCCAATTTGTAACCATCAAAATCTTTCCTCTTCCTTTCCAACCACAAATATATCTGCAAAGTTATGCTCTTGTTCCACAAATAACGCCTGGCGCTTCATTAGCTCCAACAGAGCAAGAAAGGTCACAACTATATGGGTTTTATCATGGACAGGAAAAAGCTCTTCAAAATGAGTTCTTCTTCTGCTTTTAATGAAAACAAGAATTTCCTCCATCCTGCTCTCGATTGGAATTTCCTGTCTTGTTATTTTTGTCGATAGGGGCGCCTGCAGCTTTTTCCTGCGCATCAGCTTTTGGAACGCAGCCAGCATATCGTATAAAGACACGTCCAAATCGCTTTTAGCATTTTGATCTGCATCTTGGGTAAAGTCAGATAAATCGCTCGGAGGCTTCGTGAAAATCAACCCTCTCTCCTGCTCCATCTCCTTAAGATCATCCGCTGCTTCTTTAAATTTACGATATTCTACCAGTCTTTCGATTAAGTCTTCTCTTGAATCTTCTTCCGGCTCATACATAAGGTCATCATCAAGAAGCTCTTCATCGTATTTAGGAAGCAGCATCTTGCTTTTAATTGCGAGAAGTGTCGCTGCCATCACTAAAAATTCACTTGCAATATCAAGCTGCAGCTCTGACATTGCATGGATATATTCTAAGTATTGTTCCGTTATTTCCGCGACATTTATATCATATATATCAATTTCTAATTTATTTATTAAATGCAGCAGCAAGTCCAAAGGACCTTCAAAACTGTCAATCTTCACATTATATTGCATTATATCTCACCAAAATCCTAATAAAATAACATCCATATTCCTTATGCTAGTATAAGTATAGATGATTCCATAAAGTTATCCAATAATAAATTATACCATCTTCAAAAGCATATAGGGTAACTGACTTTTCTATCTGCTTGTAAAGGAAGTATAATAGCAAAAGATACTTTTTGTCGGGAAGGAGAAAATAGTGGTGTATCCAGATGAATATATTGAGTATTTGGCACATTTTCATGGAGATCAAGATTTCTTTGAGTGCCATGAAATATTAGAGGAATATTGGAAAGAGGTTGATCCAGGCAATAAAGAATCGATTTGGGTCAGCTTTATTTTAATGGCAGTATCATGTTATCACCATCGTCGCGGAAATTTCACTGGCGCACGCAAAACATTAGAAAAAGCCATTATCATGTTTAAGCATGGAAACTGGATATGGTCAGACTATGGACTGGATGAGCATATATTGCTGGCGAGATTGGAAGAAAGATTGCATAGTATCAATAACCAGCTTCCCTTTAAACCGTTAGTCCTGCCTATTAACGATGCTTTTTTAGAAGAGCAATGCGTGAAATGGTGTCTATCGCATGGAATGGAGTGGAAATCAAGTTTAATACCTGCTGAAGCAATTGTTCATCGTCATCTGACACGAGATAGAAGCGAGGTCATCTTAGAAAGAAATGCTGCCATTGCAGAGCGTAAGGAACGCAGGAAGAAATAGGTAGCAAAAAATCCCTGACCGCTTACCTGTAAGGAATCCGGTCAGGGATTTATTTTTATTACGAATTAAGATTTTCCTCCATATTCATGCATTTAGAAAGAAAGCCTACAGTCAATTCGTTCGCTTCGATTTTTTTGTTGGTATATAATGACTTAATTGCTTGCACCATCGATTTACCGACACCTTGATGTCTGTACGAAGGGTTTACGGATATATGCTGGATGCTGATTCTGTCCGCATCTTCAAAGCTGATTCCTATAAGCCCGATAATATCCTCTTCTTCCTTCCATAAAAAAAGCTGCCAATTCTCGTTAGCTTCGTATTGCTTTATCGTTTGCTGTAGCACTTTTAAATCCTTTTCGGCAGGCATAAAAGAAAGCAGGCCCATCGCAATTTTCTCAAAAGATTTTTTATAACGAATAATCATTTGTATCCCTCATTATTATTAAAGCATATTTACCTGTAAGTTTTCCCATAATGGATTGTTTCCAAACAATATTCTATTTTAAATATGAAGAAACCGGCACTAGTATTAAAATCCGCCATAAGAGCATAAATTATCTGACTTTGGCGAAACCTGTTATAAATACTATCATACATAAATTATGATTAATCTTCAATGAAAATATTATAAGAAGAAAGCATCATTACAGTAACTGCGTCAAAATCCCTACTGTTTGCAAGTAATCCATATATCATCTTCTCATTATAATAGTATGCTAAAACAATTCATTCAGCTACTATTTTTATTAGCCTTATTATCGATTATAATAGCAAGTGCAAATCCCGTCCTTTACACAATATGTGGGTAGAAGGAAACTTTTTGATTTGCCTGTACGTCTATATGCATAGAACATATTTAGGAGGAAACACAGATGATTAGAAAAAAATGGGCTGTGCTTGTCTTTTCACTTTTGCTCCTGCTGCCATTGCACGCATTAGCAGATGCAGCGCCAGGGGATATGATTATTACTTTAGGTGAAAACTTGACAGAAGAGCAGAAGAAACTGCTTCTGACGGAAATGAAAGCGCCTGATGATGCACAAATCATTACAGTCTCTAATAAAGAAGAACATCAATATCTAGGAAGCTATATTTCCAAGGCATTGATTGGCACAAGAGCCATCTCTTCCTCCGCTATTACCATCAATGATGCAGGAAGCGGAATAGAAGTGACAACTAAAAATATAAACTGGGTAACAGATGAAATGTATATTAATGCGTTAATAACTGCAGGTGTAAAGGATGCTGACATTTATGTTACAGCTCCAATTGAGGTTTCGGGGACAGCAGCACTTACAGGTCTTATTAAAGCATATGAAGTATCAACAGATACAGAAATTCCAGAGGATGTTAAACAGGCTGCCAATGAAGAGATGGTGCAGACCGCTAACCTCGGTGAAGAAATAGGAACAGATAAAGCATCTGCACTAATGGCAAAAATCAAAGAAAAAATCGCGGAAAATAAACCGTCGACAGATGCTGAACTGGAAAAAATCATCAATGATGCAGCAAGCGAGCTTAATATTTCGTTAAGCGATACTCAAAAGCAAACATTGATGGATTTCTTCAATAAGCTTAAAGAGCTGGATATCAACTGGAATCAGGTTGGAGATCAGCTGCAAGATGCAAAAGATAAATTTAATGCATTTATTGAAAGTGAAGAAGGTCAAGGTTTTCTTGCAAAAGTAAAAGAATTTTTTGCAAGTCTCGTTGATGCGATAAAATCATTCTTCTCTTAATAGAAAAAAAAGGAAGTGCAAATGCACTTCCTTTTTCTTATTTATTTACAGACGCCTTCTCTTTCAAAGGTAAATCCAGACGAACTATGTCCTCATACGTCTCTCTTTTTACAACAAGAACCGCTTCCTTGTTTTCCACAAAAACGACTGGAGGTCTTGGAATTCGGTTATAGTTATTAGCCATAGAATAACCATATGCACCTGTGCAGAACACTGCTAAAATATCTTGTTCTCCTGCTTTGGGCAGTGGTAGATCCCAAATTAGCATATCTCCTGATTCACAGCATTTACCAGCGATGGACACCGTTTCTTCTGCTTCAACCAAAGGTTTATTTGCCAAAACAGCCTCATATTTCGCATCATACAATGCCGGACGGATGTTATCTGTCATTCCTCCATCAATCGCTAAGTATTGGCGCACTTCTGGAACTTCTTTTCTCGAACCAATCTTATATAGAGTTGTGCCTGCATCCCCAACTAGTGATCTGCCTGGCTCAATCCAAATTTCCGGCATGCTCATGCCAAATTGATTCATATTTTTCTCCACTTCAGTAATAATCTCTTCCACATATTCTGAAGGCTGGATCGGTTGGTCTTCGTTTGTATATCTGATACCGAAGCCCCCGCCAAGGTTTAAAACTTTAGATTCAAAGCCGAAAGCCTGTTTCCATTTATAAAGCTGACCAATAATCTTTTTTGCAGCAAGCACAAAGCCTGTTGTCTCAAAAATTTGAGAGCCAATATGACAATGCAGCCCTAACAGCTCAAGATTTTCAGATTCCATCGCTTTAAGGATCGCTTCCTCTGCTTGTCCATTTTGCAGTCCAAAGCCAAATTTAGAATCCTCTTGTCCTGTAAGGATATAGTCATGTGTATGTGCTTCAATCCCAGGTGTTACGCGAAGCAGAATCGGCATCTTGCTGTGGTTCTGTTCACACAGCTCCTGCAATAAGGCAAGCTCATAAAAGTTGTCAACTACAATACAGCCGATTTTATGCTCAATTGCCATCAGCAGTTCTTCTCTGCTTTTGTTATTGCCGTGGAAATGGATTCTTTCCATCGGGAAACCAGCTGTAATTGCCGTATAAAGCTCACCGCCGGATACTACGTCAAGGGACAGCCCTTCCTCATTGGCAAGCTGTACCATTGCAATTGTTGAAAATGCTTTGCTTGCATAAGCAACCTGTGCCGGAATACCTCGTTTAGCGAATGTATCCTTAAATCCTCTTGCTCGTTCTCTGATAAGTGCAACATCATATACATATACTGGTGTTCCGAATTCTTCGACTATTTTCACTGTGTCAACACCGCCAATTTCCAAATGGCCAGCTTCGTTCACACTGGAAGTTCCATAATAATGCATATATCCCCCTCGATTCTCCCTAAGATTGATATGAAAGGCTAAGATGAAAAAATAAGAAACAAGCAGACAGTTCCCCTTTCGAACTGTCTGCCTTTTTATGTCCAATTATTTAACAGCCTACTTGATTAAACAAATGTATCATAAATAAACCCATTTCTCAATCCTCTTTTTATTGGATATTTCTATTTATTACGGTCTTGAGCATGTGCATGGCTTGGTCTTAATTTACTACTAGGAACTGTTCTTCTGATAAGAATATTAAGTAGCGCCTTTGGATAAAACGGAATGAAAGGCCATAGATATGGAACATTCAATGTGCGCAAGCTTGCTAAAAACAGAACATACAAAGTACAGCCGACAACAAAACCTGGAGTATGGAATATAGCGACTAATATTAAGAGAACAAAGCGTACGAGCTTATTGGCAATCCCTAATTCATAACTTGGAGTCGCAAAATTCCCGATTGCTGCCACTGACACATAAAGAATAACTTCTGGTACAAACAAACCAACATCAATGGCGATTTGCCCAATCATAACGGCCGCAATTAAGCCCATAGCGGTCGACAGCGGTGTCGGTGTATGAATGGCTGCAATCCTTAAGAATTCTAAACCGAAGTCAGCAATAAATAACTGAACAATAATCGGCAAGTGGGTACGCTCTGTCGGTCCGATAAAGGCCAGGTTTTCCGGCAGCAAAGACGGCTCAAGTGTAACAAGGAACCACAATGGCAAGAAAAACAAGGAAGCGATAACACCTAAAAAGCGAACCCAGCGCACAAATGTGCCGACCATTGGAGCTTGTCGATATTCCTCAGCATGCTGCAAATGATGAAAGAACGTAGCAGGTGTAATAATAACACTCGGTGATGTATCAACATATATGACAACATGGCCTTCTAGCAAATGATTGGCTGTGACATCTGCTCTTTCTGTGTAGCGGACTAGAGGATATGGATTGTAACCTTGCTTTAGCAAAAACTCCTCAATTGTCTTGTCTGCCATCGAGATGCCATCAACATTTATTTGCTCTAGCTCCTTTTTAATGATTGCAACTAGATCTGGATCAGCAATATCTTTAATATAACCAATTGCCACATCAGTTTTTGACCGTTCTCCGACCTTCATAATCTCAAAACGGAGCCGCTCATCACGTATTCGTCTTCTTGTAATTGCCGTATTTACGATAATATTCTCGACAAAACCATCACGAGAACCGCGGATAACCTTTTCTGTATCCGGTTCCTGCGGAGTTCTGCCAGGATAGCTTCTTACATCGATGGCAATACCTTTTTCATAGCCTTCCATGACTGCAACAACTAAACCAGACAGCACTTGGTCTACAAGCTCATCCATTTTTTCCAGGGGCTTTACTTGGTGGTGCACAAGCTGGTTTTCAATAATTTTAAAAAAGTCATCTGATTGATGTACACGTTCTTCATCATTTAAAAATAATAGCTGTTCTAAAAGCTGAGAAATGATGGCACTGTCAACGAGTCCGTTCACATAGTACACATTTACCTCATGATGGAGAACACTGATTTTTCTCACTCCAAGGTCAAAGCTGACACCTAAGCCTACCCTGTCGGTCATGTACTTTTCTACATCGCAGAGCCTTCTAAAAATAGTCTCCATATCATGTGTTTCCTTGCTCATAAAATCCACTTCTTTCTAAAATATATTCCACTGCAATTCGTGTTATTGGTGCACCTTTTTCATAGGAATCTCTTTTGCCCATTTTGCCTATATCACCGATGCCGACAACTAAAGGCAAGTCGAGACTATCGAGACTGTAGACAGTATCACCGCTCATTCTTCCTATCTCATACTCTGGAATGCCAAGCTTATCTACACCGTAAGGAGTCAGATTGCCATCTTGGTCGATTGCCACATCAATCCTTGTCCATTCCTCTCTTCTCGTTCTGCTTGCAACAGCAATTACCCCAAGCACTTCCACATCCTTGTGTGCTGCTATGTATTTCAAAGCTGTCTCGCCTGCCCCCTCACCCACATAGCCACTATCATCAAACATCACTAATACGGGATCATTTTTGGCTTTTTTTATGAGATTTAAAATCTCCGGTCCACTATGGGTGGAGGGATTTCCAAATGACGTAGAAATGCAGCGGCCTCCCACTTCTTTTGCCACCATTTCAACTGCTCGTTTTGCATATTCGTCTCCATCTGTTATTAAAATAATTTTTCTTTTTGTACCCATCTGCAAATTCCTTTCTTTGACACTTTGCTAGAATCTACGGTGCAAAATACATCCAGTGAAATAAGGAGCCAAAGATTTTACCAAAGACAAGTGCCATCATCAATACGAGTAGCCGATCATCGAGGCTTACCCTTTTTGCGAGAAGAGGAAAAACATTTAATACTTCTGTAAGTGCTGCAGCAATCATACCTATATAGATTCCACCGGCTAGACCCATTACTGTTAACAGAATGGCTGGTAATGAGAAGGCTGGTTCTCTCAAAAAGACGAATGTACCGCAGACTGCACCGCAGACGACAGACCATTCATAGGAATATATCTTACTTCCTGTTTTCGTCAGCTGCGTCAATCTCGGAATAATCCCAAAGACGGTTAAAAAAGCAACATAACCGGCTCCGACTGTTATTCCCCAAGCTCCCCCAATAAAAAGGACAGCAAGTATTTTAATGATCATCTAATTTTTTCATGCTTTCTTTATTTTCATGCATGATGACATATTGGTCCAAAGCTTGCTGATAAGAGAAAACTTCTACTTCCAGGGGGCTTGGTTCCTCATTAAAACGCTTTTTGAATACATGGTTGAAAAAAATGATCATTCCTAAGCCTAAACCTAGACTATAGGGAATTTGGAAGATGAGAGGCTTTTCTACCTCTTTTCCTGTAATGATTTTATACAGCTTTTGGTGGACTGCCTGCATGCTGACGTCTTCATGAAAATTCATAATAGTCAAGGCAGAGCCAATAAAAAGGAGCAGCCAAACCAAAAGGAACAGCGGTATAGACACTTCTTTTTTTTTGAGGATGACTTCAATGATGGTTTGTGCAGGACCGATAATCTGTATCTCCAAGTTTAGATTGAAGCTGCGTATTGCCTTAATTACCCTTGTGCTGTCGATGATGATGATGTTACGGTCACTTTCTGAAATAGAATAGATTACCAAATTATTCAATTGTTCCATTAAGCTATCAGCAGCTATTACTTGGGCTAAATCCTTCAGCAGCACATCTTCATTCAATCTTTTTTCGATACGATTTCTCATCCGAATATAGACTGTCTCAGCCATTCATCAACACATCCAATCATCTAATGTTTTTACGATGATGGTAGTATTTGCTTAATGTGGGCAATTTATAATGATAATTTTTTTGGTAATATTTCCATATAAAAAGAGCAGATGGATATTAAATATCCATCTGCTCTTTCATTTGTAGCAATATTTTTTTCTCAAGGCGTGATACTTGGACTTGGGATATTCCAAGCCGGGTTGCAACTTCAGATTGTGTCTGATCTTTGTAATAGCGCAAATACACAATCAGCCTTTCTCTTTCGTCGAGCTCCCTAATCGCCTCTTGCAGGGCGATTTTATCAAACCATTTGCCCTCATTGCCATCATCTATCTGGTCTAGAAGGGTAATAGGATCGCCGTCGTTTTCATATACTGTCTCATGGATAGAGGACGGTGTTCTGGCGGCCTCTTGTGCTAAGACAATATCTTCCGGCGGAATATCAAGATGCTCTGAAATCTCTCCAACAGTTGGTGTACGGCCGTACTGCTTGGAGAGTTCATCTTTTGCTTTCCTGATTTTATTGCTCAGTTCCTTTAAGGAGCGGCTCACTTTCACGGTTCCGTCATCACGGATAAAGCGCTGAATTTCGCCAATGATCATCGGGACTGCATAGGTCGAGAACTTCACATCATAGCTTAAATCAAATTTATCTACTGATTTAAGCAATCCGATACAACCGATCTGAAATAAGTCATCCGGATCGTAGCCTCTGTTCAAAAACCTTTGCACGACTGACCATACAAGTCGCATATTCTTCTGGACTATTGTGTCTCTAGCTGACTGATCGCCATCTTGGCTTCTTTTGATAAGCTCCTTCACTTCATGGTCTTTTAAATACGTTTCTTTCTCCTTTTTTACCTCCACATCCATAAGCGATTCTCCTTAATTGCTTAGCATTTTGCTCTTTATTAAATGCTTGCGCAGGCGGATCTCAGTTCCATTTTCTGGGCTAGAATGCACTTCAATTTCGTCCATAAAATTTTCCATGATGGTGAATCCCATTCCGGATCTTTCCAATTCAGGCTTTGTCGTAAATAACGGCTGTCTTGCTTCTTCTACATCCATAATTCCTCTTCCATCATCACGAATGGTCAAATCGATAAAGGAATCTTCCATAATGACTGAAATGTAGACAATCCCGTCAGGGTCATTTTCATAACCATGAATAATACAGTTTGTGACCGCTTCTGATACGACTGTTTTGATTTCTGTCAACTCATCCATCGTTGGATCAAGCTGTGTAATAAAAGCAGCGACAGTTACCCTTGCGAAGGATTCGTTTTGGCTTTGTGCGCTGAATTGCAAATGCATTTCATTTCTCATTTATGCAACCCCCAATCTTTCAAGTGCAAATTGTTCATTTGTTTCCAGCTTCATTATCTTAAACATGCCAGACATATCAAACAACCGTTGTACACTCGGGGAGATTGCGCAAATCACCATTTCTCCGCCTAGCTGCTTTATTTGTTTATATCTGCCTAAGATTACTCCTAAGCCTGAACTATCCATAAATGATAAATGCTCTAAGTTTAAAACAATATGGCGAATATTTCTGCTCTCTATCGCATCAGTCGCTTTTGTGCGCAGCTCTTCTGCGTAGTGATGATCTAATTCCCCTGCTAAACGAATACAAAGAACATTGTTTTTTGTTTCCAGCTCAATATTAAGACTCACTATCCATAGCCTCCTCTTTTTAGGTTAGTGAGTCAATTCTACCTTTAATCCTGCATTTCCTTCAAGCAAGACAAAACTAGTGTTGATTCGCTAAAAAAAGAGGAATGCTGACAGTTTTAGCAAGCTTATTGCGTTTTTGTAAACATACCGGCAGTTCGTTTAAACAGTGTCCACCAGCCTGCTTCTTTAATTTCTGTTTGCGATACGAGCGGACTTTCCACGATTGTCTTGCCATCTTTCACAAACTGGACCTTGCCGATTTCCTGACCCTTTGCAATTGGAGCTTTTAAGTTTTTGTTCATGACGATTTTTTTCTCTACGTCATCAACCTTTTCTCCCTTTTTCGTCAATAGAGAGATTGGTTCGCTTGTAACGGCTGATGCCTGTTTTTGGTCCCCTTTGCTTACATTTACTTTGCCGATAAGCTCATTCCTCTTATAGACTGGATGCGTTTCGTATTGGCTAAATGCATAATCAAGCATTTTTGTTACTTGTGCATTCCGCTCTTTTGATGTAGGCGCACCAAAAACAACAGCAATCACACGCATTCCATTCTTTTGGGCAGTTGCTGTCAGGCAGTATTTTGCTTCTTTCGTGAATCCCGTTTTCAAGCCGTCTACTCCAGGATAAAACTTAACAAGACGATTAGTATTTACAAGCCAGAACTTCTTGTCAGAGTCTTCTCGCAAGTACGCCTCATATGTACCTGTAAATTTAGTGATATCCTCATATTTCAATAATTCCTTCGCCATGATAGCCATATCATGTGCTGTGCTGTAATGCTCATCGACCGGGAGGCCTGTGACATTCTTGAATGCTGTATTCTTCAATCCTAAACTGCTCGCTTTTTTGTTCATCATTTCTACAAATGCTTCTTCTGAGCCAGCAAGTCTTTCGGCTACTGCCACTGCTGCATCATTCCCAGACCCGATTGCAATGCCTTTAAGCATTTCCTCTGTTGTCATTTCTTCTCCAGGCTCCAAGAAGATTTGGGAGCCGCCCATTGAAGCTGCATGTTCACTCGTCCTGATTTTCTCGTCTATTTTGAGTTTACCTTGATCGAGTGCTTCCATGATTAAAAGCATAGTCATTATTTTTGTCATACTTGCCGGCGGCAGCTCTTCATTGCTGTTTTTCTCATATAGTACTGTCCCAGTGTCTCTGTCAATCAAAATAGCTGATTTAACATTGTCCACCAATTCACTACTTTTCTCTGCAGCAAGTGTGCTTGGTGCCAACATAGATGCAAATAGTAACATGGTTAAAAAGATTGTTGCGATGCGTTTCATCTCAAAGACCCTCCATTCTATATACTGTCCCATTTTTTCCAATCATGTTTTTTTTATACAGTCAGCTATAAATATTTTTCTTAGGAAGACTACTGTGCGCACGAGGAGTGAGTATCCTTGACACAATCATGCATTTAAGCTATTTTTAGACTGTTATATAAATAGTTCGGCTATAGAAATAAGCTGTATTAACTTAGTGGTTTTTTCGAAATAAAGGAGGAGAAATTTTGATTCAAATAAAAACAAAGGAGCAAATCGAAAAGATGAAGAAAGCCGGGGAAATCCTTGCAGATTGCCATAAGGAAATCCGCAAGTTAATTAAACCTGGCATTACAACACTTGAGATTGATAGATTTGCAGAAGAATATATCACAAAAAGAGGAGCAACACCTGAGCAGAAGGGATATCACGGTTATCCTTTTGCGACATGCGCATCTGTCAACGATGTTATTTGCCACGGATTTCCAAACAAGACTGCTTTGAAAAATGGCGATATCGTTACAATTGATATGGTGGTGAATTTAGACGGATGGCTTGCCGATTCTGCCTGGTCCTATGCGGTCGGAACGATTTCGGAGGAAGCGCAAAACTTGCTGAAAACGACAGAAGAGGCCCTGTATAAAGGGATAGAGCAAGCAGTTGTAGGAAACAGGGTCGGCGACATTTCCCATGCCATCCAAACCTTTGCAGAGTCAAAAGGCTATGCCGTTGTTCGCGACTTTGTCGGCCATGCGATTGGCAGAGACATGCATGAAGAGCCGCAAATTCCTCATTTTGGTCCTCCAAATTTGGGTAGAAGGCTGAAAGAAGGCATGGTTATCACGATAGAACCAATGTTAAATACCGGAATGTATCATGCGAAGGTTGATTTAGATGGCTGGACTGCAAGAACAGTAGACGGCAGTCTCTCAGCTCAATATGAGCATACGCTCGCAATCACAGCAAATGGGCCAGAGATATTAACAAAGCAATAAGAAAAAAAGGGAGGCTAATTTTAACGCTTCCCTTTTTGTATGCAATTATTCGTGGATAAGCTGTCTCACTTGATTTGGCGGCATTACATCTGCCGGTATTCCAGGCTCATAAAGTTTCACAGCCGATGTTTTTGCAAACTCTTGTTTAGCTTCGTCTATTAAAGAATGATCTTCCAACAAATCATAAAGTGTTAAAGCCATTGTTTTGGCAGCTAAATGCATTCCTTTAAAGCCGATAGAGCTGCCATAACAAGCCGTTGCTTGCCAGGAATGCGCTTGAACTCCTACCGGTGCACAAGTTGTCATCACTTGTCCTACAGGGGTGATCCAGCTTACATCGCCGACATCTGTTGAACCGCCGATTGATACACCTTTCATTCTTTGATCGTCAATATTGACTGTTGGAAGGAGATCATCTGTGAATGCTGCAATGCGCTGTTTAGATGTAGCAACGATACTTGGGTCAATGGAAGCGATAACTTCACTTGCAAATTGTTTTTCCTCTTCTGTAAAGAATAACGGGTTTTCCTCCATATTTTTCAGCATTAGCCCGTTTAATGTATCGTTGGGCAATGTTTCATAGGCGAAAGCAAGAATTTCAGAACGAACTGTCGTTTCTGTCATTATGGCCGCTCCATCGGCACATTTTTTTACCCTTTCAAGCAATTCGTCCACTTGTTCCTTTGTGGCAGCCCGGATATAATACCACACGGTGCTAGCATCTGGAACAACATTAGGAGCAAGACCTCCATTAGTAATGACATAATGTATTCTCGAGCCATCGAGGATATGTTCTCGCAAATAATTGCTGCCAATATTCATGATTTCCACGGCATCAAGTGCACTTCTGCCGGCATGAGGAGCTCCTGCAGCATGTGCTGCAATTCCGCTGAAATGGAATTTAATTGACACCATTGCTTGCATGCTAAAGTTTGACGTCATATTAGCAGTACCTGGGTGCCAAGTAAGGGCACAATCTAAATCATCAAATACACCTTCTCTTGCCATAAAGGTCTTGCCTGACAGAACCTCTTCGGCCGGACAGCCATAATAACGAATCGTTCCAGTGAGGCTTTCCTCTGCCATTTTCTCTTTTAAGGCAATAACTGCTGCCACCCCTGCTGTCCCTAATAGATTGTGTCCGCAGCCATGGCCTGGACCGTTTGCAACTATTTCCTCCCGAACTGGCGATACGGTTTGAGAAAGACCTGGCAATGCATCATATTCTCCTAATATGCCGATGACTGGACTGCCGCTACCAAACTCTGCAATAAAAGCCGTTTCTGAGCCTCCTGCATTTTTTGTAACCGTAAACCCGGCATTTTGCAGTGCTGCTATTTGCAGCCCGACAGCATGCGTTTCCTCATAAGCAAGCTGCGGATGTTCCCATATATCCTTCGCCATGTCTGTAAAGAATTGTTCATGTTCGTTCAGCCACTCTACTACATCTGTTTTACTCATATAAAGCCTCCTAATCAATTAGTTGCAAAAAGAAGAATGAATATTCTGTATTTTAAAAGCATAACCCATCTTTTTAATTCGTGCCACTAATCAGTCAGGAAATCTGACGAAAACATTTTTATTGAAGAACATCCATCACTTTATTCTGTATCATGACAAGCTCATTTTTCATATGTACTGGCTCATATTCCTTGTCTATACATTCCTCCCAATAGGCAATATGAAGGTTATCTATTTCATGTTTGGATTCCGCTAACAAAGCTCCCCCTTCACCTTGGATTGAGTACCAATAAAGAAATTCCTCACCGCCTGTAACCTCCCGAAAGATTGTTTCCACATACATTTTTTCATCTTCCAACGTCAGCAGCACCTTGTCCATTTCCTTATTTAGAAGCGCCATCCATTTATCCACGACTGCAGATTTACCTTTTTTCACTTTTACTTTCGTCAACTCTATATTCACAAGCAGCACCCTCCTCAAGTAATTAATGTCATTATAGCAAACTAATTAGATACCCGTCTAATTAGTTTGCTATAAAAGAAGATCGAGTTCGCCTCGACCTTCCTTCCTGCTTTATTTAGCCTGAAATTACTTCATAAATTAATTCAGGAGCATCTACTTTTTGATCTGTCACTTTAATATGCTCATATAATCTTTGTTTAACATCATCGACATTGTCTGTATTACTATAAATCGTCACAAGGGATTCGCCTGCTTCCACCTTGTCACCGATTTTCTTGTTTAGAACCAATCCAACAGCTAAGTCAATTTCTGACTCCTTCGTCGCTCTGCCAGCACCTAGAATCATCGCTGCTGTTCCGATACTATCAGCCGTGATTTCTGCCACATAGCCGGACTCCTTTGCAGGTAGCTCAAGCTTGTATTGTGCTTGTGGAAGACGCTCAGGCTCATCCACAACACTTGAATCGCCGCCTTGTGATTCTAAAAACAGCTTGAACGTTTCCAAGGCTTTGCCGCTCTTAATTGCATCCTCGAGCATTTCTCTTGCTGTTTCAATATTTTCAGCCTTCTCCGCTAAATACACCATCTGAGAGCCTAGAGTGAGACAAAGCTCTGTTAAGTCTGCTGGTCCTTGACCCTTTAATGTATCGATTGCTTCCTTCACTTCTAAAGCATTACCGATGGCAAATCCAAGCGGCTGGCTCATGTCAGAAATAATTGCCATCGTCTTGCGGCCGACATTATTGCCGATTCGAACCATTGCTTCTGCAAGTTCCCTTGAGTCATCCAATGACTTCATAAAAGCTCCTGCCCCTGTTTTAACATCAAGACAAATCGCGTCAGCACCGGCAGCGATTTTTTTGCTCATTATGCTGCTTGCAATAAGAGGAATACTGTTTACTGTTGCCGTAACATCTCTTAAAGCATACAATTTCTTATCAGCAGGAGTCAGATTGCCGCTTTGACCAATGACAGCAACCTTATTTTTATTTACTAGTTTAATAAATTCTTCTTTATCGATTTCCACATGGAAACCTTTTACTGCTTCTAATTTATCAATCGTTCCGCCAGTATGGCCAAGACCCCTGCCGCTCATTTTCGCAACAGGAACGCCTACAGCCGCAACGAGCGGGCCGAGTACAAGTGTCGTCGTATCGCCGACACCGCCAGTAGAATGTTTGTCAACTTTGATTCCTTCAATTGCCGACAGGTCGATTACATCACCGGAATGAACCATTGCCATTGTTAAATCAGCTCGTTCCTTCTCGGTCATGCCTTGAAAAAACACTGCCATTGTAAATGCACTGATTTGATAATCAGGTATTGTACCATCTGTATAGCCGTTGATAATGAAAGAAATTTCCTCTTCCGTCAATTCGCGTCCATCACGTTTTTTCTCAATTAAATCAACCATTCGCATTTTCATAGTGAGAATCCCCTTATCTACTATTCGCCGATTTTTGTAACCAATTCTTTCACATATTTAAGGAAGTCTGCTTTAACTTTTTCTGTCGTTTCAATTACTTCTTCATGATTCAACGGCTGGTCAAGAATACCTGCTGCCATGTTGGAAATACAAGAGATTCCAAGGACTTTAAGTCCAGCATGTCTAGCAACAATTACCTCTGGAACTGTTGACATACCGACTGCATCTCCGCCAAGAACTCTAAGCATTCTAACCTCTGCCGGTGTTTCATACGATGGACCTGTGTTACCGACATATACGCCTTCTTGTACCTTTAAGCCGATGCTTGCAGCGATTTCCTTAGCTGTTGAACGTAAATTTTTGCAATATGCTTCAGACATATCAGGGAATCTAACGCCTAGGGCAGAATCATTTGGGCCGATAAGCGGGTTTGTTCCCATATTATTAATATGATCTGAAATAAGCATTAAGTCTCCAGGAGCGTATGATTCATTCACACCGCCTGCTGCATTTGTTACGATTAAGTTTTCGACACCTAATTCTTTCATAACACGAACTGGGAATGTCACTTTTTCAAAAGTGTACCCTTCGTAATAATGGAATCTCCCTTGCATTGCAACAACTTCCACACCGCCAATTGTTCCAAATACAAGCTGACCAGCATGGCCTTCTACTGTTGAAACTGGGAATTCTGGAATTTGCTCGTACGGAATTTTTACAGCATTTTCGATTTCTTCAGCTAGAACACCAAGTCCTGAGCCTAAGATGAGGCCAATTTTTGGCACAGCGGAATATTTTCCCTTCAAAAAGTCTGCTGATTGTTTAATTTTAGTATAATCCATGTTCACTGCTCCTTATATTAACTCTTTTAAAAAGCTCTTTCCGTTTTTTGGCATAGAGACATTAAAGTTTTCTGCAATCGTTGCGCCAATGTCCGCGAACGTTTCTCTTAACGGAAGCTGTTGTCCTGCACTGATTTTTTTGTTGTATACTAACAGCGGCACATACTCTCTCGTATGGTCAGTTCCATGATGGACAGGATCATTTCCGTGGTCTGCTGTGATAATCAGCAAATCATCCTCGTTTAAGAGCGGCAGCACTTCTGAAAGCCTTTCATCATATTCCTCAAGCGCCTTGCCATAGCCGATTGGATCACGTCTATGTCCGTAAAGAGCATCAAAATCGACAAGATTTAAGAAGCTTAATCCCGTAAAGTCCATATGTAAAGTTTCAAGCAGCTTATCCATCCCATCCATATTCGATACGGTTCTTAGTGACTTAGTAACACCTTCGCCATCATATATATCAGAGATTTTACCGATAGCAATGCTGTCAAAACCGCTGTCTTTCAGTTCGTTCATTACTGTTCTTTCAAACGGCTTCAACGCATAATCATGGCGGTTTGCTGTTCTTTTAAAGCTGCCTGGTTCACCGACAAACGGTCTTGCAATAATTCTGCCTACCATATACTTCTCATCAAGTGTCAATTCTCTTGCAATTTCACAAATCTCGTAAAGCTCCTTTAATGGTACAACTTCTTCATGTGCTGCAATTTGCAGGACAGAATCAGCTGATGTATAGACAATCAAGGCTCCTGTTTTCATATGCTCTTCGCCAAGCTCATCTAAAATTTCCGTACCGCTGGCAGGTTTATTGCCGATAATTTCTCTGCCTGTTTTTGCTTTTAATTCATTTAACAGCTCATCCGGGAATCCTTCCGGGAAAACACGAAACGGTGTGTCAATACGCAGGCCCATGATTTCCCAGTGACCAGTCATTGTATCCTTGCCGTTTGATGCTTCCTGCATTTTCGTATAATGAGCCATCGGCTTGTCTGCTTTATCAATACCTTTAATTTCTTCGATGTTGCTCAAGCCAAGTTTCCCCATATTTGGCATATGGAGACCATTCATCTTTTCAGCTATATGACCAAAAGTATGGGCACCTAAATCGCCGAATTTTTCAGCATCAGGAGCTTCACCAATTCCGACTGAATCCATCACAATTAGGAATACCCTTTTAAATGGATATGTGGACATTTAATTACCTCCTATATATGAATTAATCATCCTATTTTACCCTTTAGTATGTATCTTTAACCTAAAAAATTATAGCATATTGTCAGAAGTCTGACATCTATTTGCATAAAAATAATTTTAGGGCCAGTCCTTCCACCATTGTATGAAAAAAGGTGAAAGGGCTGCCCCTATGCTCTTGGATGATATTGACTATAAACGTCTTTTAATCTTGTTTTTGTAACATGTGTATAAATTTGTGTTGTAGAGATGTCAGCATGTCCAAGCATTTCTTGAACTGCCCGCAGATCTGCCCCATTCTCAAGCAGATGTGTCGCAAAAGAATGCCTTAGGGTATGGGGAGTTATCTCCTTATTAATCTCCGCTTCTTTGCCGAGTCGTTTTAAGATTTTCCAGAAGCCTTGCCGTGACAGTCTTCTGCCGTGATGGTTTAGAAACAGGGCATCTCCTACTTCTTTTTTGCTTATAAAAGCAGGTCTTCCTTCTTCAAGGTATTCTGTAAGCGCCCTTGTGGCGGCACCCCCGATTGGAATGATTCGCTCCTTATTCCCTTTACCGATACACCGAACGAAGCCCATCATTAAATGGACATCATCCATATTCAACTGAATCAGCTCACTCACCCGTATTCCTGTTGCATATAAAAGCTCCAGCATAGCCTTGTCTCTTTTTCCGAAATGATCCAGCTTATTCGGAAATTCAAGCAACGCCTCTACCTCTTTCATAGACAGCACCTTAGGCAATGACCTTTCTCCTTGCGGCGATTCAATATGTACGGTCGGATCCTCTTCGGTCACCCTGTCCCGAAAAAGGAATTGGTGAAACGCTCTGATAGAAGCTATGTGTCTGGCAATTGTTTTAGAAGATTTTCCGTTATCTTTCAAAAACCCCAAAAACCGAACAATATGTGCACGCTGAATATCGGTAAGGCCAACCATCTCTACTTCTTTCATGTACTTACTGTAGGATTTCAAATCCCGTTCATACGAAACTAGAGTGTTTTTTGCCAGACCCTTCTCCACCAATAAAAAATGCATAAAGTCCTTTAGCTGTTCTTCCATTAGTCATTACTCCCCATTTAAGTAAAAAAGAAATATTCGTTCCTTCCAGGAAAATTCCTCTGCCTTTCCATCACCGCTCACTTTCACAGCAGCTCCAGATGGTTCATCATAACGATGAAAATCCTGATATTCTTCATTAAACCATATAAGCGCATAATAAAAAAGAACTGTGCATCCTACAAACAGCAAAAAAACCTTTGCTGTCCGAAAAACTACTTTAGACCATTGCAGCATTATTACTCCTCCAAACTAGTGTCATACTAAAAGCTATGCCAGTTTACGGAGTAAATATACCTGTAATAGGGCCTAAAACTACTAAACAATGCAAAAAACCTTCTCCATATGAAAAAGGTTTCTCATTCTTTGATTAATCTGCACTTTTTTCAATACAGCGATGACATATTCCATGAAAGGTTAAACGGTGATCTTTTATTTTAAAGTTCCAGTCACGTTCAACCACTTTTTCAACATCCCCTAATAAATCCTCTTGAATTTCATCAACAGCTCCACATTCTATGCATACTAAATGATGGTGAAAGTGAGCTGCACCTTCTTGTCGCAAGTCATATCTAGAAACACCGTCACCGAAATTTATCTTGTCGACTATTTTCAGCTCAGTCAGCAGCTCTAATGTCCGGTAAACTGTCGCTAATCCAATCTCGGGAGATTTCTCTTTTACAAGGAGGTAAACATCTTCTGCACTTAAGTGGTCTTCTTCATTCTCTAGCAAAACCCTCACTGTTGCTTCCCTTTGAGGAGTTAATTTATAGCTCGAAGAATGCAACAGCTTTTTTATTCTATCTATTCTACTTTCCATTCCGAAAGTCCCTCCCTAGCCACTGTCCATATCATTATAACAGAAGAAGGAATAGAATCCTAATAAAAATTATTATAAATAAGAATCAATAATTATTTGTTAATTAAAATAATTATAATTTACTTACACTTTCGGGATGAACCCTATAAATGATTCTACCATATTAATAATCGATTTCATAAGTCCTGGTGAAATATAGGCCTCCACTCCAGCGGCAGCAGCAAGGAATATCATAGCAGCAAACAGCAGAAACATATATCTTCCAAATAACGGCAGCATCGGCTCTCCCATTTTTTTCATAAATTGCTGTCTAATCATCTTAAATGAAAACGAAACAGACAAGGTTGCAGAGATGATAAAAATCGGGATAATGATAATATTTTGAGGCAAAACAGACACAAAAGAAAGCAAGAAGCCGTTCCAGCCCATCTGGTTTACTAAAAATCCGACTGTAAATCCAACAACCATCCCTTTAATGAACAATAAAATGAGAATAACCGGCAAACCGATGATAGAAATACCCAAGAGCCACATCAAGCCGATGAATTTACTGTTATGAGAAAAGCTTTGAATAAATAAATCCTTGCTGTCAGCAACCTTGCCATTAGAAATTTGGCTGAAAAACTGTGACAGATAATAGAATAAATCTTCCTTTTGGCTCAATGTTAAACTGTTCACGACAATTGCTCCAAATATGACACCCATCAAAAACAACACCGCAATAAATAAATAGATGGAGGAATGCTCCCGAAAATGATTTGCTAGAATGTTCTGGTACTTATTTTTTTTCATTGCTACCTCTCCTCTGTGCCAATCTGTTAGTTCATTCTATGAAAAGATTCAGCAGTATATGACTAGCAAATCTAGTATTTTTCTACCAAAAGTATCTGTAAATTATAGATGGCAGCACGTATACTAAAAGAAACCAATAGAAGGGGCGAGCGCTTATGAAACCAATCCTCCTTGATTTTCCTCCTAGAATAGAAACAGACAGACTGTATTTAAGGCCATGCCTACCAGGTGACGGAAAACTAGTTTTGGACAGCATCCAGCATTCCTTGCAAGAGCTGCAAGATTGGCTCCCTTTTGCCCACAAACAGCAGATATACGAAGAAATAGAAGAGAATATTAGAAGGTCGTATGCTAAATTTATTTTACGAGAAGACATTCGCTTGCATATCTTCTTGAAAGAGACAGACACATTTATTGGATCAACTGGCCTTCACAAAATTAATTGGGATGTGCGCATTTTTGAAATCGGCTACTGGTGTGATTCAAGATTTGCTGGATGTGGCTATATTACGGAAAGCACGAAGGGATTGGTCCAATTTGCGAAAGATGTTCTAAAAGCAAATCGAATTGAGATTCGCTGTGACCCTCTCAATACAAAAAGTAGAAACATCCCTGAAAAGCTCGGATTTACGCTGGAAGGAATTCAAAGGAAGGATTGTATGAGCGCAGACGGAAGTACCCTTAGAGATACTTGTGTGTTTGCTTTGACTTAACTCATGACAAAAAACGAAAAGAAACGGCCAATCCGCCATTTCTTCTCGTTTTTTATTCGTCATTTTCATTAGAAACACGCCCATACCTGCCGCCGCCGCCAACAGTGAGCGACAGCTTGCCAGCTCTTGCAGCTTGGATATATTCGGCCACCTGAGTCGGAAGTATTTCAGCAAGCTGCTCATACGGTGCTTCGTGAATAATTTGCATTTCCGTCGAAAAATAATGAAGCAGCTTCTCAAGTGTTTTTTTCCCTAAACCTGGAATAAACTCCAGTGGAACTTGATGAATATAGGGCGGCCTTGACGGCTTATCACCAGCAGTGGCAAGCTCTTTTATCCTTGCAGCCACCCCTTTTTTTCCGTTTTTATGCCCGCAGCTTGAGCATACCTCTTCCTCTTCTCCTAATGGCTTGTGGCATTTTAAACAAACTGTATTATGATATTTGCCTAACAAAGGATCCATTCCATAGTTTTCTGCGACTTGCCGGCCATCGACACCCTGCAATGCTTTCTCCAGCTCTGTGAAGGATGCTTCCTCTACCTCTAAAATTTGATACTCTCGGGCAATTTTTGCCAGAGAATGGGCATCTGAATTGGTGATATACGTATAGCTGTGTAGCTCCTTGATCTGATCTGCCATCATAGTATTCGAGCTTAGGCCCAGTTCTACAGCATCAATCAAATCTGGATCAAAAACTTCTGAAAGGGATGCTTTTACGCCGCTTCCGTACAAACTTTTATATGGTGTAAAGATATGTGCAGGAATAAACAAACCGCCAAGACTCTTTACCTTTTTTTGCAGTTCTTTGCCTGTCACATAGATGCGCTGTGAGCTTAATTGAATGTTTTTCATGTATTTAGAAAGCCATGATGAGAATTCCTTCATAGCCGTCAATGTCGGCATATAACAGAGCACATGGATAGGCCCTTTACAAGAATCATCATATATTTCAAGCTCAGAACCAGGAATAATGGTTATTCCATCCATCTCCAGTCCCCCGCCTGTCTTTTGAACCATTATGCCTTTTGCGATGTATTCATCCATTTCCATTAGTATTTCTGGCGAATGACAATCGATAATTCCAATCATATCAAGCCCCTTTTGAAAACTGGCATATTCGATAATGTTCAAAAGCGTCAATGTACGAGATCCTGTGATTTTTACTGCCTTACCGCTTGCTGTTCTGCCGATATGGATATGTAAATCTGCAAATATGCGAATCATTAAATCACCTTATTTTCCCAGAAGCTGCCAGTACTGGACGGCATACATTGTTTTGGCATCAAAGATTTTTTGCTCCGTTATTAAGCTTTGTGCTTCCTCCATTGTAATTTCCATCAAGTTGACGAATTCATCTTCATCTAGTTCTGCCGCATTTTCTATTTTATAAAGACCGCTCGCCAAGTATACATGGACAATTTCATCAGCAAAGCCAGGGGAAGTATAAAAGGAGCTGATAAGCTTCATTTCCTTACAGCCATAGCCGGTTTCTTCCTCTAATTCCCTTCTTGCACAAAGAGCTGGGTCCTCATCCTTTTCAAGCTTGCCTGCCGGAATTTCCACAATCGCTTTTTCCAAGGCTTTCCTGTATTGCTCCACCACCACAAGCTTCCCTTCTTCTGTTATCGCTATAACTGCAACAGCTCCAGGATGCTTAATAATCTCTCTTTTGGAAGTACTGCCATTCGGAAGCATTACCTCATCCACTTGTAAGGAAATAATTCTCCCGTTAAAAATCTTCTCTGTGCTGATTGTCTTTTCTTCTAAATTTTCCATTTGTCCTTCACTCCTGTTCTAAGCAATTCCATTTTTCATATATTTCATTATACTTATTTCCCTGTGCAAAAGGGAAGGAAACGGAGGATGTCTTTGAAGATTTATAAACAGGAAAAAGCCATTATACTGACTGGAAAGGCATGGCAAGTCCGGCATATGCTTAAAAACTACCGTAAAGACTATGTTTATATTAAGGATTGGATAAAGGGCGAAAAAACACTGCAGAAAAAAGAAGACAAACTTTAAGCCACTTTTTTTGTCTTCTTCTCCTCCTTTTCGTTAAAATAAAGATGGAAATACTAGTGAGAGAGGTGTGCTTATGAAGAAAAATCGTTTAGGTCAATCTGATTTACATGTTTCTGCTCTCGGACTAGGCTGCATGAGTCTTGGGACAGACGAAAAAACAGCCTTCCCTATCCTTGAAGCAGCACTGGAAGCAGGCATTAATTATTTTGACACAGCCGATTTATATGATTTCGGACAGAATGAACAAATCTTAGGTAAATTCTTTAAGCAAAACCGAGAGAATGTTATTATTGCTTCTAAAGCTGGCAACAAGTGGCAGGAAAACAAAGAAGGCTGGACGTGGGATGCCAGCAAGGCTTATATAAAAGAAGCGGCCAAACAAAGCTTGAAACGCCTTGATACAGATTATATCGACTTGTACCAGCTTCACGGCGGAACGCTCGATGATCCGATTGAGGAGACGATTGAGGCATTCGAAGAGCTAAAAGCAGAAGGTTATATCCGTTATTACGGCATTTCTTCCATCCGCCCAAACGTTATTAGAGAATATGTAAAGCGTTCTAATATTGTTTCAGTTATGATGCAATACAGCATATTGGACAGGCGTCCAGAAGAGGAAGCCTTGCCACTTCTTCATGACAGCGGAATCAGTGTTGTCACGCGCGGTCCAGTAGCAAAGGGCTTGCTGAGTGATAATTACCTAAAAAAGCTTAGGGCAAAAGGCTATTTAGACTACAGTGAAGAAGAGCTCCGCTCCACACTGGAAGGTTTACAGGCACGCTTTGAAGGCAAACGCTCTATTTTGGAAGCAGCTGTCCAATACAATCTTTCCAATCCGGCAGTTGCTACTGTTATTGCTGGGGCTAGCAGTGTGGAACAGCTGCAGGAAAACGCCAGAGCTGTTAACAGCATTGCCTTAACTCAGGACGAACAAAAAGTCATTCAAGCCGTATCAAAAGCTTCCTTCTATAAGGATCACCGATAAGAGTAAACAAAAAAAGCAGGATTTTAGCCTGCTTTTTTTATTTGTATTCTTTCCAATTCATAGGTGTCTCGTTCAAGAGTTCTTCAAAGCTTTTGTTTTTATCACGCTGCCTGCGCTCTTCTTTTTTTCTTTCTTCTTCGACTTTAAGTTTTTCTTCTTCTGCAGCTTTCAGCTCCTGCTTCTTATCCTTAAGCTGTTTGGCAAGCTGTTCATTCAGCATATCTCCAAGTGTTACAGGCTTATCTGTGTTATCCTTTTTTGCAGGTCTGTGTTGTTTTCTCATGGCAAGAAACCACCTTTCCATTAATCTTCGATTGTAATCGTCTCTTCAAGGCTAACCTTAACATTGCCTTTAATTGCTCTTGTAATCATGCAAGATGCCTCTGCCTTTTCCGCGAGCCTTTTTGCAAGCTCCACCTCTTTGCTTGAAGATCCAGCTGGAAGAACTATATTTGGACGATGGATGATTTCTTTATATGTAAAGACACCGTTTGTCACATCTACAATCGCTTCCGATGCCAATGTTAAGCTATTTTTATCTAATTTGCTTCTTTCCATCATTGCTGCCAATGTAATTATAAAGCAAGTAGCCGCTGCACCGAGCAGCATTTCATCAGGATTTGTCCCGACACCTGGACCATCCATTTCCTTTGGAATAGAAATTTGTGTTTTTAAATTGCCGCTTTCAATTGTGCCAATATCATTACGAAGTCCTGGCCAATTTGCCTGCAAATGAAAATGATGTTCTGCCATTCCTTTCATCGTCCTTTCTGTAAAACCTGATGAAAGTATCATACCATAATTTTGGAGCGTTTGTTCGTTGGAAGCTTATACAATTACTCACTTGACTCATCTTTTCCTGTTTAGGCTTTTATGTGTATCGAATCTCGTGTTTTTGTGTATGTATAATACTAGCAAAGCTTGTTTCATGCTTAGCTAAAAGCCAGTAAGGAGACAAGGGGTGCAAATTATATTATTGTCCGCTTTGTTTCTATAGAAAATAATGGTAAACTCATATTAGTTTTTTGAAATGAAATATTTTGTTCGGAGGAATGAATGTGAAAAAATTTTTTCGCTATTTTTTTTCATTCTTAGTTTTTATCTCATCCATCGGTGTATATTGTACGAACCGATTGATGTATATGAAGAAAAAAGAAGACGAATTTATTTTTAACAGGGAAAAAGCAGCTGGAAGACTTAAGCCAGAAGTTCTGGAATCCCTAAAAAAACGGGAAGTAACCATCCCTTCCCCATATGGATACATGCTGAAAGCAGTTGTAGCAGAGCCTTTCCCTGAAAAGCGGTATATTATTATTGCCCACGGGGTGACGGAAAGCAAAACGAACTCCATTAAATATATGAACTTGTTTCTTGAGAGAGGATTTAATGTTGTCATTTATGATCATCGTCGTCACGGGGAGTCTGGCGGAAAAACAACGAGCTTTGGTCATTACGAAAAATTCGATTTAAAAGCTGTTGTTGATTGGTTAAAGGCAGACAAAGGCAAAGACATACTTTTAGGTATTCACGGGGAATCGATGGGAGCTGCCACGATGATTCTATATGCCGGGATGGTCGAAGACGGTGCTGATTTTTATATTGCTGATTGCCCTTTTTCCGATTTTGGCGAACAGCTTAATCATCTTGTCAAAGCTGAAATGAAGGTGCCTGGAAAACTGTTTCTGCCAATTGCTGATGTTTTTCTGCGGGCAAGAGAACGATATTCTATCCGCCAAGTGTCTCCCATTGCAGTTATTGATAAAATCGCGAAGCCGATGCTGTTTATCCATAGTGAAAAAGACTCCTTTATTTTGCCGCATATGACACAGGAGCTTTTTGAAAAGAAACAAGGACCTAAAAAGCTTTTTTTAGCATTAAATGGTTTTCATGCCCAAAGCTATAATGAAAATAAAGAAGAATATGAAAAAGTAATTGATGATTTTTTGCAGGAATATGTCATTCAGTGATTTATTCACATATTCTTTATAGGAAGGTTGGCTTCTTTATATGAAAGTTCTATCCATGATCCAGCCTTGGGCAAGTTTATTTGTACTTGGTGAAAGTAAATTCGAGACAAGGTCGTGGAAAACAAATTACCGCGGACCTCTTGCCATTCATACGAGTAAGAAAATAGACAAGAAGGCAAGCAGCCATCCCAATATTCAAAAACTGTTGAACTTAAAAGGCCAAGCGCCAGACACTCTCCCAACAGGAATGATTATCGGCGTCTGCATGTTAACAGACTGCTTACGGGTGATAGACAGCCGAGAGAATGAGGCAGTGTTGGCAGATGGCCGCCTTGTTATCGGCAATGAATTTTTCCTTGGTGACTACACTGTCGGCAATTATGCTTGGGAAGTGAGCTCTATGAAGCAGCTGGATGTATTTATCCCTGCTAAAGGGCAGCTCGGATTATGGGAATATAATGGAGATATCTCCATTTAAGCAAAAAAAGACATGCAAAGCTTCGTTCTTTGCATGTCTTTTTTTGCTTATTTCCAGTGCTCGTTTATATACTCATCTCTTCCAGACATTGCTCTGTCCTCTTTGTAATGCTGTTTATTTTTCTTATGATAATCTTGATGATAGTCTTCAGCTGGATAAAAGATAGCTGCCGGCTCAATTTCTGTTACAATCGGCTTTTTGAAACGGCCGCTGTCTTCAATTGCCTTTTTCGAGTTTTCTGCCAACTGTTTTTGCTTTTCATTATGATAGTAAATAGCAGTACGGTACTGGGAACCTCTGTCTTGGAATTGCCCGCCGCTGTCTGTCGGATCTATTTGCTGCCAATACAGCTCCAGCAGTCTCTCATATGGAAAAACCTCTGGATCGAACGTGATTTGTACCACTTCTGCATGTCCAGTGCTACCCGTTTTCACTTGTTCATATGTAGGATTTTCAACATGTCCTCCTGAATACCCTGATACAATGCCTCCGATTCCCGGAAGCTCTTCAAAAGGCGTTACCATACACCAAAAGCATCCGCCTGCAAATGTTGCTTTTTCCATCTTCATCCCTCTTTCTGACCACTAACTTCCTAAACGGAAGATTCTTCTAACTTAAGATTGAAACTAGTATATACTAAATTCTAGTAGGATACTACCATTTAACACTAAAAAAGGACTTGCATTCATTGGATAAATAGCTATAGAAAGATGCTTAAAATGGCTGAAATTAAGGTTTCGGCTATATTACCGTTAAGGAGATTACTTTTTGTCCAGCATGCCGCCCATAATCCGGTCAGCAATACGAGGAAACAGATTATAAAGAACGCTGCCTGCATTCATCCATTTCGGCAAATTCAACTCTCTTTTCGGTTTTAAAATCAGCGCTGTTATCTTGTCCGCAACATAATCTGTGGAAAGCATGAACTTCTCCACATTTTTTGCATAGTTGCCGGATTTATCTGCAATCTCAAAAAAATTAGTATCAATTGGTCCTGGGTTAACTGCTGAAATACGGATATTGGTTTTAGCAACCTCCATCCGCAAGCTGTTAGTGAAGCCTAACACAGCATGCTTTGTTGCTGAATAGCCGCTTGACTTAGCTGTCGCTAGCTTGCCGG
This sequence comes from Niallia sp. MER 6, assembly GCF_023714395.1. Classification (NCBI taxonomy): domain Bacteria; kingdom Bacillati; phylum Bacillota; class Bacilli; order Caryophanales; family Bacillaceae; genus Niallia; species Niallia sp. MER 6. The sequence goes on along the minus strand of NZ_JAMAUK010000008.1, from coordinate 8,179 downwards.
CTTGTGAGGCAATGTTAATTATATGACCTTTATTGGCACTTAACATCGACGGCAAAACTTCCTTCGTACAAGCAATCAGTCCTAGAACATTGACAGCAAACATTCTTTCCATATCAGCAATACTTGTTTCATGGAGGTACTCAAAAATGCCAAAGCCGGCATTGTTCACTAAAATATCAACAAAACCGACCTGTTCCTTAATTTCAGCAAATACCTCATGCACTTTTTCCAGATCGCTTACATCTAAAGCGAAATAAATTGGATTTACTGCTGTTTCACTTTGTATTTTTGCTGCGATTTTTTGGAGCTTTTCCTCTGTTCGCGCAATCAGGATTGGTCTTCCACCAAGCAATGCTATATTGATAGCAAGCCTTTCGCCAATTCCTGATGATGCTCCTGTTATTATGATATTTTTACCTTGTAAGCTTTCCATCCGTTTCACCTCTTATATCATTCATGATTAATCGCTATCTTTTTGTACTGGAATATCATATTCCTTGAAATCCTCTGCAGCAGAGGATGGCGGGAATATTCGTTTTGCTTCTTCAAGAAGGCTGTCGGCACAATCATATCTGGCGCTAATATGGGTAAGAATCAAAAATTTCGCCCCCGCTGCCTTTGCGTTTGCAGCTGCATGTGTTGTCGTCGAATGATAATATTCCTTTGCTATGTCTGCTTCCCCTTCAGCAAAAGTGGCTTCATGTACTAACACATCAGCATCTTTTGCAAGCTCTACTGCTGCTTGACAGGTTCTTGTATCACCTAAAATTGTGACTATTCTCCCCTTAATACTAGGTCCAACAAAATCTCTGCCATCAATGATACTGCCATCTTCAAGGGTAACTTTGCGGCCTGCTTTAATCTCTTTAAATATCGGTCCAGGCTTTACTCCGATTTCTGCCAGTTTGTCTGTTTGCAGAACACCAGGCTTATTCTTTTCCACAATACGGTAGCCAAAACTCACCACACCATGCTCCAGCATTTTCGCTTCCACTGTGAATTTATCTTCATCTAATATAATGCCATCTTCTATTTCTACTATCTTTAATTCATATTTTAAGTATGTTTGACTAACCTTCAGGCTAACAGCAATATATTCAGCAATTCCTTTTGGTCCGTATACAGTAAGAGGTGTTTCTCCTCCTTGAAAGGATCTGCTTGCTAAGAAGCCTGGTAACCCATATAAATGATCGCCATGAAGATGGGTGATAAACACCTTTTCCACTCTTCTCGGTTTAATGTTCGTATGTAAAATCTGGTGCTGTGTTGCTTCCCCACAATCAAACAGCCAAATGCTTCCTGTTTCCTCGAGCAGTTTCAATGCGATGCTCGTCACATTTCTTGCCTTGGCTGGAATGCCAGCTCCTGTTCCTAAAAATGTAAGCTGCATATTCAAGTCACTTCTTTCTCTTTTTCTAAGCTTCTTTCTACTAAAAGTATGGGTATGTGATTGGACATTTTGCACAAAAAAATCGATACTAATAGCAGTATACGGCAAAAAATGCCACAAACCAAATATATTAAAACTTTTTCCTAGTAAGTTTCCCTATTATCATGTAATATCTAAAAAGACAACATATTTTTCAGATATGGATATAGGCTGCTTACCTTTTAAAAATTTTCAAATATTCAAACATAATATTTGCCAAATTAACTTTAGTCAGCTAAAATTCTATATCTGTACAGATGCTCAAGGCTTGCAAACCGAGTTTTGCAAGAACTTGAACAACAACAATGGGGATACAAAGATCATACATATATATATAGAAAAGAGGTCCATGTACGTGAATCAAAATCAACAATCTACTGCGTTAATCATGATTTTTGGGGCAACTGGAGATTTGGCAAACAGAAAACTGTTTCCTTCCCTTTACCGTCTATACCAAAAAGGCAAACTTTCTCGTTTTGCTGTAGTCGGCGTCGGAAGAAGAACTTTAACAGATGAGCAATTCAAACAAAATGTACAAAACTCTGTCGCTGAAGCAATATCTGGCAGCAAGGATTTAGAAGCATTCGCTTCCCACTTCTGCTACCATTCGCATGATGTAGCTGATTCCAGTTCCTATGCTGCTTTGAAAAACATTGCGGACGACTTGGATAATAAATATAATTTGGGCGGAAACAGAGTGTTCTACTTAGCAATGGCACCTGAATTCTTTGGTCCGATTGCCATACATTTAAAAGAGGACGGTCTGACAGATGTTGCTGGCTTTAAGCGCCTGATTATCGAGAAGCCGTTTGGACATGATTTAGAATCAGCCAAAGAGCTGAATGAACAAATACGTACTGCATTTGCAGAAAATGAAGTATACCGCATTGACCACTATCTTGGTAAAGCGATGGTTCAAAATATTGAAACAATTCGTTTTTCCAATGCTATTTTCGAAAATCTATGGAATAACCGTTATATCAGCAATATTCAAGTCACTTCTAGTGAAGTGTTGGGTGTGGAAGAAAGAGGAAGGTATTACGAAACAAGCGGCGCTTTGCGTGACATGGTGCAAAACCATATTCTGCAAATGGTTGCCTTGCTTGCAATGGAGCCGCCAATCCGTCTGACTCCAGATGAAATCCGCTCTGAAAAGGTTAAAGTATTCCGTGCAATGAGACCTGTTGAAGGGGATGCAGTGAAGGATTATTTCGTCAGAGGACAATACGGAAAAGGTGTAGTGGAAGATTTGGAGGTTCCTAGCTACCGCGAAGAACAAATGGTAAATCCAGAGTCGCAAACCGAAACATTTGTGGCTGGAAAAGTGATGATTGATAACTTCCGCTGGGCTGGTGTGCCATTCTATATCCGTACAGGAAAACGCCTTGAATCAAAATCAACCAAAATTGTCGTTCAATTTAAAGATATCCCAATGAATCTTTATGACAGACCAGATCAAGCGTTAACGCCAAATCTGCTTGTTATCCATATCCAGCCGGAAGAAGGAATCACCTTGCACTTAAATGCAAAAAAAGCCGGCCAAAACATGGAAGCTACACCAATTAAATTAAGCTATGCCAACACAGGCATCGCAAGCATCAATACTCCAGAGGCATATGAAAAGCTGATTGATGACAGCATTCATGGTGACGCAACAAACTTTACCCACTGGGATGAAGTGGCACTTTCCTGGAGCTATGTTGATAAGATTTCACAAGCTTGGGCAAGCACTCCAGCAGAAAACTTCCCGAACTATGTTTCTGGCAGCATGGGTCCGAAAGAAGCAGATGAGCTTCTTGAGAAAGACGGATTCTTCTGGTGGCCGCTAAGTCAGTTTGAAGTAGATGTTTGCTGATTATAATAATAACAATATTAAAACGTGAAATCCTCGATTTCACGTTTTTATGTACTTATCAATATTATGATGGGAGTTTCGAAGTTTGATGGGAAAAACAAAAATAGTCGTGCAATTTTTACTCGTGTTTCTTCTATATAATTTAATTATTTTATATATTGGCTGGAATATCTTCACATGGCTTGAAGTATTGCTGCCGAATGTGTATGTTCCTGTTTTGACGGCTATACTGCTTATCGTTGCATATTCGTATTTTGCCGGCCATCTCATCCGTTCCATTCCCTTATTCCGGATTGTCGGTTCGTATTGGCTCGGTTTTCTTCAATATGCTGTCCTTATCTTGCCAATAGCTGACTTAGCAGCATATATTATTTCAAGATTTACGGATGCCGATAAAACAGTTGCCATTATTGGAATTATGACCTTTATAGCTTTTGCTTATTTACTGATTGCAGGGAGCTATAATGCTTACTCCCCTGTTATTAAACAATATGAGCTTATGCTCCCTAAAGGTACAGCAAAACCTAGTAAGCTGAAGATAGCAATGGCATCCGATATGCATTTTGGCACATTATCAGGCAATGCCCACTTAAACCGGCTTGTAGAGCAAATCAATGGACTGGAACCTGATATCATTCTTTTTCCAGGTGATATTATTGATGATGACCCTATTCCCTTCCTCCGTAAAAGAATGGGTGATAAAATGATGGAATTAACCGCTCCTTTAGGAATTTATGGTGTATTAGGAAATCATGAATATTATGGTAAAAAAATTCCGGAGTTTTTGGAGGAAATGAATCGTGTCGGTGTAACGATTTTAATGGATGAGACAGAAGTCATAGATGACCGATTTATCCTGATTGGCAGAAAAGATAAGACAGACAAAGACCGCTTGCCTATCAGGGAATTGGCTCACCAAAAACCTGCTGATCTCCCTGTCATCATGATGGATCACCAGCCAGCAGAGTTAGTGCAAGCTATGGAGGAGGGCATCGATTTATCTTTATCTGGCCATACACATAGAGGTCAAATGGCACCAAATCATTTAATTACTAGAAAAGTATTTGAATTAGATTGGGGCTATAAACAAAAAGAGCAGCTTCATGCCATTGTTTCATCTGGCTATGGATTTTGGGGTCCTCCAATCCGCATGGGCAGCCGCTCGGAGATTGTATGTATTGATATTGAATTTGTATAAAATTCAGCAAACAAAAAAACACCGAATGGTGTTTTTTTGTTTTAACTGTTTATTTCATCCAGTTAGTGTGGAATACGCCTTCTTTATCCGTGCGTTGGTATGTGTGTGCACCAAAGTAGTCACGTTGTGCTTGAAGAAGGTTTGCTGGAAGCGTTTCTGTACGGTAGCTATCGAAATACGCCAGTGCAGCAGCAAAGCTTGGTACAGGAATACCGTTCAATACAGCACCTGAGATTACTTCGCGAAGAGCAGCTTGGTATTGCTCTGCGATATCGCTGAAGTATGGATCAAGCAACAAGTTCTTCAATTCTGGGTCACGGTCATAAGCATCTTTGATTTTTTGCAGGAATTGTGCACGGATGATGCAGCCTCCGCGGAAAATCATTGCGATTTCGCCGTAGTTAAGATCCCAGCTATACTCTTCAGATGCAGATCTCATTTGCGCGAAACCTTGCGCATAAGAAACGATCTTGCTCAAGTATAGGGCTTTGCGAACAGACTCAATATATGCAGCTTTATCGCCTGTAAACGGCTTGATTTCTGGTCCAGTCAATACTTTGCTTGCTTTAATACGCTCTTCTTTCATTGCAGAAATGAAGCGTGCAAATACTGATTCAGTAATCATTGGAAGTGGAACACCTAAGTCAAGTGCACTTTGGCTTGTCCATTTACCAGTACCTTTTTGGCCTGCAGTGTCAAGGATTAAGTCTACAAGCGGCTTGCCTGTTTCTTCATCCACTTTAGTGAAGATGTCTGCAGTGATTTCGATTAAGTAGCTGTCTAATTCGCCTTTGTTCCAGTCAGCAAATACTTCATGCAATTCTTGAGCATCAAGGCCAAGAACATGCTTCATGATGAAGTAAGCTTCACAGATTAATTGCATATCTCCATACTCAATACCGTTATGAACCATTTTTACATAATGACCAGCACCGTCTGGACCGATGTATGTTGTACAAGGCTCATCGTTTACTTTTGCAGAGATATCTTTGAAGATAGGAGCTACTAGCTCATAAGCTTCTTTTTGTCCACCAGGCATGATAGAAGGCCCTTTTAGTGCTCCTTCTTCACCACCAGATACACCAGTACCAATGAAGTGGATACCTAGCTCACTCAATTCCTTGTTGCGTCTTTGCGTATCTACGAAGAAAGTGTTTCCTCCGTCAATAACAATGTCGCCTTTATCAAGCAATGGCTTCAATTGTTCAATTGTAGCATCTGTTGCTGGACCTGCTTTAACCATAAGCATGATTTTGCGCGGCACTTCTAATGATTGAACAAATTCCTCCATTGTGTATGTGCCAACAATGTTTTTACCTTCTGTTTCTTGCAGCATTTCTTCCGTTTTTTCTTTTGAACGGTTGAATACTGAAACAGTGTAGCCCCTGCTTTCGATGTTCATAGCAAGGTTTTTACCCATGACTGCTAAACCAATAACCCCAAATTGCTGTTTTGTCATCTTTTAACGTCCCTTCTAAACTATGTATCCTTAGCTTTATAGTAGAATTCACTTTACTTTAGCAAGATTCTACTATTTATACAACTATTCTAGCTCATTCCAAACAAACTTTCATCGAAATTCTGAAAAAAATTTTCTTAAAAAGTAAATTACTTATAAAACTACTTTCCTTGGAGGAAATCTTTGTTAAAACTTGTTTGTGTTCCTACATTTTCATCAGCCTTTGAAACTGCATTTTCTGAGGCCGGTTCAATAATTTTCGAACCGTATTTTGCCTTTAACTGTTCAATAGTTTTCCATAAAGGCTCTTTTTCTGCTTCTTTTTCAAACGAGAATAAATCAAGTTGTTTGGCAACATAGCTATTCTCTACTAAATCAGTTGCAGTTATGCCAAGCAGTCTGACCGCATTGCCGTCCCAGGCTTGAAGAAACAGTTCCTTTGCGATGTGGATTAAGTCACTTTCCGCTTTCACCGGGTTATTAAGCTTTCTGCTTTTTGAAAAGTTCTTCCTATTACCATACCGGATTGTAACACTTAACCCCTTTGCATGGACTTTCTTGCGCTTCATTCGGGTTGCAACCTTATGGGCCAATTCTGTAATTACTGCAAATAGTTCCTGCTGATTTGCTGTATCCTTCGGCAATGTGGATGAATTGCCGATGCTCTTGAACTCTTTAGCAGCTTCAGGATCAACTTGTCTGTTATCCATTCCATTCGCTCTGTCCTTTAAACGGAGACCGTTTATCCCAAGCACTGCCTTCAGCTGGATTGAATCAGCATGCGCCAAATCCTTTATTGTCGTTATGCCCTGCTTCCTCAGCTTTTCACCTGTTTTTGTGCCAATGCCATGCATTTCCTCGACTTCAAGAGGCCATAAGACGTTTGGTACATCCCTTTTTCTCAGAACAGTAATGCCCATTGGCTTCTTAAAATCGGAAGCGGTTTTCGCGAGAAATTTGTTTGGAGCAATTCCAATACTGCATGGCAAATCCAGGCGGTCGTGTATCCTTTTTTGAATAGACTCCGCAATTTCAAGGGGAGTTCCAAACTCATAGCTTTCTGTTATATCAAGATAGCCTTCATCAATGGATACAGGTTCTACTAAATCGGTGAATTCCCGCAAAATGTCAAACATAGCAGAAGAAGCTGTGCGATACCTGTCAAACTGGGGTTTCATGATAATCAGCTCAGGACACAATCTTTTCGCTTCCCAAAGGGGCATCGTCGTCTTTAGACCGAACTTTCGGGCCTCATAACTGCATGTAATAATAATCCCTTTTCGTTCCTCCACATTGCCTGCAATGGCAAGCGGTTTTCCTTTTAATGAAGGCTCGTATGCCATTTCTACTGATGCATAAAAACTATTCATATCGACATGCAGAATGACTTTGCCCTTTTTCGGATAGAATTCCTTCATTAAAATCACCCATCCTATCTTTACTACACAGGCTGTTTGTTCATATAATCCTTAATTTCTTTGATGCCATCAAGGGAATCAAGCAGAATATGCGGCTCAATCACCATAACGAGGCGATTGTCTTCCAGATTCAAGACACCTGTGAAATAGCTTGTCTTTTGATAGGCAGACAAGCCTGCTTGTTTAATCATCTCTGCTTTTACATCTATTATTTCCTTGGCTGCATGAACTAAGACAGCAAATGACAGTTCTTCTGTTTTAATAACAATCAGCCTGTTGTGCTCATTAGACTGCGTTGCCTTATTATACAATACATTTTGCAGATCAATAACGGGAATAAGCTCATCCCGCACCTTCGTAATTCCAAGCACATAAGAAGGCAGCTGAGCTATATTTGTTATATTTTCCTCTTTTTCGATGGATATAACGTGCTTAATGGAAATAGAGTATTCTCCTGAACCAACTTGAAATATTACCGCTTTATCTAAATCCTGTATCATTTATACTTCTCTCGCTTTCTATTAATTTTTTATGTAAATGGATGTTATTTGAAAGTCACTCTAGTATTATTATACTAATTTTATCTAATATCCTCTACCAAAACGACTAAATCTAGCTGTTTTTATCCGTTAATTGACATTATTTCAGTATATCACTCCTGTTATTTCTCCATAATAAAAAGCTTTCCCTTTTATAAAGTGTACCCTTTGTAAAGGACATTTTATAAAAAGTCTATGCTGCTGTAAGAAGATGATCTCTGAATTGAACAGGGGTCATCTTTTTTAAGTTCCATTGGTATCTATAGTAATTGTAATAAATC